>DATFMS010000077.1:0-9485 GCA_035266805.1 Burkholderiales bacterium | reverse complement strand
GGGCCCGCCGAGGAAGCCGGTATTGGCCGCCACGAACAGCAGCCCGGCCTCGAGCCCGAGCACGACCAGCAGGGCCCACTGGTTCGCCGCCGGGGTGGCGAAGCCCATCTCGCGCAGCACGGCGCCGAACGCGATCGCGTTGTAGGTTTGTCCCTCGACCGGCGTCACGTTCCACAGCAGGTAGACCAGGATGATGCCGCCTGCGGTGAACGCGAGCGATAGCGCCATGAACAGCATGGTCAGCTTGCCGGTGTGCTCGCGCGGCTCGGCGAGCACGTTGACGTTGTTGGAAACCGCTTCCAGTCCCGTATAGGTGCCGCCGCCCTGCGCGTAGGCGAGCAGCAGGAACGCCGCCATCGGGGCCCAGCCGATCGCGTCGCCGAGCGCGCGCGTATCGGCGGTCATCTCGGGCAGCAGGCGGCTGAATTCGCCCGCGTGCGCCAGGACGCCGTAGACGATCAGCACGGCGTGGGTGGCGACAAAGCCGAGGAAGATCGGCAACAGGACCTTGATTGCTTCCTTCATGCCGCGCAGGTTGAGCAGCATCAGCGCAACGACGATCGCCAGGCCGGCGGCGAGCTTGTAGTTGTGCAGCGTCACCGGCAGCAGCGAGAACAGCGCGTCCACGCCGGCCGCGACCGAGATCGCGATCGTCAGCACGTAGTCCACCAGCAGCGCGGCCCCCGTCACCACGCCGGCTGTCGGCCCGAGCAGGCGCGTTGCGACGCGGTAGCCGCCGCCCCCGGTCGGAAACAGCTCGATCACCTGGTTGTAGGCGAGCGCGATGATGAACACCGTGACCACCGTGGCCAGCGCGAGGTAGGGCCCCAGATGGGTGTGGTCGCCGAGGGCGCGGAACGCCTCCGCCGGTCCGTAGCACGACGAGGAGATGCCGTCGGCGCCCAGCCCCACCCAGGCGAAGAAGGCGACCAGCGCGATACTGTGCCGGGTCTTGTTCGACATGGGGTCGAGCGGCGCCCCGAACACGGCCTGCCGCAGACCGCGGAAGAAGCTCAAGCTTCGAGGCTCCGTTCCAGGCGTCGGGCGAAAACCGTCATTTCCTTTTCCGCCTGCCTGTCGCCCTTGGCGTGCGCCGCCTCGATGCCGCGGCGGTAGGCCTCGAGCGCCTCGGCCGCGCGCCCGCAATCCGCCAGCGCCTTGCCGAGCGCCTTCCAGGCCGCCGAGTAGCCGGGGTCGCGGGTCACCGCCTCGCGCAGTTGCTCGGCCGCGCGCGCGTGCTCGCCCGCCTTGAGGTATTCGGCGCCGAGCGAGTAGCGCAGCAGCGCGCCGTCGCGCGGCGTGCCGAGCATCTTCTCCAGGTTGGCGATCAGCGGGGAGGGCATTTCGGCTAAGATTGGTGGACTGCCACTGCGATTTTACTCTCGTGCCGACGATGAAAACCGCCATTCAGTCCAGGGACGCGCCCGCCGCGATCGGCACCTACTCGCAGGCCGTGCGGGCCGGGGACACCGTCTACCTCTCCGGGCAGATCGGCCTCGATCCTGCCACGATGCAGCTGGTCGAGGGCATCGAGGCGCAGATCGACCGGGTGTTCCGCAATCTCGCCGCGGTCGCGGCGGCTTCGGGGCTTGGTCTCGAGCACACGGTGCGCATGACGGTCTACCTCACCGACCTTGCGCATTTCGCCCGGGTAAACGAGGTCATGGCGCGCTACCTGAAAGAGCCCTACCCGGCGCGCGCCGCGCTCGGCGTCGCCAGCCTGCCGCGCGGCGCTCTGGTCGAAATAGACGCCATCCTGCACGCGGGGTGAGCGCCGAAGCGAAGCTCGCCAAGCTCGGCATCCGGTCGCGCTTCGACCTGGTGCTGCACCTGCCGCTGCGCTACGAGGACGAGACCGCGATCACCGCACCGCGCGCGGCGCCGGCCGGCAAGCCGGTTCTCGTAGAGGGCGTGGTGCGGCGCGCCGAGGTGGCGTATCGCCCCAGGCGACAGCTGGTGGTCCACGCCGAGTGCGAAGGCGAGCCGCTGGCATTGCGCTTCTTCAACTTCTACGGCAGCCAGCTGAAGCAGTTCGAGCGCGCCGCCGAGCAGGGCCAGCGTGTGCGCGCGTTCGGCGAGGTTCGCCCGGGATGGTTCGGCGCCGAGATGGCCCATCCGCGCTATCGCTTCGCGCGCGAGGGCGAGCCGCTGGCCAGCGCGCTGACGCCGATCTATCCCACCACTTCGGGGCTCGGCCAACACACACTTCGCAAGCGGGTGCTGCAGGCGCTCGAAGAAGCCGACCTCGCGGACACTCTGCCCGACCATGTCCTGCAGCGCTACCGGCTGGAGCGCTTCGGCGACAGCGTGCGGCTGCTGCACTTGCCGCCGCCCGGGGCGGACCTCGCCGCGCTCGCGGATCGCACGCACCCCGCCTGGCAACGGATGAAATTCGACGAGCTCCTGGCGCAGCAACTCTCGTTGCGTCTCGCCTACCAGGCGCGGCGCGGCCGCGCCGCGCCCGCGCTGGCGTCGAGCGGTCCGCTGCTGCGGCGCTTCCTCGGCAAGCTTCCGGTCAGGCTCACGCCGGCGCAGGCGCGGGTGATGGCCGAGGTGCTGCACGACCTCGCCGAGCCGCACCCGATGCAGCGCCTGCTGCAGGGCGACGTCGGCAGCGGCAAGACCATCATCGCCGCGATAGCCTGCCTCGCGGCTGCCGACGCCGGCCGGCAGGCGGCGGTGATGGCGCCGACCGAGCTGCTGGGCGAGCAGCACTTCCGCAAGTTCTCCGAGTGGCTGGCGCCGCTCGGTGTCAACCTCGCCTGGCTGCACGGCGGCTTGTCGGCAAAGCAAAAGCGCGCAACCCAGGAGGCAATCGGCGCCGGCGAGGTCGCGATCACCGTGGGCACGCACGCGCTGTTTCAGCGCGGCGTCGCGTTCGCGCGGCTCGGCCTCGCGGTCGTCGACGAGCAGCACCGCTTCGGCGTGCAGCAGCGGCTCAGCCTGCGCAAGAAGGGCGAGGCGCGCGCCGGCGGCGCGCCGCTGGTGCCGCACCAGCTGATGATGAGCGCAACGCCGATTCCGCGCACGCTGTCGATGAGCTACTACGCCGACCTCGACGTCTCGGTCATCGATCAGCTGCCCCCGGGCCGGCGTCCGGTGGCGACGCGGCTGGTGGCCGACGCCCGGCGCGGCGAGGTGCTGGCGCGCATCCGCGACGCCTGCGCCGAAGGCCAGCAGGCGTACTGGGTCTGTCCCGTGATCGAGGAGTCGAAGGAAGGCGAGCTGCAGACCGCGCTCGACACCTACCAGACGCTCACGCGCGAGCTGCCGCGGCTGCGCGTCGGGCTGGTGCACGGGCGCCTGGCTGCCGCGGACAAGGCTGCGGCGATGGAAGCCTTCGCCGCGGGAAGGGTGCAGCTGCTGGTGGCCACCACGGTAATCGAGGTGGGCGTCGACGTCCCCAACGCCTCGCTGATGGTGATCGAGCACGCGGAGCGCTTCGGCCTCGCGCAGCTGCACCAGTTGCGGGGGCGCGTCGGCCGCGGCGCGCGCGAAAGCGTGTGCATCCTGCTCTACGCGGCGCCGCTTTCCGAAGGCGCGCGCGAACGCCTCAAGGTGGTGTTCGAGACCGCCGACGGCTTCGAGATCGCCCGCCGCGACCTGATACTGCGCGGTCCGGGCGAGGTGCTCGGCGAGCGCCAGAGCGGAGTTCCGCTGCTGCGCTTCGCCGACCTGGAGCGCGACGAGGTGTTGGTGAGCGCCGCGCGCGAGGCGGCGCAGGCGCTGCTGGCGAGCGATCCCGGGCGTGCCCGGGCGCACGTCGCGCGCTGGCTTTCCGCGCGGCAGGACTATGCGAAGGTCTGAGCTATGATGCGGGACGCATGAACTTCGAGGTCATCGTCAGGCGGCTGGACGCCTACGAGCGCCTGATCCGGCTCGACAAGCCGATCGGTACGCTGCTGCTGCTATGGCCGACGCTGTGGGCGGTGTGGCTGGCGTCGAACGGGCGTCCTACGCCGCAACTCCTGATCGTGTTCATCCTCGGCACCCTGCTGATGCGCTCGGCCGGCTGCGCCATGAACGACTTCGCCGACCGCCGCTTCGATCCCCACGTCGAACGCACCCGCAGCCGGCCGCTCGCGGCCGGCGAAATTTCGCCGGCCGAGGCGCTCGCGGTGGGCGCGGTCCTGGCGCTGCTGGCGTTCGGCCTGGTACTGTTCCTGAACCGCTTCGCGATCCTGCTTTCGCTGCTCGGGCTCGCCGTCGCGGCCAGCTACCCGTTCAGCAAGCGCTTCTTCGCCCTGCCGCAGGCCTACCTCGGCATCGCGTTCGGTTTCGGCATACCGATGGCGTACGCGGCGGTGCAGAACCGGCTGCCGGCGGAGTGCTGGGCGCTGCTCGCGGCGAACGTGTTCTGGGCGGTTGCCTACGACACCGAGTACGCGATGGTTGACCGCGACGACGACGTCAAGATCGGCATTCGCACCTCGGCGCTGACGCTCGGGCGCTTCGACGTCGCCGCAGTGATGGCCTGTTACGCGGCGATGCTCGCGGTGCTGGTCTGGATCGGCACCGCGCGCCACTTCGGCTGGCCCTACTACGCTGGCCTGGGGGTGGCCTGGGTGATGATGGGCTATCATTATTTCCTCATCCGCGACCGCTCGCGCGCGGGCTGCTTCAGGGCGTTCCGGCACAACAACTGGGTCGGTGCCGCAATCTTCGCGGGCATCGCGTTTTCCTACCCGATGGTGCTCCCCTGGCGATGAGCAACGCCGACGTTCCGATCACCAGCTTCGAGTTCGGCAACGGGCCGCTGCGCGGCACGCACCTGACGCTTTTTCCCCGCTACCTGTTGCATCGCGGCGGCGCCTATCACGAGACCATTCCGGCGCACGCCGTGGCGGCGATTCGGGTCGCGTTCGCGCGCAGCGAGCGCCAGATCGGGTGGGCGGTCGCGCTGGTGGTGATCGCGCTGGTGCTGATCGGATTGTCGGCACCGCTCGCGGCGCTGGCCGGCGCCGCCGCGGACCAGGTCGCGGCGCAGGTGCAGGCTGGCACGGGCGGCACGGGTCAGAGCGTCGCCGGCGTTGTCATTGCGGCGTTTCACTTCCTGCAGACCTGCGCGCGGCTGCTGCCGGTGGCGGGGGCGGCACTTGTGCTTTGGGGCGCCGCGCTGTTCGCGCTTGGTTGGCTCGGGGCCACGACCCTTACTCTGAGCCTCGGGGCGGTCGAGCGCGCCTATTCGGTACGCGGGCGCAATCTGATGCTGTACGACTTCGCCGAAGCGGTGGGGGAGAGCGTCCTGGCGGCGGGACGCTAGTGCGCTACGCCGACCTGCGCGAATTCCTCGCCCAGCTGGAGACGCTGGGCGAGTTCAAGCGCGTCACGGCAAGTGTTTCGCCGCGGCTCGAGATGACCGAGATCTGCGACCGCGTGCTGCGCGCCGGCGGTCCCGCGGTCCTGTTCGAGCGCCCCGCGGGGCACTCGATGCCGGTGCTGGGCAATCTGTTCGGCACCGTGCGCCGGGTCGCGCTCGCGATGGGCATCGAGGCGGACGCCTCGCCCGCGCCCGCGCTGCGCGAGATCGGCAAGCTGCTCGCCGCGCTGCGCGAACCGGAGCCGCCCAGGGGCCTGCGCGATGTGTGGGACAAGCTGCCCGAGCTGCGTGGCCTGGTCTCGAAAGTGCTCGACATGGCGCCCAGGCAGGTTGCCTCCGCACCCTGCCAGGAGGTAGTGCGCGAAGGCGCGCAGGTCGACCTCGGTCAGCTGCCGGTGCAGACCTGCTGGCCCGGCGACGCCGGCCCGCTGATCACCTGGGGGCTCACCATCACCCGCGGGCCGCACAAGCCGCGCGCGAACCTCGGCATCTATCGCCAGCAGGTGATCGCACCGAACCGCGTGATCATGCGCTGGCTCGCGCATCGCGGCGGCGCGCTCGACTTCCGCGACCACATGCTGGCGCATCCCGGTGAGCCGTTTCCGGTGGCGGTAGCGCTCGGCGCCGATCCGGCGACGATGCTGGCCGCGGTAACCCCTGTGCCCGACTCGCTCGGCGAATACCAGTTCGCCGGGCTGCTGCGCGGGGCGCGCACCGAGCTGGTGAAGTGCGTCGGCAGCGAGCTGCAGGTGCCGGCGCGCGCCGAGATCGTGCTCGAGGGCGCGATCCATCCCGACGACACGGCCCTGGAGGGCCCGTTCGGCGACCACACCGGCTACTACAACGAGACCGAGCGCTTCCCGGTGCTGACGATCGAGCGCATCACCATGCGCCGCGAGCCCATCTACCATTCGACCTACACCGGCAAGCCGCCCGACGAGCCGGCGATGCTCGGCGTGGCGCTGAACGAGGTGTTCGTGCCGCTGCTGGCGAAGCAGTTTCCGGAGATCGTCGACTTCTACCTGCCGCCGGAGGGCTGCTCGTACCGGCTCGCCGTGGTGAGCATGAAGAAACAGTACCCGGGCCACGCCAAGCGCGTGATGTTCGGCATCTGGAGCTTCCTGCGCCAGTTCATGTACACCAAGTTCATCGTCGTCTGCGACGACGACGTCGACGTGCGCGACTGGAAGGAAGTCGTCTGGGCGATCACCACGCGCGTCGACCCGGCGCGCGACACTCTCATCGCCGAACAGACGCCGATCGACTACCTCGACTTCGCCAGTCCGGCGGCGGGGCTCGGCTCCAAGATGGGCATCGACGCGACCAACAAGTGGCCTGCCGAAACGAGCAGGACCTGGGGCCGCCCGATCGCGATGGATCCGGCAGTGCGCGACAAGGTCGGCGCCATGTGGCGCGACCTCGGGCTCTAGCCAGCTCCTAGCCGCGCCGCCCGATCACCAGGCCGAGCAGCAGTCCGATTCCGCCTGCGACACCCGCGGTTTTCCACGGGTTCTCGTGCGCAAAGCGGTCGGTCGCGACCGCAGCGGCCTTTGCCTTGTCGACTGCGGCCCGCTCGGCTTCCGTTACCCGTGCCTTGGCGCTGCGAACGCTCTCTTCGAGCTTCGGGCGCAGGCTCTTCACGCGCTCGCTCGCATCCGCGGCGGTCGCGCGCAACAGATCTTCGGCGTCCGACAGCACGACCTTGACATCGGTGACAAGCTTTTCACGGCTGACGGATTCGTTGTTCATGATTGCTCCTTGGCTGGCCAGTTTCTCGATTTGCACGTCTAGGCTAGCGCTTCGGTGCCGAGCCACCTTGACGGCTGTCAATCGGCGCGGCGATGCCCCGCTCGCCGACAGAGTCCCGCGCGCGGCGGTAGAGGTATTTCCGAAATAGGGTGCTCAGGCCCTTGAAACCGAGCGCATTCGTCACTATCATTAGCACTCGCAATGGGTGAGTGCTAACAAAACCCTGCTGCTGGGGTTGGAGACCTCCAACATCTTGTTTATTAAACAATTTCATTGATTTTGATAGTGGAGAGCCGCATGAAAATCCGTCCGCTGCATGATCGCGTGATCGTCAAGCGCATCGAAGAAGAACGCAAATCCGCCGGTGGGATCGTGATCCCCGACACCGCCGCCGAGAAACCCGACCAGGGCGAGATCGTCGCCATCGGCAAGGGCAAGAAGGGTGACGACGGCAAGCTGATCCCGCTCGAGGTCAAGGTTGGCGATCGCGTGCTGTTCGGCAAGTACTCCGGGCAGACCGTCAAAGTCAAGGGCGACGAGCTCCTCGTGATGCGCGAGGAAGACATCATGGGCGTCATCGAAGGCGCCTAATTCCTCGACCGTCTATTCGAATCAACTAGGAGAAGTTTATGGCTGCAAAAGAAGTACGTTTCCACGAAAGCGCGCGGAACAAGATGGTCCACGGGCTGAACATCCTGGCCGACGCGGTGAAGATCACCCTCGGGCCCAAGGGCCGCAACGTGGTGCTCGAGCGCTCCTTCGGCGCGCCGACGGTCACCAAGGACGGCGTTTCGGTGGCCAAGGAAATCGAGCTCAAGGACAAGTTCGAGAACATGGGCGCGCAGATGGTGAAGGAAGTCGCGTCCAAGACCTCGGACGTTGCCGGCGACGGCACCACGACCGCCACCGTGCTGGCGCAGGCCATCGTGCGCGAGGGCATGAAGTACGTCACCTCCGGCATGAATCCGATGGACCTCAAGCGCGGAATCGACAAGGCGGTTCTCGCCGTCACCGAGGAGCTGAAGAAGGTCTCCAAGCCGTGCACCACGTCCAAGGAAATCGCCCAGGTCGGCGCGATCTCGGCCAACGCCGATGCCGACATCGGCAAGATCATCTCCGACTCGATGGACAAGGTCGGCAAGGAAGGCGTGATCACGGTCGAGGACGGCAAGTCGCTCGCCAACGAGCTCGAGCTGGTCGAGGGCATGCAGTTCGACCGGGGCTACCTGTCGCCTTACTTCATCAACAACCCCGAGAAGCAGATCGCGGTGCTGGATGATCCGTACATCCTGCTGCACGACAAGAAGATCTCGTCGATCCGCGAGATGCTGCCGCTGCTGGAGCAGGTCGCCAAGGCCGGCAAGCCGCTGCTGATCATCGCCGAGGAAGTCGAAGGCGAAGCGCTCGCCACCCTGGTGGTGAACAACATCCGCGGCATCCTCAAGACCTGCGCAGTCAAGGCGCCCGGATTCGGTGATCGCCGCAAGGCGATGCTCGAAGACATGGCGATCCTGACCGGCGGCACGGTGATCAGCGAAGAGCTCGGGCTCAAGCTCGAGAACGCGACGCTGAAGGACCTGGGCCGGGCGAAGAAGCTCGAAGCCGCGAAAGAGAACACCACGATCATCGACGGTGCGGGCGAGAAGAAGCAGATCGAGGCGCGCGTCAAGCAGATCCGGGTGCAGATCGACGAGGCGACCAGCGACTACGACAAGGAGAAGCTGCAGGAGCGCGTAGCGAAGCTCGCCGGCGGCGTGGCGGTGATCAAAGTCGGCGCCGCGACCGAAGTCGAGATGAAAGAGAAGAAGGCCCGCGTCGAGGACGCGCTGCACGCGACCCGCGCGGCGGTCGAGGAAGGTATTGTGCCGGGCGGCGGTGTCGCCCTGGTGCGCGCCCGCCAGTCGCTCAAGAACCTCAAGGGCGACAACCACGACCAGGACGCCGGCATCAAGATCGTGCTGCGTGCGCTGGAAGAGCCGATGCGCCAGATCGTCTTCAACGCCGGCGCAGAGCCCTCGGTGGTGGTCAACAAGGTGCTCGAAGGCAAGGGCAACCACGGCTACAACGCGCAGACCGACGAGTACGGTGATCTGGTCGCGATGGGCGTCATCGACCCGACCAAGGTTACCCGCACCGCGCTGCAGAACGCCGCTTCGGTGGCAGGCCTGATGCTCACGACCGACGCCATGGTGGCGGAGCAAGTCGACGAGAAGAAGGGCGGCGGCATGCCCGACATGGGTGGCATGGGCGGCATGGGCGGTATGGACATGTAGTCGGAACGGGGGAAACCCACGGTTTCCCCTGGACCCCTTGCTGTCCGAAAGAGGGCGCCTCGGCGCCCTTTTTCTTTTGCTGACGGGCCGTTGCCCGTATAATTCGCCCCTCCCAAACCGCGCCGCACTACCTGGGCGCGTCC
>DATFMS010000076.1:0-2997 GCA_035266805.1 Burkholderiales bacterium | reverse complement strand
CTCGACGTCGGGCGCATGCTCGACGTCGCGCGCTTCGCGCGCATCAACGTCGACGCGACCAGCCCGCAGCAGGTCTATCGCGACCGCGCCGCGATGGCGGCCGAGAACAGCACGGGCTTCCTCGCCGCCTGTGCGCGCCGCCTGCCGGCGCTCAACTTCGCCGCGCGCGAGAGCGGCCGCGTCTACCTGCGCATCGAGGCCGGGCGTCCCGCCTGGGTCGAGCCCGCCGCGCTCGCCGCCGCGCTCGAGGACGCCGAAACGCGGGCCGGGATCCTGGCGCTGGCGCCGCAGGCGCGCGAGGCGCCGCCGCGCCGCGCCGGCGACGCGCCGCTGATCGAGCGCAGCCGTACGCTCGGCGCGTGCTAATCTGGTACGCATCATGATGGAACAGCTTCGCGCGCTGTTCGCGGCGCCCTGGTTCGTGCTCGGCGACACGCAGGTCACCGCGGCACGGCTGATCGGCCTGGTGGTGATCGTGGTCGCCGTCTGGTGGCTGGCCTCGCTGGTCGAAACCGGCGTGCGCCGCATCGCGCAGCGCGGCGACGGCCGCGCCGAGAGCGCGCCCGCGATCTACACCTGGTCGCGCGTGCTGCGCTACTCGGTATGGATCGTCGGCACGCTGGTCGGCCTGAACTACATCGGCCTCGACCTCACCAATTTCGCGCTGTTCGGCGGCGCGATCGGCGTCGGCATCGGCTTCGGCCTGCAGAATATATTCAGCAATTTCATCTCCGGCATCATCATCCTGCTCGAGCGCACGCTCAAGGTCGGCGATTTCGTCGACCTGCAGTCGGGTGTGCAGGGCAACGTGCGCGAGATCGGCCTGCGCTACACGCGAGTGACCACCCCCGACGACGTCGACGTAATCGTGCCGAACTCCGAGTTCATCAACGGCCGCGTCACCAACTGGACCCTCGAGAATCGCGAGCGCCGCGTGCATGTGCCGTTCGGCGTCGCCTACGGCAGCGACAAGCGGCGCGTGAAAGCCGCGGCGCTGCGCGCCGCGGCGACGGTCGGCGACGCCAGCGCGCAAAGCGGCCGCGAGCCCGACGTCTGGCTGGTCGGCTTCGGCGACAGCAGCCTCAACTTCGAGCTGGTGGTATGGGTCGGCCCGGAGCGCGTCGCGCGCCCCGGGTTCACTCAGGCGCAGTATCTGTGGACGATCGAGGACGAGCTGCGCGCCGAAGGCATCGAGGTCCCCTTCCCGCAACGCGACCTGCACGTGCGCTCCGGCACCCTGCAGGTGCGGCTCGACCGTTCCGAAGGAGAATCAAGGCCGTGACGAAACCATCGATGCGCATCTTCGCCGTCCTGCGCCTGCTGCTGGACGTGTTCGGCGCCGTTTTTCTCGGCCTCATGCTGATCTCGGTCGCGGTCTACGGGGTCTTGCCCTACGCAGCTTTCATGCGCCTGGGCTCGCTGATGTTCTACGCCCTGCTTGCGGCTGCCTTCGTGGTCTGGCTATCGCTCGCCGCGCGCGAGCTCGGGCGCGAGCCCGATCCTCCCGAACGCTAGAGGCCGTAGGCTTTGCGCACCAGGGTGAGGGGATGGGCCTTCTCGGCCTTGCCCGCGGCGTCGCCTTCCCGCATCCCCTGCAGGATGTGGCGCCCGGCGATCGGGCAGTCGGAGCTGACCCAGTCCGGCTCGCTGTCCGCCATCTGGCGGAACACCGGGCGGCCGATCTTCATCGAGTTGGCGTAGTACTCGGTCTTCACCCCCCAGGTGCCGTCGTGGCCGGCGCAGCGCTCGACCGTGCTGACCTCGGTGCCGGGCACCAGCTCGAGCACCTCGCGCGTCTTCTGCCCCATGTTCTGCACCCGCGAGTGGCAGGGGATGTGATACGAGACCTTGCCGAGCTTCGCGCTGAAATCGGTCTTCAGCAGCCCGTCGCGCTTGCGCATCACCAGGTACTCGAAGGGGTCGAACATCGCCTCCTGCACCGCCTTCACGTCCGGATCGTCCGGGAACATGAGCGGCAGCTCCTGCTTGAACATCAGCGCGCACGAAGGCACCGCGGCGAGGATCGCGTAGCCCTCGCGCGCGAGCTTCGCCAGCGGCGGGATGTTGGCTACCTTGTGCTTCGCCACCGTCTCGAGGTCGCCCAGCTCGAGCTTGGGCATGCCGCAGCAGGACTCTTTCTCGACCAGTACGTAGGGGATCTCGTTGTGCTCGAGGATCGCGAGCAGGTCGTCGCCGATCCCGGGCTCGTTGTAGTTCACGTAGCAGGTGGCGAAGATGGCGGCCTTGCCGGGCGCATTCTTGCCGTCCTTGACCGCGAAATCCTTCGAGCGCGCCGCGTTGGGGCGGAACTTGCGGCTGGCGTAGGGCGGCAGCTCACGTTCTTTCGCCACGCCGAGCGCCTTTTCCATCAGCCCGCGCGCGGCGCCGTTCGTGTTGAGCGCGTTGACCGTCTGCACCACCACCGGAATGGTGGCGAGCTTGCCCACCGCGTCGGTGGACGACAGCAGCCGGTCGCGCAGGATCGCGCCCTGCTTCCTGAACTTGACCGCCTTGGCGCGCAGCATCAGGTGCGGGAAGTCGACGTTCCACTCGTGCGGCGGCACGTACGGGCACTTGGTCATGTAGCACATGTCGCAGAGGTAGCACTGGTCGACGACCTTCCAGTAGTCCTGCTTGGCGACGCCGTCGATCTCCATCGTCTTGCTTTCGTCGATGAGGTCGAACAGGGTCGGGAACGCGGTGCACAGGCTCAGGCAGCGGCGGCAGCCGTGGCAGATCTCGTATACGCGCTCGAGCTCCCTGTCGAGCGCGCCCGGGTCGTAGAACGCCTCGCTCTTCCAGTCGAGGGGATGACGGGTCGGCGCCTCGAGGCTGCCTTCGCGCTGTGTCATTGCTTCAGTCCTGCAGCGCGTCGAGCGCTTTCTGGAAGCGGTTGGCGTGCGAGCGCTCGGCCTTGGCCAGGGTCTCGAACCAGTCCGCGATCTCGTCGAACTTCTCGTCGCGCGCCGCCTTCGCCATGCCCGGGTACATGTCGGT
>DATFMS010000075.1:0-6709 GCA_035266805.1 Burkholderiales bacterium | reverse complement strand
GGTGCTGTCGGCGTTCCAGTACAGCAGGTCGAACGCCGCCGGCGAGCCTCCCATCAGATAGTTGTTGACCACGTAGGGCCACACCAGGTCGTTGGCGCGCAGGCTCGAGAACATGAACGCCAGGTCCGAGCCGGGGAAAAGTCCGCCGCCGCCGATCAGCGCTTCGCGCGCGGCGAGGCTCGACTCGTCGACGAACAGCCCGATCTGCCCCGTTTCGCTGAAGTCGAGCATGGTGGCGAGGTAGGTGACGCTCTCGACCAGCTTTTCGCCCTTGCCCGCGAGCACCGCCAGCGCAGCGCCCAGCAGCGTGCCGCCGACGCAGAAGCCGAGCGCATTGACCCGGTCGCTGGCGGCGACCTCGCGCGCCACCCGCAGCGCCTGCAGCACACCCTGCTCGATGTAGTCGTCCCAGGTCAGCGCTCCGAGCTCGGGACCGACATTGCGCCACGAAACCATGAATACCGTGTGCCCGGCATCGACCGCGTAGCGCACGAACGAGTTCTCGGGCTGCAGGTCGAGGATGTAGAACTTGTTGATGCACGGCGGAACCATCACCAGCGGCCGCTTGCCCACCTGCGCGGTGGACGGCGCGTACTGCACCAGCTGGATGAGCCGGTTCTCGTACACCACGCGCCCCGGCGCGGTCGCCAGGTTGCGGCCCACTTCGAAGGCAGACTCGTCGGTCTGGCTCAAGCGCCCTTTCTGCGTGTCGGCGATCAGGTTGGCAAGGCCCCGGGCCATGCTTTCGCCCCTCGTTTCGAGCGCGCGCTGCAGCGCCTCGGGGTTGGTGGCGACGAAGTTCGCCGGCGACATGGCGTCGATCCATTGCCGCACCGCGAAGCGCAGCCGATCCTTGGCCGCGCCGTCGAGCTGCGCGCCCTCCACCAGCTCGCTGAAGTAGCGCGCCGAAAGCAGGTAGGACTGCCTCAGGTAGTCGTAGAACGGGTTCTCGCGCCAGGCCCTGGCCGCGAAGCGCCGATCGCCCGGCTCCGGCGCAACCAGCGGTGCGGCGCCGGGCCCGCCTGCGAGCGCCATCCAGAGCTGCGCCTGCTTCTCGGCGTACGCCGCCTGCAGCGCCGGCAGGCGCGCCCCGCCAAGCTCGCGCGTCCATTCGGCAGCGGGTGCGCCGCTGTCCGCCGCAACCCCGCCGACGAGGCGCATCCAGCCCTGCGTCATCTCGTTGCCCGCCTGTGCAATCGCCGACAGGAGCGCCTCGGGAGAGCTGGGTTGCGCGGCCATTCAGGTCAGGGCGTTGGGATTTGGAAATGTGGTTTGCCGCTCGGCAGATAGGTCGGTGCCGGAGAGGGTCGCACCAGCCCGGATCGGACGCCGATTTTGCGCCGCACAACGCGCCCGCGTCAATTCCCCTCTAGGCACGGCCGGGGAGCCAAATCAGGGCGGCCATCCGCCCCGTGCTGCGGTCGCGGCGGTAGGAAAAGAAGCGCACCGGGTCCGAAAAAGTGCATAGCCCGCCGCCATGAACCCGCGCCACGCCCTTTGCGGCGAGGCGCTGGCGCGCCACGGCGTACAGGTCGAGCAGCCAGTGTCCCGGGCGCGCGGCGCGAAATGCCTGCGCCGAGGCCGGGTCGCGCGCGAGGAAGGCGTCGCGCACCTCGTCGCCGACCTCGTAGACGCGCGGCCCGATCGCCGGGCCGAGCCATGCAATCAGTCTTTCCGGGGCGACCCCCATCGCGCCAACGGCCGCTTCGAGCACCCCTTCGCACAGGCCGCGCCAACCGGCGTGGGCGACTCCCACCACCGTTGCCGCCTCGTCGGCCAGCAGTACCGGCATGCAGTCCGCCACCAGCACCGCGCACACCGTCCCCGGCCGCCGCGCCACGGCCGCGTCGGCCTCGGGTTCCGCGCCGGCGGCGCGCGCCGCATCGGCGTCGGCGACCCGGGTGCCGTGGACCTGGCGCAGCCAGACCGGAGGTGACGGCAGCAGGGCCTGCAGGCGGCGCCGGTTTTCCCGCACCACGGCCTCGTCGTCGCCGCTGCGCAGCCCGAGGTTCAGGCTCGCGTAAGCGCCGCTGCTGGCGCCGCCGTCGCGGGTGGTGACCAGAGCGTCCACCGCCGCCGGCCAGTCGGGGCGCAGGCAGCCGATCATCGCTCGGCGCGCAGCGCGTCGACGAGCCGCTGCATGTCCTGCGGCAGCGGCGCGCGCCAGCTCATCGCCCGGCCGCTGCGCGGATGAACCAGCGACAGCTCGCTGGCATGCAGCGCCTGGCGCGGGAACGGCAGCGCCTGGCGCGCGCCGCGGCGGTAAACCGGGTCGCCGAGCAGCGGGTGGTGAATGTGCTGGAAGTGCACCCTGATCTGGTGCGTGCGGCCGGTCTCCAGCCGGCACTCGAGCAGCGCCGCGCGGCGGTAGCGCTCGAGCACCCGGTAGCCGGTGCGCGCGTCCTTGCCGCGGCGCGAAACGGCCATCCGGGTGCGCGCCCGCGCATCGCGCCCGACCGGGGCGTCGATGGTGCCGCCGGCGGGCGGGTCGCCGTGCACCACCGCGAGATAGACGCGGCGCACACTGCGCGCGGCGAGCTGCTTGACGAGGTCGGCCTGGGCGGAGACGTTCTTCGCCACCACCATCAGGCCGCTGGTGTCCTTGTCGAGGCGGTGCACGATGCCCGCGCGCGGCACCGCGGCGAGCCCGGGAGCGTGCGCCAGCAGCGCGTTCATCAGCGTGCGGTCGGGAACCCCGGCACCCGGATGGACCACCAGCCCGGCCGGCTTGTCGATCACAATCAGGTCGCGGTCTTCGTGCACGATCGACAATGGCATGCGCTGCGCTTGCGGGGAACTCCCCGCGGGCGGCTGCGGCGGAACGAGAGCAACGCGCTCGCCGCCCGACACGGCCTGCTTCGCCGTCCCCGCCGCGCCGTCGACCAGAATGTGGCCCGCCTTCAGCCAGGCCTGCAGGCGGTTGCGCGAATACTGCGGGAACAATCGCGCCAACGCCTGATCCAACCTGAGCCCGCCGAACATCGGCGGGATGGTCGCCTCAAGCAGGCTATAATTTTCGGCTTCCACTGCGGGTCCCCGTTTCATGCGCTCAAGTTTACTTGCTCCCCTGGCGGTCGTAGCCGCGCTGCTGCTCGGCTCCTGCGGCAGCGCGCCGACCAACGACGAAACCGCGAAATGGTCCGCGCAGCGGCTCTACGGCGAGGCCAAGGACGCGATGACCTCCAAGGACTGGGCACTTGCGATCAAGTACTTCGAAAAGCTCGAGGCGCGCTACCCGTACGGCCGCTACGCCGAGCAGGCGCAGATCGAGATCGCCTATGCGCAGTGGAAAGACGGCAACCGGGCGTCGGCGATCGCCGCGGCCGATCGCTTCATCAAGCTCTACCCGAACCATCCGAACGTCGACTACGCGTACTACCTCAAGGGGCTGGTCAACTTCAACGAGAACACCGGCCTGCTCTCGGGACTGTCGAACCCCGACATGTCGGAGCGGGATCCGAAGGGCACGCGCGACGCCTTCGCCGCGTTCAAGGACCTGATTACGCGCTACCCGAACTCGAAATACGCGGCGGACGCCGCCGCCCGTATGCGCTACCTCGTCAACCTGCTCGCCTCGCACGAAGTGCACGTCGCGCGCTGGTACATGAGGCGAGGCGCGTATGTCGCGGCGGCGAACCGGGCTCAGTACGCGGTGAAGGAATATCCGCGCACGCCGGCGACCGAAGAGGCGATCTTCATCATGATCAAGGCCTACGATGCGCTCGGACTCGACAACCTGCGCGATGCCGCCGACCGCGTGATGCACGTAAACTTCCCCGACAGCAGATATTTCAAGCCGGGAGGGGTCTCGCCCAAGAGCGCGCCGTGGTGGAAGCTGTGGGACCCGAACTGGTAACCGCCCGCGGCTAGGCGATCTTGATGCCCTCGTCGGCGATGTAGTCGCGGATCACCGTCTCCACGTCGGGGTCGGCGCGAAAGCCCAGCGCCAGCGCGCGCGGCGTCTCGAACCGCGCCGGCCAGGTCCTGACGATGGCCTGGGTGCGCGCATCGGGCTTCCACATCACCCGCTTCGCCACCGCTGCTCCGGCAACGCGCCCGAGCGCGTCGATCATCTCGGCCACGCTCGCGGTGATGCCCGGCAGGTTCACCACGCGCCGGGTTCCCCACGCCGCCGCCGGCAGATCGTGCGCGTGCACGAAGGCCTCGACCACCCGCCTGGGCGACAGCAGCCAGACGCCGGTTTCGGCTTCGACCGGGCATTCGGAGGTCACGCCGTTGAGCGGCTCGCGCAGGATCCCGCTGGCGAACGACGAGGCCGCCGCGTTCGGCTTGCCCGAGCGCACGACGATGGTCGGCAGGCGCAGCGAGCGCCCGTCGAGGAAGCCCTTGCGCGAATAGTCCGAGATCAGGTACTCGCTCACCACCTTCTGGGTGCCGTAGGAGGTCTGCGGCATCGGCGTGGTCGAGTCGTCCAGCACCGGCGGCAGCTCGCCGCCGAACGCCGCCACCGAGCTCGCGAACACCAGGCGCGGAGGCTGCGCGCACTGTCGCAGCCGTTCGAGCAGCAGTTGGGTACCCTCGAGATTCACCCGCATGCCGAGGTCGAAGTCCGCTTCCGCGCCGCCGCTGACGACCGCCGCAAGGTGAAAAACCGAAGCGGTGTCCGGGCTCACCACGTGCTCGATCACGGCGCGCTCGGCGATGTCGCCGCTCACGACCTCGAGGCGCGCGTCCTTGGGCGGCGAGGCCGGAAACGCGGCGTCGAGCAGCACGACGCGCGTGATCGCGCGCTCGGTGCCGTCGGGCGCGATGAGCTTGCCGCGCGCGAGCAACTCGCGCGCCAGGCGCGAGCCGAGGAACCCTCCACCACCGGTGATGACGACTCTCATGCGTCGATTCTATCGAAGAATGCCTCGACCTCGGCGAGTTCCCGCGTCTGGCGCATCGGTGGCAGGCTGGCCCGCATCATCCGGCCGTAGGGGCGCGAATACAGGCGCGGGTCGCACAGCATCAGCACGCCGCGGTCGGTCTCGTCCCGGATCAGCCGGCCCGCGCCCTGTTTCAGCTGCAGGATCGCCTGCGGCAGCTGCAGCGCCGTGAACGGATTGCCGCCCTGTGCGCGCACGGCCTCGATGCGTGCCGACAGCACCGGGTCGTCGGGCGGCGCGAACGGCAGCTTGTCGATCACCACCAGCGAGAGCGCCTCGCCTCGCACGTCGACGCCTTCCCAGAACGATTGGCTGCCGAGCAGCACGGCGTTGCCGAGCGCGCGAAAGCGCGCCAGCAGCTCGCTGCGCGAGCCGGTACCCTGCGCCAGCAGCGGAAACGATATCGCGTCGCGCTCGAAGCGCGCGGCGAGCATCTCGTGCGCGCGGCGCAACGCGCGCAAGGTGGTAAAGAGCAGGAACGCCCTGCCGCCGCTCGCGCGCAGCGCGGGGTAGGCGGCGTCCACCACCGCGGCGGTAAAAGCCGGGTCGTTCGGGTCCGCCGGCAGTCCTTTCGGCACGTACAGCAGGGCCTGACCGGCGAAGTCGAACGGGCTCTCCCAGCGCCGCGCGCTCGCCTGCTCGACGCCCAGCTCGCGCGTGAAATGGCCGAAATCCTCGCCCACGGCGAGCGTCGCCGAGGTGAAGATCCACGCCCGCGGGTGGTCCGACATCTGGCGCCGGAACAGCTCGGCCGAGGACAAAGGCGTGAGATGCAGCTGCGCCGACTGGCTGAACGCCTCCACCCAGCGCACCTCGTTCGGCGCGTCGTCCGCGTGCATGCGCACAAGCGTGGCGCGCGCCTCGGCGGCGCGCCGCGCGCAGGACTCGAGTCCCTCGGAACGCTCGGCCTGCTCCGCCAGAGGCTCTGCCAGCGCGCCGAGCGCGGCGTCGAGCGCCGCCAGTGCGGCGCTGAAGCCTGGCAGGCGCGCCGCTTGCGTCCAGCCGACGCGGCTGCCTTCGCCGCCCAGCGACAGCCTGAGGTCGCGCGCCGCCTTCTCGAGCGCGCCGGCGAGCCGCTCGAGCTCGGGCGAAGCGCCGCCCGCGGCGCGCAGCTCGACGCGCGCGTCGCGCGCCAGCTCCACCAGCTGCGCGGTCGACACGGTCGCGCCGAAGAAAAGCCGCGCAGTCTCGGGCAGCTGGTGCGCCTCGTCGAACACCAGCGTGTTGCACGCCGGCAGCAGCTCGGCGACGCCTTCGTCGCGCAGCACTACGTCGGCGAAGAAGAGATGATGGTTCACCACCACCACGTCCGCAGCGAGGGCGTTCCTGCGCGCCCGCATCACGAAGCAGTCCTTGTAGCTCGGGCATTCCTGCCCGAGGCAGTTCTCGCGCGTCGAGGTGGCGTGCGCCCAGACCGGGGAGTCCTCGGCGACGTCGGCCAGGTCGGCACGGTCGCCGCTCGTGCTGAGCGCGGCGAAGCGCTCGATGCGGCGCAGCTGCGCCGCCTCCTCGCGCGAGCCGAGCCGCGCCTCGCTCGCGGCGCGCTCGAGCCGGTAAAGACAGACGTAGTTCGCGCGCCCCTTGAGCAGCGCCGCGGTGGCGCCGGTGGCGAGCGCCTCGCGCACCGCGGGCAGGTCGCGGTCGAACAGCTGGTCCTGCAGCGTCTTGGTGCCGGTGGAGACGATCACCTTGCCGCCCGCGATCAGCGCCGGCACCAGGTAGGCGAAAGTCTTGCCGGTGCCGGTGCCCGCCTCGACCACCAGCACGCCGTTGCGCCCGACCGCGTCCAGGATCGTGCGCGCCATCTCGACCTGCTGCGG
>DATFMS010000074.1:0-5439 GCA_035266805.1 Burkholderiales bacterium | reverse complement strand
CTTTCTGTTGTCGGTCGCGCTCACCGGGGTGCAGACCTTCAGCGTCGCCGCCTGTCCGCCCTGTACGCCGCGCCGGTCGCGCTCGCCTCGTCGGCGCTGACCGCGTTCCTGCTCGGCGGCGCGGCGGGCATCCTCGCCGGCGGCTGGGTCGCCACCCGCACCGCGCGCCACGACCTGGTCGCCGCCAGCGGCATGCTCGCCGCCGGCCTGCTGATGCTCTCGCTCGCGCTGCATGCGCTGACGCCCGCGCTGCTGGCGCCGGTGCTCGCGCTGGCGGGCTTCTGCTCGGGAATGACGAATCCCTCGCGCGACCTGCTGGTGCGCGCGGCCACCCCGCGCGGCTCGACCGGCAAAGTGTACGGCTTCGTCTACTCGGGGCTCGACCTCGGCGCGATGGTCACGCCGGTGTTCTACGGCTGGCTGCTCGACCGCCACCTGGCGCAGGGCGTGTTCTTCACCGTCTTCGTCGCCCTCATGTTCACCATCGCCACCGTGCTGCAGCTGCCCGGCAAGGCGAGGCAGGCGCAAGCGCAGGCCGTGCCGTGAGCGAGCTGCGCGGCAAGGTGGCGCTGGTCACCGGCGGCAACGGCGGCATCGGCCTGGGCATGGCCGAGGGCCTGGCGCGGGCGGGCTGCGATCTCGTCATCTGGGGCAGCAACCCGGACAAGAACGCCGCCGCGGAAAAGATCCTCAAGGCGCACAAGGTGCGCGTGCTGGCGCAGCGCTGCGACGTCGCCGACGAGGCGCAGGTCGAGGACTCGTTCGCCGCCGCGCTGGCGGCCATGGGCCGCGTCGACGGCTGCTTCGCCAACGCGGGCGTGGGCCAGAAGCACGGGCCGTTTCACGAGCTCGCCAGCGCCGAATGGAAGCGCGTGCTCGGCGTCAATCTCGACGGCGCGTTCTATACCCTGCGCGCCGCGGCGCGCCACATGGTCGAGCGCGCCAAGGCGGGCGACGCCGGCGGGCGCCTGGTCGGCATGGCGAGCACCGCCGCGGTGCACGGCGCGGCGCGCGCGCAGGCCTACGCCGCGAGCAAAGGCGCGATGCTCGCCATGGTGCGCGCGCTGGCGGTGGAGCTGGCGCGCTACAAGGTGACCGCCAACGCCATCCTGCCGGGCTGGATCGAGACCGACATGACCGCGCGCGCGATGGGCGACGAAAAGTTCGCCGGCGCCGTGCTGCCCCGCATTCCCCTGCGGCGCTGGGGCCGCAAGGAAGATTTCGCCGGCATCGCCGTCTACCTGATGAGCGACGCCAGCAGCTACCATAGCGGCGACAGCTTCGTCATCGACGGGGCCTACACGATCTTCTGACCCTTGCCGGGAGGCGGCCATGCACCCGCCGCGCTATCTGCTGTTCCTGCGCTTCGCGCTGATCAACGTGGTCG
Source organism: Burkholderiales bacterium (assembly GCA_035266805.1). Lineage (GTDB taxonomy): Bacteria > Pseudomonadota > Gammaproteobacteria > Burkholderiales > SG8-39 > DAHVFK01. The sequence continues at coordinate 4,052 of DATFMS010000074.1, read as the reverse complement.
CCGCGGCGCTCGTGTCGGCGGCGTGGCTGCAGGGCTGGCTGGACGGCGCGTTCAGCGGCGCGAGCCTGTGGCTGTGCCTGATCATCATCGCCGTGTTCGCCTACGGGCTGGCGCTGTGCGGCCTGCGGCTGTGGCAGGTGGGGCGCGAGCTCGACGATGTCGACGACGGCGCGCCGCGCGAGCGCTCCCACACGGCCTGGTACCTGGCGCAAAGCGCGGGCGCGGCGGCCGAAATCCGCGCCACCGTGGCCTCGTTGCTGCGCCTGCGCCTGGGGCAGAGCCTCGCCACGGTGCGCTACGTCGCCGGCATGCTGGTGCTGCTGGGGCTGGTCGGAACGGTGATCGGCTTCATCGTCGCGCTGTCGGGGGTCGATCCGCAGCAGGTGCCGAGCGTCGAGAACGTCGCGCCGATGGTGGCGCGGCTGATCAACGGCATGTCGATCGCGCTCTACACCACGCTGGTCGGCTCGGTGCTGCACCTGTGGCTGATGGTGGCGCAGCGCATCCTCGCCGGAGGGTCGCTCGCGCTGTACCAGGCGATCGTCGAGCTGGGAGAGCGGCGTGCTCGAGCACGATGAGCTCGAGGAGGAGGTCGCCGGCACGGTCTTCCGCGACGTCCTGATGCTGGCGCTGATCGGCTTCGTCGCCATGGTGATCATGCTGCTGCCGCACCTCAGCCGCAAGAAGGACGAGGCCAAGGACGCGCCGTCGCCGGGCAACGTGGTGGTCGAGCTGCACTGGCCGGACGACCTCCCGGTCGACGTCGACCTCTGGGTCAAGGCGCCGGGCGACGTGGCGGTGGGCTACTGGAACCAGGGCAGTCGCTATTTCAACCTGCTGCGCGACGACCTCGGGATCGAGGGCGACGCCACCAGGCGCAACTACGAGGTGTCCTACAGCCGCGGCATTCCGGCGGGCGAGTACATCGTCAACGTGCACATGTACGGCCCGGTGCCAAGGGGCGTGCGGGTGCCGGCCAGAGTGGTGGTGAGCGTGCGGCCCAAGTACGGCGAGCTGCGCCAGCTGCTCGAGACCACGATCGTTCTGCTGCGCAAGAACCAGGAGGAGACGGCGTTCCGCTTCCGCCTCAGCGCGCAAGGCGAGCTGGTGCCGGGCAGCGTCAACACGCTGAAGCGGCGCCTGGTCACGGTGCCGGGGTCATGATCGAGCCGCTCTATCTCGTCTTCGCCGCCGTCACCGCGCTCGCCGGGCTGCTGGCGGCGATCGCGATACGCGCGCCGCGCGGCACCGCGGCCCGGTCCGCGGCGGTGGCGCTCACCGCCGCCCTGCTGCCGCTCGCCTACCTCGCCTTGAACGAGATCCTCGCGCTGCCGAAACCCGCCAGCCACGAATGGTTCAAGGCCAGCGCCAGGCAGGCGACGGTGCTCGGCGTCAGCCTGGACGAAGGCAAGGCGATCTACCTCTGGCTGCGGCTCGACGGCTCGCTCGAGCCGCGCTACTACCGGATGCCGTGGCAAGCCAGGAACGCGCAGAAGCTGCAGTCCGCCGTTCAGCGCGCGATCGAGGAGAACGGGGTGGTGCGCCTGATGAACCCGTTCTCGCGCGACTCATGGACCAACCAGGGTGAGATCAATATCGAGCTGGTCCTGCCGCCGGTGCCGCCGCTGAAACACCCTCAGCCGCCGCCGCGCATCTTCAACCCACGCGCCGGGCCGGGTCAGGCGGCGTCGAACTTGCGAACAGAGCGCTGCGCTTCCAGGTCCGCATAGGTTGTCGATTCCTGTTCATTTCTCTACGGGCACGTTCTTTTTACGCAGTCCGAAGATAAGTGAGAGCGCGGTCAGTACAATAAAAACCCACACTATCGGTCCCTGGAAGAAGGTAGTGTAGTCCCCGCGGGCAACCAGGACGCTGCGCCTGAAGTTGTCCTCAAATATTGGCCCAAGGACGAACCCGATCAGGAGCGGTGCCGCTGCCATATCGACCTTACTCATTACGTAACCCAGGACCCCCGCGCCTAGCATGATCAGCACATCGAAGGTGCTGTTGTTGATCGAATAGGTTCCGAATACACAGAAGATCAAAACTATCGGCATTAGGATATGAGATGGAACCGTAGTGGTGCGCGCAAACGCGCTGACTGCGATCCTCCCCAAGACCAGGAGACCGATGGACGACAGCATGATCCCCCATATCAGCGCGTAGACGAAATCTGCTTGTCTAGTGAAAAGCGTTGGACCCGGATCGATTCCGTGGATGAGGAAGGCGCCGAACATGACCGCAGTAATGACGTCTCCGGGAATTCCCAGAGCCAGGAGAGGGATGAGCGTCGCGCCTGCGACACCATTGTTTCCAGATTCGGAGGCGGCGACGCCTTCGATTTCTCCGTGACCAAAGTTCGCAGCGCGCTTGGAAGTCCGTTTTGCTTCGGCGTACGACAGGAAGGAGGCAATGGCTGGTCCCGTGCCCGGAATCGCTCCGATGATTACGCCAATTACGCTGCCGCGAAGAATAGTGGGTAGATAGTTTCGAAATTCCTCCCACTTTAGCCGTGCCCCGGCACTCCGGCTTCTTTCCACCTTACCGGGTTCGCGACCGTAGAACTCGAAGATCTCCGCGACCGCGAACAATCCGATAAGCAGAGGAACGAAGCTAAGACCCCCCGTAAGTTCCAGCACGCCGAATGTCAGGCGTGGTGTTCCATAAACAAGATCCATCCCGACAGTGGACAACAGGACGCCCAAACTTGCGCTCACAAGCCCTTTGAGCAGCGAGGCACCCGAAACCGCCGTTACGACTGTCAGTGCAAACGCAATCAGCCAGAAGAATTCTGGTGGCCCGAAGCGTAGTGCGAAACTTGCGATCAGGCCCGCCAACAGAAGGAGGGAGAGATTTGAAACGAAGTCGGCGACGCAGGACGCGTATAGCGCCATGTCCATCGCGCGTCTGGCTTGCCCTTGCTGAGCCATTGGCCAGCCATCGAGCACGGTACACGCGCTTGCAGGCGTACCGGGTGCCTTTATAAGGATCGCAGAAATGGAGCCCGCGTAAATGCCTGCTTTGTAGACTCCGACAAGCAGAAGAACTGCGGGGAGCGCTGGCATGCCGAAAGTGAACGGCAACAGAAGCGCTATCGCCATGGTAACCGTGAGGCCCGGAATTGCTCCGATTACGACTCCGATTGCTTGGCCAAATGTCAATGCAAGGATATTCTGGACCGTAAGGAATGTCTTAAGGCCGATCAGAACGTGCTCCACGACTATCCTCTCCCTGTCTAGAAGAAAGAAGTAATTCCGCGTGGTAGGGGTGCCGCCGCGATTTGCGTGAATACCAAGTAAATCACAGTCGGAACAACAATTCCCGTGACCACGACTATCCGCCAGCGTCGCTCTCCCGCGAGCAAGACGAGAATTACTGTTATCGAGACAGCGCTCGATAGTGCGCCGATCGCGTCCAAGAGAAAAACGTAGGCAAACGAAGCGACCAACGCGGACGCGGTCCGAAAGACGGCGGCGCGGCGCCAATCTTCGGTCGTGCCGTCAACAATTTCTTGGGGTGGGGCCGCCGCGTCCGTTACGGCACTCCGCCACGCGCGAACAGCAATGAGAAATCCCAAGACCGCGACGATCAGCGTCACGATGCTCGGCATGAACGACGGAGCTAGCGCGTGCGCCAATGGGTGAGCGACGATCGCTGGAATCTGCGTCGGAATGACCCAGAAAAATATTGCTAAAAACAGAATGACGAGTACCGCCCCGAGGAGGAAGTCGCGCTTTGAAGTCACGTTCCAGTTTTCGAAGTTGAGCATGGTTCTCATCCTCTCTGAGCCGGAGATGTCCGCAGCGGGACACCGACAGCTGCTATAGCAACGGCGGAGGCATCTTGACGGAAAGACGACCCACGAGTAGCTTACATGCGAAGATCAAAGAAAGTAAACGGTGTTCCGGAATGTGGAACATCTAACACGAACCCTCGACTTGGCCTGAGAGGAGGTAAATGAGTATGGCAACCTTGCAACGGACGCGTACGAAACTGCAGCGCAGGGTGTTGTGGACAATTGTTGGAACCGTTCTCGGTGTGACGCCGGCGCT
>DATFMS010000073.1:0-12699 GCA_035266805.1 Burkholderiales bacterium | reverse complement strand
GCCACTCGCCGAGCATCCTGCCGTAGTGCAGCCCGAGCACGATATGCGGCACCACCTTCATCGGCGTCGCGACCAGCTCTTCGAGCGAGCGCTCGAAGTCCGCTACCGGCCGGCGCAGGTGGTAGACCTGCGACACGGTGTCCTGGGCGCCGATGATGTCGAGCATCGCCGCGTCGACGCCGGCGTGCGCGATCTCGCGCGCCATCGCGCCGTCGACCAGCGCGGTGTGCATCGCGATGCGGAACTCGGGGAAAGCATCCTTGATCCGCCGCACGGTCGGCAGGAAAGGCCCGTACTCGACCTCGTCGCGGTGGTTCGAGCCGCCGGTGAGCAGCATGCCCCTGGCGCCCTGCGCCACCTGCTCGTTCACCACCCGCCACAGCGTCTCGGGCGAGGTCGCGGCGAGCATCGGCTCGAGGATCTTGGCCTTGCAGTGGTCGCACTGCAGCTTGCACTCGCCGCCGGTGATCGAAACGGCGGGCCAGGCGCTCTTGCCGCACGAGGAGATCTCGCTCGAGGCGTAGGCCTTGAAGGTCGGGGTGTAGAAGTTGATGGGGCGCGCAGGCTTCCCCGTTCCCGCCAGGCGCTCAATGAGTTCGCGGTCGAGCCGCGCCGCTTCCAGCGCCTCGATGCCCGCCGCTATCTCGGCCCAGCCGGCCACGCTCAGGGGCAGCCGGCGAAGCCGTCGGCCGTCATCTTGGCCTCGAACGCCGCGGTCGCCGCGGCGCCGGTCACCAGCGCGGCCGCGTCGGCGTCCCAGTTGGTCGGCTTCAACTTGACCAGCCAGCCGTTGCCGTAAGGGTCGGCGTTGATGCTCTTCGGATTGGCCGTCACGGCGTCGTTGATCGCCGCGACCTCGCCCGACACCGGCGTCTTGACCGGGCCGACCCACTTGCCGGATTCGATCGTGGCCGCGGACTTGTTCAGCTCGACCGAGCGGCCGACCTTCTTCGGCGTGTAGGCGACCACCTCGCCGGCGAGCGCGCAGGCGTAGGCGGTCATGCCGATGGTGACGGTGCCGTCGGCCTCCTTGCGCGCCCAGACGTTGTTTTCGACGTTGTAGTAGAGCTCATCGGGCAGGTTGCAGTTCTTGACCGAGGCCATCTCTTGCTCCTTCTCTAGAAAAACAGCACTTTGTCGCAGGAAAGTATCATGTCGGCGAGCACCCCGCCGCTCGACACTTCGTCCACTTCGGTAATCAGGTCGACTGGCTCGATGTCGTAGCCCGGCAGCGCCGGCCGGCAGGCGTGGAATTTGACCCCCGCCGCCTTCGCGTCGCGCATGAATTCGATTATTCTTTTCCCGCCGTCCATCGCCGTCAAGTTCTCGGCGACGCCGTTCTGCACCAGCCGCACGCCGTCCATGGTGAAGAAGATCGTCACCTCGGCGTCCATCGAGGCCAGCAGCGCCCCCAGGTAGAACGGCGTCGCGCAGCGCCCGCGGGTCGCCGGGCCGCTGGTCATGACGATGACCACCGATTTCTCTTCGTGGTCGAGAAACTTTTCCTGGCTCACGCGCGCTTGCACTCCAGCTTGTCGGCCCGGCACAGCTCGCAGAAGCCCGCTTCGGCGGCGGCGCCGGTGAGCAGGCCGGCGAGCGCCTGCTCGAGCGGCGCCGATGGCCGCACGCGCGCGATCCACTCGGCGTAGGGATCGCGGTTGATGCGCAGCGGGTCGTCCAGCACCGCCTCGTTTGCCGCTTCGATCACGCAGTCGAACGGGTTCGGCACCGGGCCGGCCCATTTGCCGGTCTCGACCGTGGCGACCGGCTTGCCGCGCGGCCTGAGGCTGCCCGGCCGGCGCACGCGCACATGCATGATCTTCCCCGCCCGGGCCTGCGAAATGTCCGTCATGCCGATGCTGACCGCCCCGCCCTGCTCGACGCGCGCCCAGATCTGGAACTCGGCATCGTAGTACAGCTCGGGGCGCACCTCGCAGCCGTTGCAGGTCGCCATCCGCTAGATTATGCCTTTCTCCGCCAGGAGGTCGATCGAGTCGCTCACGTTCTCGTGGATCGCGACTTTTCGTGCGGACAACCCGAGCGCCAACCCGAGCAGCTGGGTGAAGTAAAGGACCTTGACCTTGGTCTTGATGCCGAACTTCATCTCCGCGCGCACCTGGTGCATCTCCAGGCCCGAGTGGCAGGTCGGGCACTCGGTCGCGATCACCTCGGCGCCGCAGTCCTCGGCCGCCTGCAAGAGGTTCAGCACCAGCTGGGTCGAGGTGTCGGAGTCCGACAGCGTGTGCGCGCCGCCGCAGCACGCGGTCTTGAGCGGGTACTCGACGTTCACCGCGCCGGCGGCGGCGAGCAGGTCGTCCATGAAGTGCGGCTTGTAGCTCGACTCCGAGCCCGGCCCCTGGTCCTTCTCGGGGAAGATCTGGCGCGGCCGGGTGTACATGCAGCCGTAGTAGTTGGCGATCTTGACGCCCTTGAGCGAGTTCCTGAGCCTCGACTTGATGCCTTCGGGGCCGAGCTCCTCCATCAGCCACTCGAGCAGGTGCACGGTGCGCACGTCGCCCTTGTAGACCGGGTCGTCGGCCTTGTGCGCCAGGTCCTGCACCGTCTGCATGGTCTCGGCCGACGTGGCGCACTCGTATTCGGCCTTCTTCAGGTTGTGGTAGCAGCCGTTGCACGGCGCCATCACGGTGTCGAAGCCCATCTTCTCCGAGGCGATCGCCAGATTGCGCGCCGACATGTAGGTCTGCAGCATCGGGTGGACGTTCTTCACCTCCATCGCGCCGCAGCAGTTCCAGTCCGAGAGGTCCTGCATCTGCAGGCCGAGCTTGTCGACCAGCGCGCGCGTCGAGCGGTCGTAGGGCCCGCCGGAGCCCTCCAGCGCGCAGCCGGGGTAGTACGCCACCTTAGCCATGTTTCTGTTCCTCGAGATATGCCTGCAGCACCGCGCCGGTCTTGCCCCAGCCGCGCGTGCGCGGCTTGAACAGCATCATCCAGCCCATCTTCAGCGGCCCGGCGATCGGCAGCCGGGCAATGAACTTGCCTATCTTTCCGTCGCGCAGCAGCGGCAGGTTGTTCATGCGCGCGACGAACACGCCGAGCCAGCCCTTCTTCACCAGTTCGACGATGTCGACCCCGGTCTTGCTGAAAAATTTGAACATCACCTCGGAGTCCTCGATGCGGCCGCGCTCGAGGCACTGGCGGGTGAACTCCGCGTCGAACTGGGTCGACTGCGACGCCGGGACATGGCCTTCGGCCTCGAGCCAGTGCTGCAGCGCCTTCATGACGCCCTCGGGCTTGACGTCCTTGGGGCAGATGTTGGTGCACTTGTTGCACGAAACGCACTGCCAGATGATGTCCTTGTCCTTGACGATCTCCGACTGCAGGCCGAGGTTGGTGCAGTAGATCCAGTAGCGCGGGTTGAAGTCGGTGTTGATCGCGTACATGGTGCAGGAGTTGGTGCACGAGCCGCACTGCCAGCAGCGGTGCACGTTCTCCCCGCCCGGCAGGGCCTGTATCGCCCGCTGGAAGTCCGGGTCGTAGTCGGAGACCGTGCGCGGCAGGATCATCGTGTTCCAGTGCCCGGACACGTCGACGCCCTCGATCACCAGCTTCTCGGCGGAGAGGACCTGGTTCGGGTCGATCAGCGACTTTTCATGAATCGGCATGCGTCTTCCCTAGTGAATCGTGGCGGCGGACTTCCTGACGCGCAGGCGCCTGCCTGCGGCGTCGAGGCCGAGCAGCTTGCGCAGCTGCTCGTCCGGCGTGCTGGCGCGGGTGAAGTCCGAGCCGAGCACGCCGCCGGTCATGGCGCGGAAATAGGTGACGTAGGCCATCGCCAGCACCAGGTCGGCGAGCCAGTGCTGGTCGCGCCAGATGCCCTGCTCGGCGATGCGCTCATAGAGCCAGCCGCGCGCCGCGGCGTGGTCGACCCCGGCCGCGCCATCCTCGCGCATCAGCTCGCGCAGCGCGCCGCTGGCGCTGGAGGCGTCCCACACCCAGCGCGTCATCAGCGGCTGCGCCCGCGGGTCGGCGAAGTGCAGCAGCTCGGCGGCGAAGTCGTGCGCCGCGCCGCGCAGCTTGCGCCGCGCCGCGCGCTCCTCGGGCAGCGGCAGCGCGTCGCAGAACTCGTCGATCGTCGCCTCGCCGGCGAGCAGATGCGCCACGCGCCCGGCAAAGGCCTCGGCGCCGAGCGACTCGATGGCCGGATAGAGCTTCCTCCGCGCGGTGAACACGGTGCCGAGCAGCGCCTCGACCCCGGCGAGATCGAGCCGCGCCGGCTCCGCCAGCGCGGCGGCGAACAGGCGGTGCTTGGTCTCGAGGCCTTCGACGTAGGCCTGCAGGCCCGCGCCCGCGTCGGCGAGCGACACGAACTCCGAGAAATGCAGCGCGAAGCGCCCGGGGTCGAGCTGCAGCATCTCGCGCCCGGGGTTCAGGCGGCCTTGCGCTCGAGCGCCGCCAGATCGCCCACGACGCGCATCGCCATCGCCAGCCCGTGCGAGACGCAGGTGTCGATGTCCTCGGGGCCGAGCGCCGAGCCGCCGACGTAGATCCCGGGCCGGGTGGAGGCGAAGGAGCTGGTGTAGTGCTCGCCGCGATCGACGAAGCCGTGGTGCTCGAGCCCGATGCCGAACACCTTGGCGATCTCGGGGTTGTCCTCGTTCGGATCCATGCCGATGGCGTGCACCACGAGGTCGAACGGGATCACGATCGGGCGCTTGACCAGCGTGTCCTCGCCCTTGACCAGCAGCCTCTTGCCGTCGGGCGCGATGGTGACCTCGGCGATGCGCGCCTTGACGAACTTGGTGCCGAACTCCTCCTGCGACTTCCAGTAGAACTTGTCCTCGTAGAGGCCGAAGGTGCGGATGTCCATGTAGTAGATGTAGACGTCGGTCTTGGGCGAAAGCTCCTTGATCTCCATCGCCAGGTTGGTCGACACCGTGCAGCAGATCTTGGAGCACCATTCGCGCCCGATCTGGCGGTCGCGCGAGCCGACGCAGAGCAGGATCGCGACCCGCTCCGGCGCGCGTCCGTCCGACGGACAGGCGATCTTGGCCGCGGCCACCATCTGCTCGACCTGGGTCGTGGTGACCACGTCCTCGAAGGTGCCGAAGCCCCACTCGGGCTTGTTGATCGAGTCGAAGTGGGTGAACCCGGTGCCGAGCACCACCGCGCCCGCCTGCACCGTCTCGCCGTTGGAGAGCGTCGCCGTGAAATTGCCGTGCTCGCCGTCGAGCTTCGTAACCGTGGTTTGCTCGTGGACGGTCACCAGGGAATTCTTTTCCACTCGCTCGATCATTCTTCCGATGGCGTCCTTGGCCCACTCGCCCGAAGGCACCAGCTTGGCGTAGCCGGAAAGGATCGGCGCGCCGCCGAGGCGGTCGGCCTTTTCGACCAGCACGACCTTGCGCCCGATCGAGGCGATTCCGTGCGCGGCGGAAAGTCCCGTCGGCCCGGCGCCGACGACGAGGATGGTGTCGTTCATTCGGATCAGGCGCTGAGCGCGAGCTCGGGGTTGTAGAGGTATTCGATCTTGCCGGCCTTGACTTCCTCCAGGTAGGCCTCGAATTTCTTCTTCGATTCGCCCCAGGACAGCCCCATCTTCTCGACCACGTCCTCGCAGGGGCTGGCGTGCCACTGCAGCTGGACGATCTTGAACGGGTCGGCGCCGCAGGCCAGCGCGGCGAACTGGATGTCGGCCATGATCGGCATGGTGTACTGCTGCTCGTGGGCGCGCCCGATCCACTGGTTCTTGTCCATGGTGGTGATGCAGCCGGTGTCGATGCCGAGCATCACGTCCGCCTTGGCCTCCTCCTGCGCGACCTTGATCTTGCGCTCGATGGTGAACGAGCGCGTAAACTCGCGCTCCGAGATGATGTGGCGGAAGCCGAAGCCGCAGCAGTCGTACCAGGTCGAGTAGTCGATCACTTGCGCGCCGAGCGCCTCGGCCATCGAGGTGCCGACCGCGGCGCGGTTGCCGCCCAGCACCTCGGGGTCGTAGATCGCGTCCTCGTGCACCATCTTCGAGTAGTGGCAGGCCATGTGCACCGTGGTGCGCAGATGCGAGACGTCGATCTTCTGCAGCTCGCTGGCGATTCGATTGCGCATCACGTGCACCCACTCGGAGTAGTGCACGATCTCCTCGGGAATCACGAGCTTGCCGTCGACCAGGCGCCCGAGCTTGCCCAGGATCTTCTTCACCCGCTCGCGCAACGTTGCGTTCTCGACCAGGTACTTGCGCACTTCCTTGTAGTTGCCGAACGAGGTGCCGCAATGCACCAGCGGGAAGAAATGCCCCGGTTGGTGGCCGAGGCGCTTGCCCGAGACGTAGGACTGGTGGAAGTTGCGCAGGAATACCGCGGCCAGCGACTCGACGTTGCCGATGCCCGAGCCGTGGTAGTTCCACGCCGTGCACGAGGTCTGGTCGGTCTCGTCGAGGTAGTCGCGGCCCGGCTGCATGCCGAGCTGGTTCATGGTCCACAGCAGCGACGTCGGGTAGCCCGGGATGTTGCCGCACTGGCCGCAGGACTTGTGGTGCCAGAGCTGCATGGTCGGGATCTTCTTGTCCCAGCCGAACAGCGTCTTCACCATCGCCGGCTGGTGCGCGTCGGTAATCCGGTGGACGATGATCTCGCCCTCCTTCTCCAGCTGCCACATGTGCTCGCGCACGTCGTCCATGCGTTCGCCGAGGTCGAGCTCGCGCCGGTCGACGCGCTTCTTGACCCACGCGGTGGCTTTTTCGGCGTCCTCCGCCGAAAGGTCGGTGGGTTGGAAGAACTCTCCGTGTCCCGCGATTCCGCTCATTCCGCCTCCTTCTGCTCTTCGAGCAGTTCCTCGTATTCTTCGCGCTTCTCTTCGATGAAGTCCTCGATGACGTCGAACAGGTTCTCGTCCATCGTTTCGAGCTGCTTCAGCACCCCGGTCATCTCCCAGATGGTGTACATCTCGACCGAGGTCTTGAGCGCCACCTCCCACGCGGTATCGGTGGTCTGCAGCGTCTTCATCGGGATCGCCTTGCGCAGGATCTTCAGGTCGCCCTCGACCTTCTGGATGTTGGGGCCCCAGTCGGGGAAGTGGTCGGGCTGGATCATGTCCGGCGAAAGCTGGTTGCCGGTGGTGATCAGCTTGAGCATCACGCGCCCGAACGGCCGCAGCACGTCCTTGGCCGACTGCAGGCCGTGGCCGATCGCGACCTCGCGCATGATCGCCACCAGGCCTCCGGGGGAGTTCTTGAACGGGCAGCGCGCGGCGCAGGTCATGCACTGGGCGCAGGCCCAGATCTTCTCCTGCATCGCGTCGTAGACCTGCTCGACGTTCTCGGTCCACAGCAGCTGCACGATCTCGCGCGGGCTGTAGTCGTAGAAGTGCGCCGAGGGACAGGTCGCGGTGCAGATGCCGCAGTTGAGGCAGCCGTTGAGCTCGTGCTCGTAGCGGAAATCCTTCTTGATGTCCTCGAAGATCTCCTGCATTTCCGCGTACGTCGCCATGGCCGCTGCGCGCCCCTCGCCTACTTGCGCTTCATGAAGAAGGTGAATTCCTTGCCTTCGGCAGCGTGCGACAGCAGCTCGTTGCCGGTCTGCTTGGAGAAGGCCTGGAAGTCCTTGACCGAGCCGGGATCGGTGGCGACGATCTTCAGCACCTGTCCGGACTGCAGCTCGGTGAGCGCCTTCTTGGCGCGCAAAATCGGCAGCGGGCAGTTCAAGCCGCGTGCGTCCAGTTCCTTGTCGAAGTCCATCGCCGTAGTCTCCTTAGTGGGTGGTGTTGCGCTTATACCACCTCGATCGAACCCTTCGTTGACCGGCGCAAAAACCCGCCTGGCAGAAGGGTGAATATTAGTATTCGTTAATATACCAGCCCAGCGCGCACGAGCAAGCGGCAGCGCAATAAATTACGACACTACCTGGTAATAAAGATTCTGCGGATGGTTCGCCTGCGCGAAGAAAAACCAGCGCTCCGCCATCAAGCCGCCGAATTGGACGATAAAGGCGAGATTCGGGAATCCTCCAACAAGAAGCGCCGCAGGCAGCACGAAGGCGCCGGCGAGAAACAGCCACTTCACCTTGCGCAGCGCACCGGGGCCTCGTCCGTGGAAGAACTCGCGCGTGTTGAACGAGCCGGCGATCGCGCCCTGCGCCTTCTGCGCGATGCGCGGATGCTTGACGCCGATCGCGCTTTGCAGGTTCGAGCGCGCTTTCAGGCGCGCGTTGCGAGCGAGCGAGGCTCCCCGCGTGGCAAAAGCGAGCAAGGTCCAACATAAGGCTCCTACTGTTGACACGGCGGCAAGCTCGGGCGCCATCCAGCTGGAGTACGCGGCGGCGAGCGTAAACCCGGAAGCGCAGCCGAGCACGAGGTAGTTCACCACCGTGAGCGGGCTGTGCCACTCCTGCAGGAAGGGCAGGCAGGCGTAGATCATCGCGGTGCAGACGTAGAGCGCCATCGCGAGCAGCGCGCCCGCGGCGGCGAGGGCGAGGGTCGGCCAGCCGAGCCAGTGCGCGACGCCCCAGGCGAACACCGCCGCCATGAACGCGGGCAGCGCGATCACCTCGCGCGCCAGCCACGACGTGCGCCACTTCGCCGCCGAGCGCCAGGCGCGCTCGGGGTGGCCGAGGTGAAAGAACGACGCAGCAAGCCCCGCAGCCAGAAGGATGAGGGCAATTAAGGACCCAATGACGAAAAAATCCTTTCCTCCCCCGGCCAACACTTCGACGGCAACCAAAGCGAGGAACAGGCCCTGGCCGGCGCCGATCAGGGTGGTGAGCAGGATCACGGACAGGGCGGGCCGCATGGCTACCAGCTGGTGACGTCGTCGAGCGCCGGGTCCTTGCTCGAGGGCCGCGGCAGCAGGCCGTCGACCTTGAGCGGGTTGTCGTGGCGCTCGAGCTCGTCGGGGTGGATGCGGATCTCGGTGCGCCGCCGCGGCAGGTAGTGGTTCGCCGGCTGCGTGCCCCACTCGGGCATCAGCGCGTAGCCGCCCTGCTCGCGGATCGCCTTCGAGGCCGCCGAGTCGGGGTCGTGGATGTCACCAAAGATCCGCGCGCTGGTCGGGCAGGCGAGCACGCAGGCGGGCTTCCTTTCCTTTTCCGGCAGCGCCGGGTCGTAGATGCGGTCGACGCACAGGGTGCACTTCTTCATCACCTTCTGGTGCTCGTCGATCTCGCGCGCGCCGTAGGGACAGGCCCAGGAGCAGTACTTGCACCCGATGCACTTGTCGTAGTCGACCAGCACGATGCCGTCCTCGGCGCGCTTGTACGAGGCGCCGGTCGGGCACACCGGCACGCACGGCGGGTCCTCGCAGTGCAGGCAGGACTTCGGGAAGTGCACCGTCTCGGTGTCGGGAAATTCGCCCACCTCGAAGGTCTGCACCCGGTTGAAGAAGGTCCCGGTCGGATCGGCGCCGTAGGGATTGTCGTCCGACAGGTAGCCCGCCTCGCCCGAGGTGTTCCACTGCTTGCAGCTCGTCACGCAGGCGTGGCAGCCGACGCAGACGTTGAGGTCGATCACCAGCGCGAGCTGCGTCATCGCTCGATCCTTTTTCCGGCAACATAGGCGAGCCACTTGCGTGGTGCGGCCCGGATTCCGGGAAACGCTTTGAGGGTTTCGAATTCAGGCCAAACCCCTGCTTCCTCAGCCGGGTAAATTCGCACCCTGACGTCGTACCAACCCGCCTGGCCTGTGATCGGGTCCGAGTTCGACACGCGCGCGCCTTCGAGCGGCAGCTCGTCGCTGATCAGGTGGTTGAGGAGGAAACCCTTGCGCGCCTCGTTGGCGTCGGGCGCCAGGTTCCAGGCCCCGGGCTGCTTGCCGATCGCGTTCCAGGTCCACACCGTGCCCGGCTCGACCGCCTCGCTCTCGCGGCACAGGCAGCGCAGCTTGCCCCAGGGCGACTCGACCCACATCCAGCCGCCGTCGGCGATGCCCGCCGCGCGCGCGGTGCGCGGATTGACGAACAGGTAATTGTGGCCGTGGATCTGCCTTAGCCACGCGTTCTGCGAGTCCCACGAGTGGTACATCGCCATCGGCCGCTGGGTGATTGCGGCGAGCGGGTACTTTTCCGGATCGGAGACCTGCGCCTCGAGCGGCGCGTAGTAGAACGGCAGCGGATCGAAATAGGTCGCGACCCGCGCGCGCAGGCGCTCGGGCGGCTGGCGGCCGGGCCACTTGCCTTCGCCCGCGAGGCGAAAGCGCTGCAGAACCTCCGAGTACAGATGGATGATCACCGGGTCGCCCCAGCGCCGGATGCGCATGCGCTGCGCCCACTCCATGTAGCCGCGGTTCCAGTTGCGCATGTACTGGTACGAGTGCGGCAGCGTGTAGTGGAACACGCAGTTGTTCTGCGCGTACATGTCCCATTGCTTCGGGTTCGGCTCGCCGAGCATCGACTTGTCGCCGTCCTCGCCGCGCCAGCCGGCGAGGAAGCCGATCCCCGAGCCGGGCTCGGTCTCGTGGCGAACGATGAAGTCCGGATAGTCCTTGTACTTTCTAGAATTGTCTTTGTTTGTGAATGCGGGGAGTCGCAGGCGACTCCCCAGCTCGATGAGCACCTCCTGGAAGGGCTTGCACTCGCCGAGCGGGGGCACGACCGGCACGCGCACCGAGTCGGCCGGGCCGTCGAACTCGGAGATCGGCCGGTCGAGCATCGACATCACGTCGTGGCGCTCGAGGTAGGTGGTGTCGGGCAGCACCAGGTCGGCGAAGGCGGTCATCTCCGACTGGAACGCGTCGCACACCGCGATGAACGGAATCCTGTACTCGCCGTCCGCGCCGCGGTCGTTCAGCATCTTCCTCACCTCGACCGTGTTCATGGTCGAGTTCCAGGCCATGTTGGCCATGAAGATGAAGAGCGTATCGATCGGGTAGGGATCGCCGCGCCAGGCGTTGGTGATCACGTTGTGCATCAGCCCGTGCACCGACAGCGGGTGCTCCCAGGAGAAGCCCTTGTCGATGCGCACCGGCTCGCCGTCGTCGTCGACGAACAGGTCCTCGGGCGAGGCCGGCCAGCCGAGCGCGAGGCCGGCGAGCGGCTTGTTCGGCTGCACCCCCTCGGGCCCGGTCGGGGTTTTCGCCGCGGGCGGAATGCCGCGCGGGAACGGCGCCTTGTGGCGGAACCCGCCCGGGCGGTCGATGGTGCCAAGCAGGCTCATCAGGATGGCGAGCGTGCGCACGGTGTGAAAGCCGTTCGAGTGCGCCGCCAGGCCGCGCATGGCGTGGAACGCGACCGGGTTGCCGATGACCGAGGCGTGCTCGTGGCCCCAGCAGTCGGTCCAGGCGATCGGCAGCTCGATCTTCTCGTCGCGCGCGGTGACCCCCATCTCGTGCGCGAGGCGCCGGATGGTCGCCGCCGGGATGCCGGTGACGCCCGCGGCCCATTCCGGGGTGTACTCGGCGACGCGCTCGGCGAGCAGCTGGAACGCGGGCCTCACGTGCGTGCCCTCGGGCAGGGTGAAGTCGCCGAACAGGTAGGGGTCGGTGTCGGGGGTGTGCGTCAGGCACGGCCCGTTCGAGTGCCGGTCCCACCACAGCTGGTTCTGCGGGTAGACCGGGTTGACCGGGTCGGCGTCCTCGTCGGTCGCCAGCAGCCCGTGCTGCGGCGAGTGCGGATCGGTCACCACCAGCTGGCCGCCGTTGGTGTAGCGGGCGACGAACTCGCGGTCGTACAGCCCTTGAGCGATCAGCTCGTTGGTGAGCGCGAGCAGCAGCGCGCCGTCGGTCCCCGGGCGGATCGGCACCCACTCGTCGGCGATCGCCGAGTAGCCGGTGCGCACCGGGTTGATCGAGACGAAGCGCCCGCCGCGGCGCTTGAACTCCGAGATCGCGATCTTGAGCGGGTTGGAGTGGTGGTCCTCGGCGGTGCCGAGCATGACGAACAGCCTGGCGCGCTCGAGATCCGGGCCGCCGAACTCCCAGAACGAGCCGCCGATGGTGTAGATCATTCCGGCGGCCATGTTGACCGAGCAGAAGCCGCCGTGCGCGGCGTAGTTCGGGGTGCCGAACTGGCGCGCGAACAGGCCGGTGAGCGCCTGCATCTGGTCGCGCCCGGTGAACAGCGCGAATTTCTTCGGATTGGTTGAACGAATCTTTTTCAACCTCTCTTCCAACAGGGAAAAAGCCTCTTCCCAGCTGATCGCCTCGAACTCCCCGGCCCCTCTTTCGCTGCCCTGCTTCCGTTTCAGGGGGCGCGTCAGGCGCGCTGGCGAGACCTGCTTCATGATCCCGCTCGAGCCCTTGGCGCAGATCACGCCGCGGTTGAGCGGGTGCTCGGGGTTGCCCTCGATGTAGCGCAGCTCGCCGTCGCGCAGATGCACGCGGATGCCGCAGCGGCAGGCGCACATGTAGCAGGTGGTGGTCTTGACCTCGGTGCCCGGAGAGGTGCTCAATGCGATTGGCCCGTGAGCAGATGGCGCAATTGTCCGCAGCCGCTCGCGAAGGGGCCAACGAGATAATCTGATTTGCCCATAAGAAGGGTCCTCGCACCCTGCTTATGCGCTATCATGCGCGCCGTTCAAGCAAGGACTCCGACATGGACAAGAGCAGCTTCAAGCCCGACACGCGCTACGTGCTCACCGTGTACGACGCCAGGCGCGCGCCGCGCCCGGCCAATGTCTATGTCTACCGCGTGTACGACAAGTTCATGCTCGCGCGCTCGACCAGCGGCGACGGCCTGCTGCGCAAGATCGCCTACGACGACGTCGAGCGCATCGTCGAGCAGGCGGAGGTGCCGGCGCGCGAGCGCTTCGCCCTGCCCGC
>DATFMS010000072.1:0-8603 GCA_035266805.1 Burkholderiales bacterium | reverse complement strand
CGGTCAGCACCACCAGCGCGAGCGGGGCGCCGCCGGCGAGCAGCTGGGTCGCGGCCAGCATCGACGCGCCGGCGAACACCACCAGCGACATGGTGACCGCGGCGAGCGGCGGGATTCCGCTCGCCACCATCGCCACGCCGGTGATGAGGCCGAACGGCACCACGCCGAACAGCAGCGGCACCGCGGCGCGCGAGCCGGCGGCGAAGACCGGGCGATCGAAACTCAGCCTAGCTGGCCGAGCATCGTCTCGGCGCTCGAGGCCTCGAACTTGCCCGGCTCCTCGACGTTGACCTGCTTGACGACGCCGTCGTCGACCAGGATCGAGCAGCGCTTCATGCGCAGTCCCATGCCGCCGGCCCTCGTATCGAGCTCCAGCCCGAGCGCCTTGGTCCAGTCTCCGTTGCCGTCGCCGAGCATGCGGATCTTGCTGTCGACGTTCTGGTCGCGCCCCCAGGCGGCCATGACAAAGCCGTCGTTGACCGCGACGCACCAGATCTGGTCGACCTTCTTCGCCTTGAGCTTGTCGTGGTGCGTGAGGTAGCCCGGCAGGTGCTTGCCCGAGCAGGTCGGGGTGAACGCGCCCGGCAGGCCGAATATCACGATGCGCTTGCCCTTGACCTCGTCGGCGACTTTGACCTGGGCCGGACGCACCGGGCAGTGAGTCTCCTCGCTGTAGCCGGTCGATTCGAACAGAACGCCGTCCGGCAGGTGATCGCCAATCTTGATGGTCATAAGCGTGGCTCCTTTGCGCTATCGGGAAGTGGGCGAGGATAATAGCCTACGCCGGTTCAATTCTTAACAGGAGGGCAACATGCAACGCAAAGGTTCCGCAGTGTGGAAGGGCGGCCTCAAGGACGGCGAAGGCCAGGTGTCCACCGCCAGCGGCGGGCTGAAGGATGCCGCTTATACCTTTGCCAGTCGCTTCGAGTCCGGCGGCAAGACCGACCCCGAGGAGCTGATCGCCGCCGCCCACTCGGCCTGCTTCTCGATGGCCCTCTCCGGCCAGCTCGGCCAGGCCAACCTCAAGCCCGAAAGCATCGCCACCACCGCCAGCGTGACGCTGGAGAAGACCGACGCCGGCTTCACGGTGACCGCGATTCACCTCGCGGTCAAGGCGAAGGTGCCGGGCGCCGACCGTGCCGCGTTCGACAAGGCGGCGAACAACGCCAAGGCCGGATGCCCCATCTCGCGCCTGCTGAACGCCAAGATCACCATGGAGGCGGCGCTGGAATAAGTAGCCCGCCCGCGCGCCGAGTGCGCGATACAGCTACAGCGCCTAGCGCGCCCGGTCTGCCCGGCCGCGCTTCTTGCCGCGGCTGGGGGCGCCCTTGCGCAGGTGGGAGCCGTAGTTGAAGCTGTTGTCGCCTTTCTCCTTGGCCGCCTCGCGCATGCGCGTTTCGGCGATCGTTTCGCGCGCAATCGCGGCGCCGGTCTTTCGTTTCATGGCTGTCCTGTGGTGTTGGTGTCGTGAGGGTGGCGATTTTACCCGAGCAGCGCGGCCTTGCGGCCGCGCTCGACGTCGATGCCGGCAAGAAGCACCAGCCCGATGACGAAGTAGCTGCCCACGGCGAAGATCCCGAGGCGGTGGTTGCCGGCGAACATCCACGTCACCACGCCGTAAGTCAGCGGGCCGAAGATCGACGCGGTCTTGACCGCGAGGCCCCACAAGCCGAAGAACTCGCCCAGGCGCGCGGGCGGCGAGAGCACGCCGACCACGGCGCGGCCGGCGGCCTGCGACGACCCCATGCACAGACCGGCGATGTTGGCGGCGACCCAGAACGCGGGCGCGTCGGTCGCGGTGCCGGCGATCAGGATCATGACGATCCAGCCCGCCAGGGTGAGGGCCACGGCGCGCACGTGCCCGATCGCGTCCTGCAGGTAGCCGAAGGCGAACGCGCCGGCGGCGGCAGTAACGTTCACCACCAGGACCAGGGTGATGGTCTGCTGGGTGGTGAAATGCATCGCTTCGTGGGCGTAGATCGCCGCCAGCGCGATCACCGCCGCGATGCCCGCCTGGTAGAACACCGTGCAGAGGAGGAACCGGCGCAGGTCGCGGAACTGATGCGCGTGGCGCAGCGTCTCGTGCACCCGCGCCCAGGCCGCGCGCGCGGCGCCGGCCGCCTGCACCGGCTGTGCCCGCTCGCGCAAATAGGCGAAGGTCGGCGCGGAGGTGAGCGCGAACAGCGCGGCGGTGATCAACATGGCGGCCGGGACGAAGGACGACGCCGGCTGGCCGTGCTTCTGCGCCCAGCTGATGTAGATCAGGCACAGTCCGAGCGAGAACAGGCCGCCGAGGTAGCCGAAGCTCCAGCCCCAGCCCGAGACCCGCCCCATCGCGCGCGAATCGGCCAGCTCGGGCAGGAAGGCGGCGATCAGGTTCTCGCCCAGGCCGTAGAAGTAATTGGACAGAATAATCAGGATCAGCGCGAGCACCACCGCTCCGGGCGCCGCAAACCACAGCAGGGCCGTGAACGCGACGCAGCCGACGGTTGTCGCCAGAAGGAGACGCTTCTTCGCCGCATGCGCGTCGGCCCAGGCTCCCACCAGGGGGCCGCTCAGCACGATCGCGGCGTAGGAAATCGACAGCGCACCGGTCCAGGCGAAAGTCGCCCAGGGCGCGTTGCGCGCCACCCCGGCGACGAAGTAGGCGCTGAACACCGCGGTCATCACCACCGTGGTGTAGCCCGAGTTGGCGAAGTCGTACATGCTCCAGGCCCAGACCTCGCGCAGCGAGACGTCCGGCGCCAGGGCGCGACGGGAAGGGGGCGAGGAGGAAGCCATAGCGGATTCTAGCGTTGCGGTATAGTCTTCAGGGGAAGGATCCATGGCATGCAGCAAGCGGTGAAAACCCCGGCAGGCGAGCACCGCCTGACCCTGACAGAGATCCTCGACTGGCTGGTCGAGGACCGTATGGTCGACCCCGAAGCCGCCGCGCAGCTGAACAAGGAGCGGCGCTACTACCGCGGCACCCAGCACCCGCTGGTCGCGGTCGCCGAGCAGAAGTGGAAGGGCCTGGCGGCGCCGCAGCGCGCGTTGTCGCTCGATGCGCTGGCCGAATGGCTGGCGAAGCGCGTCGGCATGCCTTATCTGCACATCGATCCGCTCAAGATCGACTTCTCGGCCGTGACCGAAGTCATGTCGAGCGCGTATGCCAACCGCTTTCGCGTCCTGCCGGTCGGCGTCAACGCCAAGGAAGCCGTGATCGCCACCGCCGAGCCGTTCGTCCGCGAGTGGGAGCACGAGCTCGCCGCGATCCTCAAGCTCGAGGTGCGGCGCGTGATCGCCAATCCGGCCGACATCGAACGCTTCCAGGTCGAGTTCTACAACCTGGCCAAGTCGATCAAGGGCGCCAACAAGACCGCCTCCGGCGCGAGCGGCCTGTCGAGCTTCGAGCAGCTGGTCGAGCTCGGCAGCGGCAACAAGACGCTCGACGCCAACGACGCGCACGTGGTGCGGGTGGTCGACTGGCTGTGGCAGTACGCGTTCGAGCAGCGCGCGAGCGACATCCATATCGAGCCGCGGCGCGACGTCGGCATCGTGCGCTTCCGCATCGACGGCGTGCTGCACCAGGTCTACCAGATTCCGGCCGCGGTGCTGAACGCGATGACCAGCCGGATCAAGATCCTCGGCCGCATGGACGTGGTCGACAAGCGCCGCCCGCAGGACGGCCGCGTCAAGACCCGCACCCTCGACGGACAGGAGATCGAGCTGCGGCTGTCGACCCTGCCGACCGCGTTCGGCGAGAAGCTGGTGATGCGCATCTTCGACCCGGAGGTGCTGATCCGGGACTTCGCAGACCTGGGCTTCACGCGCGAGGACCACGAGCGCTGGCGCGATATGACCGAGCGGCCGAACGGCGTCGTGCTGGTCACCGGGCCGACCGGCTCGGGCAAGACCACGACCCTGTACTCGACCCTGAAGCAGCTCGCGACCGCCGAGGTCAACGTCTGCACGGTCGAGGACCCGATCGAGATGGTCGAGCCGCAGTTCAACCAGATGCAGGTGCAGCCGGCGATCGAGATCGGATTCGCCGAGGGGCTGCGGGCGCTGATGCGCCAGGACCCCGACATCATCATGGTGGGCGAGATCCGGGATCTCGAGACCGCCGAGATGGCGGTGCAGGCGGCGCTCACCGGGCACCTGGTGCTGTCGACGCTGCACACCAACGACGCGCCGAGCGCGGTCACGCGGCTGCTCGAGCTCGGCATCGCGCCCTACCTGCTGAACGCGACGCTGAACGGGGTGATGGCGCAGCGTCTCCTGCGCACGCTGTGCCCGCACTGCAAGCGCAAGGTCGACCTGGGCCGGGCCGAGGACGAGGCGGCGTGGAACATGCTGGTCGCGCCGTGGAAAGCCAAGCGCCCGGCCAGCGTCTACGCGCCGGTCGGCTGCCTCGAGTGCCGCATGACCGGCTACCAGGGCCGCATCGGCGTGTACGAGACGCTCATCTGCTCGAGCGAGATCAAGGAGCTGGTCGGGACCGGCGCCGATCTGGCGCGGATTCGCGAGCTGGCCACCAAGCAGGGGATGAAGCCGCTGCGCATCAGCGGCGCGATGAAGGTGGCGGCGGGGCTCACGACCATCGACGAGGTCCTCAAGGTGGCGCCGCCGGCGCGCGATAACGCATCGGCCTGAGCGCGTGCGCCATAGCCTGCGCCGATTCCTCGACCACGTGAAGCGCGATGCGCTGCTGCGCGGCGTGCTGCTGTACGTCGCGATCACCGGGCCGCTGGCGCTGGGGCTCAAGCTCGCGCTGTCGCCTTATCTTTCCGCCGAAGCGCTCGCCGCGCTCGACGCGGCGCTGCTCGCGCTGCTCGCGGGCGGCTTCATCTTCGTCCTGGTGCAGGGATCGCTGCGGCGCGGCGAGGACGAGATCCTCGCGCTGCGCTCCGACAGCGAGCGCTTCCGCAGCCTCACGGCGCTGTCGGCGGACTGGTTCTGGGAGAGCGACGCCGAAGGCCGCCTGACCTGGCTCAGCGGCGGGGCGCCGGTGATGATGATCTTCGGCCAGGGCGCCGCCTACGGCAAGCGCTTCTGGGAGGCGCCCGGGGTCGAGGTCGATGCGGACGCGCTGGCGCGGCACCTGCTGCAGATCGGCTCGCAGCAGCAGTTCTTCGACCTCGAGATCGCCCGCAGCGACGAGCGCGGCGCGCGCGTGTTCCACATCGTCTCGGGGCAGCTGCGGCGCGACGCGAGCGGCAACTTCCTCGGCTACCGCGGCGTCGGCCGCGACGTCACCGAGCAACGCAGCGTCGAGCGCGCGCTGGGGCAGGCCAAGGAGCGCCTCGAGCTCGCGCTCGAAGGCGGCAACCTCGCGACCTGGGACTGCGACCTCGAGAACGAGGCGCTGCACCTGGGCACCGGCTGGGCGCAGGTGCTCGGGCGCAAGCCCGAGATCAGCGAGCCGAACCCGGCGCAGGTGCGGGAGCTGATGCATGCGGACGACCGCGCCGCGGCGCACGAGGCCTTCGTCGGCGCCTTGAAGGGCGAGCGCGCGGAGTTCGGCATCGACGTACGGGTGCGCACCGCGCGCGAGCAGTGGAAGTGGCTGCACGCGGCGGGGCGCGTCACGCTGCGCGGCGCCGACGGACGCGCCCTGCGCGTGTCCGGGATCGCGGCCGACGTCGACGTGCGCAAGCGCGCCGAGCAGGCGCTGCGCGAGGCCGAGGAGCGCTACCGCGCGCTGATCGAGCTGGCGCCGGACGGCCTCATCGTGCACAGCGGCGGCATCGTCGAATACGCCAATCCGGCCGCGGCGCGTCTGCTCAAGGCGGCGAGCCCGGCGCGCGTGATCGGGATGCGCCTCGAGGAGCTGGTGCACCCGGACGATGCCGCGCGCCTGCGCGAGCGCATGCGGTACTTGGCGGCCGGGCCCGGCACCACCGCGTTCGAGGAGCGGCGGCTGCGCTGCTTCGACGGCAGCGAAGCGATCATCGAGGCGGCGGGCGTCTCGTATCTGGAGCGCGGCCGGCTGGTGGTGCAGTCGGTGCTGCGCGACGTGAGCGAGCAACGCCGCGTGCGCGAGGAGCTGGCCGAGCGCGAGCAGCGCTTTCGCGACGTGGTCGAGGCGGCCGGCGAGTACGTCTGGGAAACCGACACCGCCTGGCGCTACACCTACCTCTCGGCGCGGGTCGAGGCGGTGCTCGGCTACATGCGCTCGGAGATGCTCGGGCGGCCGCCGCAGGACTTCATGCCGCTCGGCGAGACGCGCGACAACGGCGACAGGTTCGCCCGCAAGTCGGCCGACGGGGCGCCGTTCCGCGATCTCGTTTACCGCACCATCACCAAGTCCGGCCGCGTCATCTGGCAGTCGGTGAGCGGCGTCCCGGTGTACGACGCCGCGGGGCGCCTCGCCGGCTACCGCGGCACCGGCGCCGACATTACCGCGCGCAAGCAGGCCGAGGAGAGGATCGAGTACCTTGCCACGCGCGACGCGCTGACCGGGTTGCCGAACCGCCTGCTGCTGAACGACCGCGCCAATCAGGCGATCCTCGCCGCGGCGCGCAGCCACGGCCAGCTCGCGCTGCTGCTGATCGACCTCGACCGTTTCCAGCTGGTGAACGACTCGCTCGGCCACCAGGCGGGCGACGCGCTGCTGCGCGCGGTCGGCGAGCGGCTGGGCAACACGCTGCGGCGCGACGACACCCTGGCGCGGCTCGGCGGGGACGAGTTCGTGCTGCTGTGGAACGGGCTCAAGAGCGGGCCCGACGCGGCGGTGGTGGCGCAGCGCGTGCTGGGGATCCTGGCGCGTCCGTTCACGGTCGAGGGCCACACCCTGAGCATCGGCGCGTCGATCGGGATCGGCATCTATCCGGCCGACGGGCACGACGCCGCGACGCTGCTCAAGAGCGCCGACACGGCGATGTACGCCGCCAAGGATGCCGGGCGCAACGGATTCCGCTTCTTCGCCCCCGAGCTGCACACGCGCGCGGTGGAGCGCCTGACGCTGGAGAACGACCTGCGCCGCGCGCTCGCGCGCGGCGAGCTGCGGCTGCACTACCAGCCGGTGGTCCGCGGCCTGCGCGGCGGATCGATCGTCGGCTGCGAGGTGCTGGTGCGCTGGCAGCACCCGCAGCGCGGGCTGCTGATGCCCGACGCTTTTATCCCGCTCGCCGAGGCCTGCGGCCTGATCCGCGCGGTGGGGGAATGGACGCTCGAGCGGGCGCTGTCGCAGATAGGCGCCTGGCAGCAGGCGCTCGGTGTCACGCCGTGGTTCGCGCTCAACGTCTCGTCGTCCGAGCTGGCGCAGGGCGAGGTATACGTCAGGCAGGTGCGCGAGGCGATGGCGGCGCACCGCATCGCCGCCGGCAGCCTGGAGCTGGAGGTCACCGAGCGCGTGCTGATGTCGCACCTGCCGGAGAACGTCGAGAGCCTGCGCAAGCTGGGCCAGGCCGGCGTGCGGCTGGCGATCGACGACTTCGGCACGGGCTATTCGAGCCTTTCCTACCTGCGCCGGCTGCCGATCGACAAGCTCAAGATCGACCGCTCGTTCCTGCACGAGCTCGCTTCGAATCCGGCCGACGAGACCATCGTGCAGACCATCGCCGCGATGGCGAGGACCCTCGGCCTGTCGGTCGCGGCCGAAGGGGTCGAAAGCGAAGCCCAGCTCAGGCGGCTGCTCGCGCTCGGCTGCGAGGAGTGGCAGGGCCATTACTTCAGCCCGCCGGTCGAGGCGGCGGAATTCGAGCGCCTGCTCCGGCAGCGCCTGGCCGCGGCCGGCTAGGGGTTCATCCCGCCGCGCGCGACACGCGGCACAGCAGCGCCTTGAGGTTGGTCTGGTCGGAGACGGGGTCGCGCTGCGTCTTGTCGGTGAGGAAGTTGACCGAGCGCCAGGGGTGGTAGGGCTGGCGCTCGCCCCAGCCGATCGGCACGAACACCGCGCTCGGGCGGATGCCGGCGTGCAGCCAGGCCAGCGCCTCGATCGCGCCGTGCGCGGTCTCGACCCGCACCCGCTCGCCGTCGGCGATGCCCAGGCGCGCGGCCTTGTCGGGGTGGATCTGGCAGTAGAGGTCGGGCCACATTTCCTGCGCCTGCCAGAAGTAGTGCGTCATGCTGTGGAAGTGCGCCGCGCTCGGGCGCCCGGTGACCAGCTCGGTGTCGAAGCCTTGCGCGCGCAGCCGCGCGCCGGGCCCGTCGTTCGACGCCGCAACGATGCGCCCGCGCGCGCTCGCTGTATCGGGGCGGCAAAACGGCGACAGCACGCCCTCGTCGGCGTCGGAATCGAGCAACTCGACCCACGGCAGGTCGGTCAGGCTCTCGCGCTCGCCGTAGAACTCGGGCAGCGCCGAAAGGCCGAGCGCGGCGAACTTGGCTTCCATCGCCTCGCTCCAGAACTCGAGCTTGCCGCTGGGGGTGGGGAAGCGGTGGCCGGGCGGCGCGGCCGCGGCGTCGGTGCCTTCCAGGTAGAGGGTGTCGACCTCGGGCGCGGACTCGCTCGCCACCGGCTGGCGCACCCAGCGGTACGCAACCGAGTGCAGCCGCTTCTGGGTCGCGCCGCGCATCAGATCGTTGTCGATGCAGACCTCGTCCCAGAAGCGCGCCGGGTCCTTGTACGCTTCCTTCAGCACGTCGCCCATGCCGAGGCGCCTGCCGAGCTCGATCCA
>DATFMS010000071.1:0-2370 GCA_035266805.1 Burkholderiales bacterium | reverse complement strand
CGCCTGCTACATCCCGCTCGGCCACCGCGCGTCGGGCCCGGACGGCGAGCTCGACCTCGGCGCCGAGGCGGCGGCGCCGCCGCAGATCCCGCGCGATCGGGCGGTCGCCGCGCTCAAGCCGCTGCTCGAGCATCCCGGCGTGCTCAAGGTCGGGCAGAACGTCAAGTACGACATGCTGGTGCTGGCGCGCTACGGCATCGAGATGGCGCCGGTCGACGACACCATGCTGATCTCCTACGCGCTCGAGGGCGGCCTGCACGGCCACGGCATGGACGAGCTGGCGCGCCTCCACCTCGGCGTCGACACCATCAAGTTCAAGGACGTGGCGGGCAGCGGCCGGGCGCAGGTCACCTTCGACCGGGTGCCGCTCGACAAGGCGCTCGACTACGCCGCCGAGGACGCCGACGTGACGCTGCAGCTGCACCGGGCGCTCAAGCCGCGCCTGGTCGCCGAGCGCGTGACCACGGTCTACGAGACCCTGGAGCGCCCGCTGGTGCCGGTGCTGGCGCGCATGGAGCGCGCCGGCATCAAGGTCGACCGCGCCGAGCTCGCGCGCCTGTCGAACGACTTCGCCGCGCGCATCGTCGAGCTCGAGGCCGAGATCTATCGCCTGGCCGGGCGCGAGTTCACCATCGGCTCGCCCAAGCAGCTCGGCGAGATCCTGTTCGACGAGATGAGCCTGACCGGCGGCAAGAAGGGCAAGAGCGGCGCCTACGCGACCGGCGCCGACGTGCTCGAGGGCCTCGCCGCGCAGGGCCACGACCTGCCGGCGCGCGTGCTCGACTGGCGCCAGCTCGCCAAGCTCAAGAGCACCTACACCGACGCGCTGCAGAAGGAGATCAACCCGGAGACCGGCCGGGTGCACACCTCGTTCAGCCAGGCGGTCGCCTCGACCGGGCGGCTCGCCTCCTCCGACCCCAACCTGCAGAACATCCCGATCCGCAGCGAGGAGGGCCGCAAGATCCGCAACGCCTTCGTCGCCGACAAGGGCCACGTCCTCTTGTCGCTCGACTACAGCCAGATCGAGCTGCGCCTGGCCGCGCACGTCGCCGGCGTCGCCGGGCTGCGCCAGGCCTTCGAGGACGGCCTGGACATTCACGCCGCGACGGCGAGCCAGGTGTTCGGCGTGCCGATCGAGGGCATGGACCCCATGGTCCGGCGCCAGGCCAAGGCGATCAACTTCGGCATCATCTACGGCATCTCGCCCTTCGGGCTGGCCAACAACCTCGGCATCGCGCAGAGCGAGGCCAAGGCCTACATCGACGCCTACTTCGAGCGCTATCCCGAGATCCTCGACTACATGGACCGCGCCAAGGCGGCCTGCCGCGAGCAGGGCTATGTCACCACGCTGTTCGGGCGGCGCGTGCACGTGCCGGCGATCCGCGACAAGAACCCGGCGCGGCGCAACTTCGCCGAGCGCGCCGCGATCAACGCGCCGCTGCAGGGCACCGCGGCCGACATCATCAAGCGCGCCATGGTGCGCGTGCAGGCCGCGCTCGACGACGCGGGGCTCGGCGCGCGCATGCTGTTGCAGGTGCACGACGAGCTGCTGTTCGAGGTGGCGAAGAAGGAAGTGGAGAAGACCGCCGCGGTGGTGCGCGCGGTGATGGAGAACGCCGCCAGCCCGGTCGTCGAGCTCAGCGTGCCGCTCGTCGTCGACGTCGGCCAGGGCGCCAACTGGGCCGAGGCGCATTAGGGGGGCTCTTTCTTATTCGAATTGCCAAGAATCCGAAATATTGAACTCATTCAAAGGTCGGCGCAGAGGCATCGATAGCTCATGACCGATAAGCTCCTAACTTCCTTCAAACATGAAGGGGTTTGGTGGAAGCCAGACGATCCGGACAACAAGATCGGAGGAACTCTGAGCTACGATCCGACTAGCGGGTGTGAATTGTCTCTACTCGGTCAGTTTGGTTTCTATGAGACCTTTGGCAAGACTATTCCGGATGCAATTCCCACTTTGCATGGTGTTCTAAGAGGCGGGGGAAAGTTAACCCTGATTGATAATCTGTTTGGTGGTGGTCAGTTGGCGGTGCCTGGCCTAACCACAGAAATTCGGATGCCGAGGTATGCACTTTTGGGCGCATTGATTGATAGCCTGGAAAGTTTCTTGGCCTGCAAGTGTCGTTTCAGCCTTACAAATCTTGAAGAATGGCTTTGTCATAGGCCATTTGGATTTCAGTATACACCGGCGGATCTCAAGAATTTTAAGTTGATTGTTCGATTGCCAGACGAGCAGGTGTTTGGCCTTCCACATGTAGGCGCCAAGCACAAGGCCAACGCGTCAATGCGCACTAGGCTCCGGACTCATAACCAGTAGCAGATTGTAGCGACGAGGCAGACGGCAGCGAGGAAGTTTCGAGCCAGCCT
>DATFMS010000070.1:0-12983 GCA_035266805.1 Burkholderiales bacterium | reverse complement strand
GGTGTACTCGTGCGTTTCGCCCGCGACCGCCGACTTCAGGTTGTCGCGTGTCTTGCCGATCGGCAGATCGGTCGCCGGGTCGCCCACCTGCTCCAGGTACTCCAGGTGCCCGTGCGCATGGCCGGTCTCGCCTTCGGCGGTAGAACGAAACAGCGCCGATACGTCGTTCTGACCTTCCACGTCGGCCTTGGCGGCGAAGTACAGATACCTGCGGTTTGCCTGGCTCTCGCCGGCGAACGCGTCTTTAAGGTTCTGGTGAGTCTTGGTGCCTTTGAGCTTCATGGATGCCTCCTGGTGCAGGAGCGATGGAAAGTGAGGCGAGGCTAGCCGCTCGTCTCCTGTCGGGCTAATGGAATTTGGCAATTCCCCTGATTGCAGGATGCTATGAGAGACGAAAAGGCCTCTTGATTTGCGTCAAAGGCGCTTGCCGGCGTTGCGTTAGCATGATCTCGAATGCCGGCCGACGGCCGGCGGTTCATTTGGCACAGCAAGGAGGTCCAAATGGCAAACATCCAGCGTTACGGTGGGCTGTTCGACGACGTTTTCGGCGACTTGACGCGGGGATTCTGGCTCAAGCCGGTGCCGATGCCGGGCGACGGCGAGCTGAAGATGAAGGTCGATGTCAAGGAGGACGAGAAGGCCTACAGCATCCATGCCGACATCCCCGGGGTGAAGAAGGAAGACATCCAGGTCGACGTCAACGGCAACCAGGTCTCGATCCGCGCCGAGGTGAAGCAGGAGAAGGAAGAGAAGAAGGGCGAGAAGATCCTGCACAGCGAGCGCTACTACGGCATGGTGTCGCGCAGCATGCAGCTGCCGGCCGACATCGACACGCAGAGCGTCAAGGCCGAGTACAAGGACGGCGTCCTCAACCTCGTGCTGCCGAAGAAGGCCAGCGCGCAGGCCAAGCGGGTCGCGGTCAGCTGACGCCCGCCTGCTATCACTGCGGGCTGGCTGTCGCCGAGCCCGGGCGCTACCGGGCGAGCGTTCTTGGCGCCGAGCGCGAGATGTGCTGCGCCGGCTGCCAGGCGGTCGCGCGCACTATCGTCGCGGCCGGCTTCGAGCGCTACTACGAGACGCGCTCGGAGGCGGGGCCGCAGCCGAAGGACCTGCCGCCGCTCGAGGCCTACGACGACCCGCTGGCGCAGAAGGAGTTCGTCGCCGCCACGGGCGACAACCTGCGCGAAGCGGCGCTGATCCTCGACCGCATCCGCTGCGCCGCCTGCCTGTGGCTGTCGGAGCAGTGGCTGCGGCAGGTGCCGGGCGTGCTGCGGGTCGAGATCAACTACGCCACCCACCGCGCGCACGTGGCCTGGGACGCGCGCCGGGTCAAGCTGTCCGAGATCCTGCAGGCGATCCGCGCCATCGGCTACGACGCCTACCCCTACGACCCGCGCCGCCAGGACGCGCTCGAGCGGCGCGAGCGCAGAAGCGCCTTGTGGCGCCTGTTCGTCGCCGGCTTCGGCGCGATGCAGGTGATGATGTACGCCTTCCCGGCCTACCTCGACGCGGGCGCGGGGACGCTGAGCGCGGCAAACGAGCAGCTTATGCGCTGGGCGAGCCTGGCGCTCACCACCCCGGTGATGCTGTTCTCGTGCCGGCCTTTCTTCGCCGCCGCCTGGCAGGAGTTGCGGCGGCGGCGCATCGGCCTCGACACGCCGATCTCGCTCGGCCTCGCGGCGGGCTTCGGCGCCAGCGCCTGGGCGACGTTTACCGGGCAGGGCGAGGTCTACTTCGATTCGATCACCATGCTGGTGTTCCTGCTGCTCGGGGCGCGCTTCGTCGAGGCGGGCGCGCGCCGGCGCGCGGCGCGCGAGCTCGATCACCTGGCGCGCTGGATGCCGTCGTTTGCGCTGCGCCTGCGCGACCCGGCCGACGCGGCGAGCGTCGAGCGCGTCGCCGCGCACCAGCTCGCGGCGGGCGACAGGGTGCTGGTGCCCGCGGGCGAGCGCGTGCCCGCCGACGGCGTGGTCGAGCGCGGCGACTCGAGCGCCGACGAGTCGCTGCTCAGCGGCGAGTCGCGCCCGGTGGCGAAGGCGGCAGGCGCCACGCTGATCGGCGGCTCGGCCAACCTCGAGCAGCCGCTGGTGATGCGCGTCACGCGCGCCGGCGCCGAGACCCAGGCCGCGGCGATCGCGCGCCTGGTCGAGCGCGCCGCGGCCGGCAAGCCGAAGCTGGTGGAGCGCGCCGACCGCCTGGCGCGGCAGCTGACCCTGGTCGTGCTCGCGGTCGCCGCCGGCGCCTTCCTGTGGTGGCTGGGCGCCGAGCCCGCGCGCGCGCCCTGGGTCGCGGTCGCGGTGCTGGTGGCGACCTGCCCCTGCGCGCTCGCGCTCGCGGCGCCGATCGTGCTCACCCGCGCCAGCGCGCTGCTGCTCGCGCGCGGCATCGCGCTCACGCGTCCGCGCGCGCTCGAGGCGCTCGAGCGCGCCACCGACGTGGTGCTCGACAAGACCGGCACCCTGACGCACGGGCGCTTCATGATCGAGCGCTGCGCCGTCTTCGGCGCGGCGGACGAGGCGCGCTGCCGCAGGCTCGCGCGCTCGCTCGAGGCTTCCAGCGCGCACCCGATCGCGCGCGCGTTCGCGCGGGCGGACGCCCTGCCGGCCGAGCGGCTGCAGAACTTCCCCGGGCACGGGGTCGAGGCGCTGATCGAAGGCAGGCGCACGCGCATCGGCTCGGCGGCGTTCTGCGCCGAGCTCGCTGGCAGCGCGCCGCCGGCGGCCGAGGCCACGGTCGCGCAGACGCCGGTGTTCCTCGCCGAGCAGGGCGGCTGGCTCGCCGCGTTCCTGCTCGAGGACGAGCCGCGCGCCGACGCAGCGGACTTGGTCGCCGCGCTCGGTGCGCGCGGGCTGCGGCTGCACCTGCTGAGCGGCGACGATCCGGCGCTGGTCGAGGCGCTGGCGCGGCGGCTGGGAATCGGGTCGTTCGCCGGCGGCGTCTCGCCGCAGGACAAGTTCGCCTTCGCCGAGCGGCTGCAGCGCGAGGGCAGGGTGGTGGCGATGATCGGCGACGGCCTCAACGACGCGCCGGTGCTGGCGCGTGCCGATGTCTCGATCGCCATGGCCGGCGGCGCCGACGCCGCCAAGCTGCAGGCCGATCTGGTGCTGCTCGGCGAGCGCCTGGGCGCGATCGCCGAAGGCTTCGGCGCGGCGCGCGCGGCGATGCGCGTGGTGCGGCAGAACTTCGGCTGGGCGCTGGCCTACAATGCCATCGCGCTGCCGCTTGCCGCGCTGGGCTGGATCGGCCCCTGGGAAGCGGCGCTCGGAATGTCCGCCAGCTCCTTCATCGTGGTGCTCAACGCAATGCGCCCGCTCGCCGCCCCGCTGCCATGGAAAGCCTCTACATCCTCATCCCGGTCTCGCTCGTACTCGTATTCGTGATCGGCTGGGCGTTCTGGCGCGCGCTCGAGAGCGGCCAGTTCGACGACCTCGACCGGCCCTCGCAAGACCTGCTCGCCGACGACGACCGCCCGCAGGAGAAATCGGGGTCAGAGTCTAATTTTCCGAAGTCCTGAAAATGGACTCTGACCCCGATTTCTCCGGTTCGATGCTGGCGATGCGGCTGCACACGCCCGGGGAGGCGCTGCGCGCGGAGCGGGTGCCCATTCCCCAACCCGGGCCGGGGCAGGTGCTGATCGAAGTCGCCGCCTGCGGCGTGTGCCGCACCGACCTGCACGTGGTCGACGGCGAGCTGGCCGAGGGCCGCTACCCGCTCATTCCCGGGCACGAGATCGTCGGCCGCGTGGTGAAGGGCGGTGCGCGCTTCGCCGCCGGCGCGCGGGTCGGCGTGCCGTGGCTGGGCTGGACCTGCGGCGCGTGCGAGTACTGCGCCAGCGGGCGCGAGAACCTGTGCCCGCAGGCGCGCTTCACCGGCTACACGCTCGACGGCGGCTACGCCGAGTACGCGCTGGCCGACGAGCGCTTCTGCTTCGCGTTGCCCGAGCGCTACGGCGACGCCGAGGCCGCGCCGCTGCTGTGCGCCGGGCTGATCGGCTACCGCTCCTACGCATTCGCCGGCGACGCGCACACGCTGGGCCTGTACGGCTTCGGCGCCGCGGCGCACATCCTGGCGCAGGTGGCGAGTGCCCAGGGGCGGAGGGTTTATGCATTTACGAAACCCTCTGATACTCAAGGCCAGGAATTCGCCCGCAAATGCGGCGCGCACTGGGCCGGCGGCGCCGACCAGGCGCCGCCCGAGCCGCTCGACGCGGCGATCATCTTCGCCCCGGCCGGCGCCCTGGTGCTGCAGGCGCTGGCGGCGGTGAAAAAGGGCGGCCGCGTGGTCTGCGGCGGCATCCACATGAGCGACATCCCGTCGTTTCCCTACGCCCTGCTGTGGGGCGAGCGGCGCGTGCAGTCGGTCGCCAACCTCACGCGCGCCGACGGCGAGGCGTTCATGCGCGTGGCCGCGCAGGCGCCGATCCGCACCAAGACCACGGCTTTTCCGCTCGCGCACGCGAACGAGGCGCTCGCCGCGCTGCGCGAAGGAAAGCTGGAAGGCGCGGCGGTGCTGGTTGCCTGAGCCCATAGCGGAGCTTCAGGCGAACTCGTTCCGGTTGCGCGCGCGCACGGCCAGAAACGCTCCGCGGCCCGTGCCGGCGCTCGCCGGCTCGATCTCCCGGATGCGCGAAAGCGGCGCGGATACTGTCTGCAGCCAGACGAGATCGCGAAATCCGGTCTGCGCGAGGAGCGCCGCAACCTCGGCGGCGGAGAAGAACCTCGCATCGCGGTAGAAGACGTTCTCCGCCCGGTGGGCGACATAGTCTTTCCCGAGCGGGCTCTCGCGGTCGATCAGGCCGATGACGAGTGCTCCGGCCGGCCGCAGCACGCGCGCCGTTTCGCGCAGCATGGCCCGGGCGTCGTCGACGAAGCAGATGGTGGTCACGATGAGCGCATAGTCGAACGCCGCGTCGGCGAACGGCAGCGCTTCGGCCACGGCGCGGGCGACGCGCACGCCCCGCGCACGTGCGTAGGCCAGCATCCCGGCCGCCGGATCGATGCCGAACTCGACTCCCAACGGAGCCGCGAAGCGCCCGGTGCCGACCCCGATCTCGAGCCCGCGGCCGCGGCACGGCAGCAGCGCGCGGACGGCGAGCAGCTCCGAAAGATATACAGCGCGATGCTGCTCGAACCAGTCGTCGTAGCGCTGGTGATGACGGATGAAGGGCGCCGTCCGGGGGCTTTCCATGGCTCAGGGCTCGAGCGCGAGCTTCACCGCCAGCATGAGCAGGACGCCCGCGGCGAAGGCGGCGAAGTGAACCAGGTTCGCCTTGGGATCGGCATGCGCCTTGACCTCGGGGATCAGGTCGGCCGCGCCGATGTAGATGAAATTGCCGGCCGCGAACGGCACCAGGAACGCCACGTCGAGACGGAACGAAGCCGCGTAGGCGATCAGGCCGCCGACGAGGAAAGTAAGCGCCGACAGCAGGTTGTAGAGCAGCGCCTTGCGCCGCTCCCAGCCGCCGTGCACCAGCACGCCGAAATCGCCCAGCTCCTGCGGCACTTCGT
The DNA here is from genome assembly GCA_035266805.1 of Burkholderiales bacterium. GTDB lineage: Bacteria > Pseudomonadota > Gammaproteobacteria > Burkholderiales > SG8-39 > DAHVFK01. The sequence continues at coordinate 7,476 of DATFMS010000070.1, read as the reverse complement.
GGGCGGCGGCCGCCAACCAGGTGAGGATGCCGAGGCGGATGTCGATGAGGAAAGTGCCGGCCACAGCCAGCCCGCCGAGGAAGTTATGCAGCCCGTCGCCGATCAGGATCAGGTAGGTGAGCGGCTTCTTGCAGCTGGCCTCGGCGCGGTGGCAGTGATGCCAGTGCAGGAATTGCTCGAGGCCGAAGAACACCGCGAAGCCGGCGAGGACCAGCGCGTAGACGGCGACATCGCTCATCCCCGCCGCGAGGCCGACGGGCAGCATGTGGAAGAACGCGCCGCCGAGCAGCGAGCCGGCGGCGAACGCGACCAGCGGCAGGAGGATGCGCTGCAGCGTGCGGTCGGAGAGCACCAGCGTCACGCTGCCCACCAGGGCGATGGCGCTCATCAGCAGCCCGCTGCCGATGATCCAGAGCAGCACCGGGTCCATGGCCGTTCAACTCATGGCACCAGCACCACCGGGATCATCGAGCGCCGCGCCACGCCGTCGGCCACGCTGCCGAGGAGCAGGCGCTCCAGGCCGCTGCGGCCGCGGGTGCCGAGCACCACTACGTCGGCAGGCCAGGACGCCGCCTCGTCGACGAGCGTGGCGGTGGCCGGCTGCGCGGGCGTCGCGGTTTCGGCTAGGCGCGCTTCCGCCGACGCCTGCAAGGATGCGCGCGTACATGATTACTTGCGCTCGGCGCGGTGCCGCAGCAATGCGTGCTGCTTGGTGGGGCCCGATTCGCCGGCTTCGCTCCCGGCGCCCAAGCCGTCGAGCGCGAGCAGGATCCGCTGCAGCAGGTCGCCGTTTCCGCCCGGCATGCCTTCCTCCGTCGCCACCTCGGCCTCGGCGGCGTCGTACTCCCACAGCCTGAGGATCTCGATCTTCTGCTCGCGCGTCAGGCCTGCATGCGCCGCGACGTCCTCCGGCGCCGCGAACGCCGAGGCGGGGTCGCGCAGGGCCGTTTCCAGGTTCACCGCTCTAGTGATCATGTGTGGTCTCCTTTGCTGGCGCGCTCACAGCAGCTCCCGCAGCACCGCGACAAAGCGCGCATTGTCCTCCGGCAGCGCCGTGGTGACACGCATGGCGCCGGTGCCGAGGCGCGCGTCGCCGAGCGGCTTGACCAGGATTCCGCGCCCGGCGAGCGCGCGCGCGAGCGTCGCGGCGTCACGCGGCGCGAAATCCGCAAGGAAGAAATAGGTCTCGCTGGGATAGGTGCGCACGCCCATGCCGCGCAGCTGCGCCGCGAGCTCTTCGGTCCAGCCGCGCAGCATCGTCGCGCGCGCGCGGATCTCATCCTCGTGCTCGAGCGTCGCGATCGCCGCCGCCTCGCTCGGGCGCGCGAGCGGGTAGGCGTCGTTGTGGGCATTGAGGTCGTCGGCGATCGCCTCGGGCAGCACCGCATAGCCCACGCGGAAGCCGGCGAGGCTGTGGGCCTTGGACAGGGTCCGGGTGACGAGCAGGTTGGGATGCCTGGGCACCAGTGCCGCAACCGACTGTCCGGCGAGGCCGATGAAAGCCTCGTCGACGAGGAAGCGCGTGCGCGGGTGGCGCTCGAGCAGCCCGGGAAGCGGCGCCATGTCGAAGGTGCCGCCGTTGGGGTTGTTCGGATTAACGATCACTGCGAGCGTGGTGCCTTCCGCAATCGAGAGCTGTGCGAGATCGAAGCCGAAGTCGCGCTCGGGAAGCAGCCGGGTCTCGCTCCAGCGCCGCGCGATCTCGGGGAAAAGCGGGTAGGTCGGCGTGAGGAGATGGACCTGCTGCCCGAAGCGGTCGAAGAGCTGGCGCAGGATCAGCTCGGAGCCGGCGTTGATGTGGATCAGCCGCTCGGCGACCCCGAGCCGCGCGGCGAGCAGCCGGCGCAGGGGAGCCGAATGCGCCTCAGTGTAGTAGTTTGCCCGCGGCAGCTCGGCCTGCGCTGCGGCGATCGCTTCGTCGATCGGCGGCAGCGGGTTTTCGCACAGCAGCAGCTTGATGCCGGAGAAGCTGCCGCCGCCTTTTTCGGAGCGGGACCGCATGCCGCAGTCTCGCAAGCGAAGGCGGCACCGGTTTGACTCAGGTCAAGATGCGGTTCGAGGAGGCGTCGAGAATATTTTCATGCGAAGACTCTATTTCCTGGTTCCCGACACCGGAGTCGGCAAGAAGGTGGTCGACGAGCTGCTGCTCGCCCGCATCGAGTGGAAGCACATCCACGTGCTCGCCAAGCGCGGCACGCCGCTCGAGGACCTTCCGGAGGCTTCGGTCTGGCAGAAGAGCGACATCATCCCGGCGATGCTGCGCGCAGTGCCGATCGGCGGCGGCACCGGCGTTCTCTGCGGCCTGGTGGCGCTGGCGCTCGAGCCGCACCTGGTGCTGGCCGGCGGCGCCGTGTTGCTGGCAAGCTCGCTCGCCGGCGTGGGTGTCGGCGTCTATCTCGGCGGCATGGTAGGGCTCAACGTCGGCAGTACGCGGCTCAAGGCATTCGAGCAGGCGATCGAGCGCGGCGAGCTGCTGGTGATCGCCGACGTGCCGCGCGAGCGCGCGGAAGAGATCACCGAGCGCATCAAGCGCGCCCATCCGGCAGCCGAGCCGGAGGGCACCGAGCCCAGGGTTCCGGCATTCCCCTGAGCCGGCGCCCGTTCCGGCGCGCCGGCCCGTCGGCCGTTTGACGCAGGTCAAACCGCGCCCGGCGCCGGACTCTAGGATTACCCCCGGGGGCGCCAAAACAGGGGGAATCAACTCACATGCAAGCCGAAAACACGTACAACTACAAGGTGGTGCGGCAGTTCGCGATCATGACCGTGGTCTGGGGCGTGGTCGGAATGCTGGTCGGCGTGCTGATCGCCGCGCAGCTGATCTGGCCGCAGCTCAATTTCGACACCCCCTGGCTGACCTACAGCAGGCTGCGGCCGCTGCACACCAACGCGGTGATCTTCGCCTTCGGCGGCTGCGGCCTGTTCGCCACCTCGTACTACGTGGTGCAGCGCACCTGCCACGTACGCCTGTTCTCCGGCGGCCTGGCGGCGTTCACCTTCTGGGGCTGGCAGGCGGTGATCGTGGCCGCGGCCATCACGCTACCGCTGGGGATCACGACCTCCAAGGAATACGCCGAGCTCGAGTGGCCGATCGATATCCTGATCGCGCTGGTGTGGGTCGCCTACGCGGTCGTGTTCTTCGGCACCATCGCCAAGAGGAAGGTGCAGCACATCTACGTCGCCAACTGGTTCTTCGGCGCCTTCATCCTGACGATCGCGATCCTGCACATCGTCAACAGCGCCGAGATCCCGGTCACGCTGTGGAAGTCGTACCCGGTCTACGCCGGGGCGCAGGACGCGATGGTGCAGTGGTGGTACGGCCACAACGCGGTGGGCTTTTTCCTCACCGCCGGCTTCCTCGGCATGATGTACTACTTCATCCCCAAGCAGGCCGGGCGCCCGGTGTACTCCTACCGCCTCTCGGTGGTGCACTTCTGGGCCCTGATCTTCACCTACATGTGGGCCGGCCCGCACCACCTGCACTACACCGCGCTCCCGGACTGGGCGCAGTCGATCGGCATGATCTTCTCGCTCATCCTGCTGGCGCCGTCCTGGGGCGGCATGATCAACGGCATCATGACGCTGTCGGGGGCGTGGCACAAACTGCGCGACGACCCGATCCTCAAGTTCCTCATCGTTTCGCTGTCGTTCTACGGCATGTCGACCTTCGAGGGACCGATGATGTCGATCAAGACGGTCAACGCGCTGTCGCACTACACCGACTGGACCATCGGCCACGTGCACAGCGGCGCGCTGGGCTGGGTCGGGCTGGTGACCATGGGCTCGCTGTACTACCTGATCCCGCGCCTGTTCGGGCGCGCCGAGATGTACAGCGTGCGCCTGATCAACGTCCACTTCTGGATCGCGACGATCGGCATCGTGCTCTACATCGCGGCGATGTGGATCGCCGGCGTGATGCAGGGCCTGATGTGGCGCGCGGTGGGCTCGGACGGCATGCTGACCTACAGCTTCGTCGAGAGCGTCAAGGCGACCTACCCGTTCTACGGCATCCGCCTGCTGGGCGGCGTGTTCTACCTCGCCGGCATGCTGGTGATGGTCTACAACGTGGCGAAGACGGTCGCCGGCGCGAGGGCGGTCGACGCGCCGATCCCGGCCCCCACCGCGGCCCCGTCCGCGGTTCACGCCTGAGGAGCCGGCGATGAAACTCACGCATGACATGATCGAGCGCAACAGCGCGCTGCTCATCATCCTGATCATCCTGGTGGTGAGCGTCGGCGGGCTGGTCGAGATCGTCCCGCTGTCGTTCCAGAAGTCGGTGACCGAGCCGGTGGCGGGCCTCAAACCCTACACCGCGCTGCAGCTCACCGGGCGCGACGTCTACATTCGCGAGGGTTGCTACAACTGCCACTCGCAGATGATCCGGCCGTTCCGCGCCGAGGTCGAGCGCTACGGCCCGTACTCGGTGGCCGGCGAGTTCGTCTACGACCACCCGTTCCAGTGGGGCTCCAAGCGCACCGGGCCGGACCTGGGGCGCGTGGGCGGGCGCTACTCGGACGACTGGCACCGCATCCACCTCAACAACCCGCGCGACGTGGTGCCCGAGTCGAACATGCCGGACTACCCGTGGCTCGCGCGCAACGCCGCCGACGCGGCCGACATCCAGGCCAAGATGCGCGCGCTGCGCATCGTGGGAGTGCCGTACAGCGACGACGACATCGCCAAGGGGCCGGAAGCGCTCAAGGGCAAGACCGAGCTCGATGCGCTGATCGCCTATCTGCAGAACCTCGGGGTCGCGGGACGCGGCGCCGCCAGGCCGTAAGGGGAGAGCCATGGACACGATCCTGATTCACAGCATCTGGACGGTGGCTTCGCTGGCCGTCTTCCTCGGCATCGTCTGGTGGGCCTACGCGCCGTCGCGCCGCGAGCGCTTCGAGCGCGACGGCCAGCTGCCGTTCGAGGAATCCGAGCCGCGCGACGAGAGGGGGAGCCGCCGATGAGCCAGTTCAGCAGCAGCTTCTGGGATTTCTACATCGCGGTGATCACCCTGGTGTCGGTCGTCGCCTGCGGCGTGTTTCTGAAGATGCAGAGCGTGCGCAAGGTTGCCGGCGGCACCACCGAGACCACCGGCCACACCTGGGACGAGGACCTCGGCGAGTACAACAATCCGCTGCCGCGCTGGTGGATGTGGCTGTTCTACATCACCATCGTGTTCTCGCTGGTCTACCTCGTGCTCTACCCCGGGCTGGGCAGCTGGAAGGGCCTGCTGGGCTGGACCGAGGTCGGGCAGCTGAAGCAGGAGAACGCGCGCGCCGAGGCGTTGTACGGCCCGATCTACGACAAGTTCGCGGCGCAGGACGTCGTGGCGCTGGCCAAGAGCCCCGACGCGCTCGCCATCGGCCAGAAGCTGTTCCTCAACAACTGCGCCCAATGCCACGCCTCGGACGGCGGCGGCAGCCGCGGCTTTCCCAACCTGACCGACAACGACTGGCTCTACGGCGGCGCGCCGACGACCATCGAGCAGACCATCACCAACGGCCGCAACGGCGTCATGCCGCCCTGGGGACCGGTGCTGGGCGCCGAGGGGGTGAAGGACGTCGCGCACTACGTCATGTCGCTCTCGGGCGGCGCGGCCGACAGCATCCGCGTCGCGCGCGGCAGGGAGACCTACGCCAAGATCTGCATCGCCTGCCACGGTCCCGAGGCGAAGGGCAACCCGGCGCTCGGCGCGCCCAACCTGAGCGACAAGACCTGGCTCTACGGCGGCGGCGAGCCGACCATCGTCGAGACGGTCACCAAGGGCCGCAACGGCCACATGCCGGCGTGGAAGGACATCCTCGGCCCGGCCAAGATCCACCTCCTGGCGGCTTACGTCTACTCGCTGTCGCACCGGTGAATATCGGCAACCACGTCGTCGAGAGCGCCGAGCAGTCGCTTTACGAGGTCCGGCAGAAGGTCTACCCGCGCGCGGTGCGCGGCTGGTTCGCGGCCTGGCGCTGGGCGCTGGTGTGGGCGACGCAGCTGGTGTTCTACGGCGGCGCATGGCTGACCTGGAACGGCCGCCAGGCGCTGCTGTTCGAGATTGCGCAGCGCAAGTTCTACATTTTCGGCCTGGTGTTCTGGCCGCAGGACATCATCTACCTCACGGTCCTGCTGGTGATCGCGGCGTTGTCGCTGTTCCTGTTCACCGCCATCGCCGGGCGCCTGTGGTGCGGCTACGCCTGCCCGCAGACGGTCTACACCGAGATCTTCCTCTGGGTGGAGAAGCTGATCGAGGGCGACCGCACGAAGCGCATCCGTCTGGATCGCAGCGCGCTGAGCCTGGAAAAGGTTCTTCGCAAAAGCGCGAAACACGCCGTCTGGATCGCGCTCGCGCTCTGGACCGGGTTCACCTTCGTCGGCTACTTCACGCCGATCCGCGATCTGTGGCGCGAGGTCTGGAGCGCCTCGACCGGGCCCTGGGCCACCTTCTGGATACTGTTCTACGGCTTCGCCACCTACGGCAACGCCGGCTGGATGCGCGAGCAGGTGTGCAAGTACATGTGCCCCTACGCGCGCTTCCAGAGCGCGATGTTCGATCGCGACACGCTGATCATCACCTACGATCCGGAGCGCGGCGAGCCCAGGGGCCCACGCGCGCGCAACATCGATTTCAGGGCCAGGGGCCTGGGCGACTGCGTCGACTGCGGCATCTGCGTGCAGGTCTGCCCGACCGGGATCGACATCCGCAAGGGGCTGCAGTACGAGTGCATCGGCTGCGCCGCGTGCATTGACGGCTGCAACCAGGTGATGGACAAGATGGGCACCCCGCACGGCCTGATCCGCTACTCGACCGAGCACGCGCTGGAAAACAAGCTCGACCGCGCGCAGATGTTCCGCCGCGTGTTCCGCCCGCGCTCGCTGATCTACATGGCGATCCTCGCCGGCATCGTGGTCGCCGCCGGAGTGAGCCTCGCCCTGCGCGTGCCGCTCAAGGTCGACGTGATCCGCGACCGCGCGGCGATCGCGCGCGAAGTCGCCGGCGGCGAGATCGAGAACGTGTACCGGCTGCAGATCATCAACACCACCGAGCAGTCGCAGCACTACGAGATCAGCGTCAGCGGGCTGCACGAGATCCACATCGCGGGGCCGGCGGAGGTCGAGGTCGGGCCCGCCTCGAGCCGCGTGCTGCCGCTCGAATTGCGGGTGCACGCCGAGCGCGAGCACCTGACTCCCGGCGCCTACCGCATAGAATTCGAGGTGCGCGCGATCGGCGAAGGCGCCGGCAAGGTCAAGGTCGAAGAGAAATCCGTGTTCATCGTGCGCTAGGAGCCGACATGGCAAGCATTCCCGAAGACCTCGCCCGCCCGTGGTACCGCGAGCCCTGGCCCTGGATCCTGATCTCGGGGCCCGCCGCGGTCGTGTTGGCCGGCTTCGTCACGCTGTGGCTCGCGGTCTCGAGCGCCGACGGGCTGGTGGCCGAGGACTACTACAAGCAGGGCCTGGCGGTGAACCGGGTGTTCGCGCGCGAGGACGCGGCCG
>DATFMS010000069.1:0-4576 GCA_035266805.1 Burkholderiales bacterium | reverse complement strand
GGCGCGCCGCTGCCGTTCGAGGTGCTGCACATTTCCGAGTACCTGGCGTCGCTCGCCGAGGCGGGCCGGCTGCGGCTCAAGCCGCTCGCCAAGTCGCTCACTTTCCACGATCCCTGCCAGGTGTCGCGCCGCGGCGGCGCGTCCCAGGCGCCGCGCGGGGTGCTCGCTGCGCTCGGCGTCGAACTGCGCGAGATGGGCGACCATGCCGATGCGGCCTGGTGCTGCGGCGGTGGCGGTGGGGTAGTGGCCATCAAGCGCGCCGACGACCTGCGCCGCGGGGCGTTCCGCATCAAGATGGAGGAGATCGACGCCACCGGCGCCGAGCTGCTCGCCACCAGCTGCGCCAACTGCCGCCTGAGCTTCGACGACGGTGCCGCCTTTTACAAGTGGGACAAGTCGATGCAGAGCCTGCTGGAGCTCGTGGCCGACAGGCTCGAAGCCTAGAAGCGGGAAACGATAAAGGGCCGGCTCTGTTGCTTCGGTTGTGGTCGTGGAGCCTTGCGTTTCCGGCCCAGTCCGGGCAAGAGTAGAGTGTGCCCATCGTGGGCCCCCGCACTCGCCCGTCACGGCGTGCCTCCGGGACTGCCGCGGCGTCGTCCGGCAAGGAGCAGATGTTGGACGTCCTGCGCCAGTTCCGCATCGTGCTGCGCGCGATCAAGCAGCATTACCAGAACGTCGAGCGCAGCTGCGGGGTGAGTGGGGCGCAACTGTGGACCATGGAGCGCATCGCGGCCACGCATGGGCTCGCGCCGGGCGACTTGGCGCGCGAGCTCGCCATCCATCCCTCGACTGCGAGCAACCTGCTCTTGCGGCTGGAGGGGCTCAAGCTGGTCGAGCGGCGCCGCGGCGGGGTCGACCATCGCAGGGTGCAGCTGTACCTCACCGCGGACGGGCAGGCGGTGCTTGCCAAGGCGCCCCGTCCGCTGAAGGGGGTCCTGCAGCAAGCGCTGCAGGACCTGCCGCCGGCGAGCCTGGCCTCGCTGCACAAGTACCTGGAAGAGCTGGCCGGGACGATGGCCCTGCGCGACGAGGCGGCGCAAGGCAAACCCCTGTCCGATCTCTGAGCCCGCCGTGCTTGGCTATACTTCCGGCGAGGATTTCGCGTCCCGCAGCGCGACCGTGCGCAGTTGACGTTTACGTAAACGTTAAGTAGGGTAGCGGTCCCCGGAGGCCCCGATGACCGACCTGTCCGAGTCGAGCAATCTGGTCTACAAGGCCAAGCACAAGATCCGCTTCGTCACCGCGGCGAGCCTGTTCGACGGCCACGATGCGTCGATCAACATCATGCGCCGGATCCTGCAGGCCTCCGGCGCCGAGGTGATCCACCTCGGCCACAACCGCTCGGTCGAGGACGTCGTCAGCGCCGCGCTCGAGGAAGACGTGCAGGGCATCGCGGTTTCGTCCTACCAGGGCGGGCACATCGAGTACTTCCGCTACATGATCGACCTGCTGCGCCAGCGCGGCGGCGAGCACATCCGCGTCTTCGGCGGCGGCGGCGGGGTGATCGTCCCCGACGAGGTGAAGGCGCTGCACGACTACGGCGTGGCGCGCATCTACTCGCCGGAGGACGGGCAGAAGATGGGCCTGCAGGGCATGATCAACGACATGCTGGCGCGCTGCGACTTCGACCCGTCGCAGTACGCGCCGAAAGATCTCAAGGCCCTCAAGGCGGGAGATCGCCGGGCGCTGGCGCAGGTCATCACCGCGCTGGAGTTGGGTGCTTTCAATGAAGATTTGAAGAAAGAACTACATATAGCGGCGAAGTCAAAATCGGCCCCAGTGCTGGGCGTCACCGGTACCGGCGGCGCGGGCAAGAGCTCGCTCACCGACGAGCTGGTGCGCCGCTTCCGCCTCGACCAGGCCGATCGGCTCAATATCGCGATCGTCGCGGTCGACCCTTCGCGCAGGAAGACCGGCGGCGCCCTGCTCGGGGACCGCATCCGCATGAACGCGATCCACGGCAAGCGGGTCTTCATGCGCTCGCTCGCGACGCGCGCTTCGGGCGCGGAAATCGCCGCCGCGCTGCCGGAGGCGGTCGCGGCGTGCCGCGTTGCCGGCTTCGATTTGGTGGTGGTGGAGACCTCCGGCATCGGGCAGGGCGACGCCGCCATCGTGCCGCACGTCGACGTTTCCCTGTACGTCATGACGCCCGAGTTCGGCGCCGCGAGCCAGCTCGAGAAGATCGACATGCTCGATTTCGCCGACTTCGTCGCGATCAACAAGTTCGACCGCAAGGGCGCCGAAGACGCGCTGCGCGACGTCAGGAAGCAGGTGCAGAGAAACCTTGAGGCGTTCAAGACCGCGCCCGAGGACATGCCGGTGTTTGGCACCATCGCTTCGCGCTTCAACGACGACGGCGTCACCGCGCTGTACCAGGCGCTCGCCGCCCGGCTCGCCGCCAAGGGCCTCGCCCTCGAGCCGGGGGCGCTGCCGAAGATCGCTGCGAAGGTTTCGTCGAGCGTGCACGTGGTGATACCGCCCAGGCGCCAGCGCTACCTGGCCGAGATCGCGGAGTCGGTCAGGGGCTACCACGCTCATGCGCGGCAGCAGGCGGCGTTCGCCCGCGAGCGTCAGCAGCTGATCGCGGCCAAGGCGATGCTGCTCAAGGCCGGCAAGGAGGCGCGCGAGCTCGACTCCCTGATCGACGAGAAGAACGCGGCGCTCGACGCACGCGCCAGGAAGCAGCTCGAGATGTGGCCCGAGACGCTGAAGGCCTATTCGGGCGACGAGTACGTGGTGAAGATCCGCGGGCGCGAGATCCGCACCAGGCTTACGCATACCACGCTGTCGGGCACCAGGGTGCCGAAGGTGGCGCTGCCGCGGTTCGAGGACCACGGCGAGATCCTGCGCTGGCAGATGCGCGAGAACGTGCCCGGGTCGTTTCCGTTCACTGCCGGCGTGTTCGCGTTCAAGCGCGAGAACGAGGACCCGACGCGCATGTTCGCCGGCGAAGGCGACGCCTTTCGCACCAACAAGCGCTTCCACCTGCTGTCCAAGGACATGCCCGCCAAGCGCCTGTCGACCGCATTCGACTCGGTCACGCTGTACGGTTTCGATCCCGACGAGCGGCCCGACATCTACGGCAAGGTGGGCAATTCGGGCGTCTCGATCGCCACGCTCGACGACATGAAGGTGCTCTACGGCGGCTTCGACCTGTGCGCGCCGAACACCTCGGTGTCGATGACCATCAACGGGCCGGCGCCGACCATCCTGGCGATGTTCTTCAACACCGCGCTCGACCAGCAGGTCGACAGGTTCCGCGCCGAGAACGGCCGCGAGCCGACCGAGGACGAGGCCGAGAAGATCCGCGAATGGACTCTGGCTACGGTGCGCGGCACGGTGCAGGCCGACATCCTGAAGGAAGACCAGGGGCAGAACACCTGCATCTATTCCACCGAGTTCTCGCTCAAGGTGATGGGCGATATCCAGGAGTACTTCATCCACCACGGGGTGAAGAACTTCTACTCGGTGTCGATCTCCGGCTACCACATCGCCGAGGCCGGCGCGAACCCGATCAGCCAGCTCGCGTTCACGCTCGCCAACGGCTTTACTTTCGTCGAGACTTACCTCGCGCGCGGCATGCACGTCGACGACTTCGCGCCGAACCTCTCTTTCTTCTTCAGCTACGGCATGGACCCCGAGTACGCCGTGCTGGGGCGCGTGGCGCGGCGCATCTGGGCGGTGGCGATGAAGAATCGCTACGGCGCCAACGAGCGCAGCCAGAAGCTCAAGTTCCACTCGCAGACTTCGGGGCGCTCGCTGCACGCTCAGGAAATCGCCTTCAACGACATCCGCACTACGCTGCAGGCGCTGATCTCGACCTACGACAACACCAACTCGCTGCATACCAACGCCTACGACGAGGCGATCACCACCCCGACCGAGGACTCGGTGCGGCGAGCGATGGCGATCCAGCTGATCCTGAACAAGGAGTGGGGGGTGGCGAAGAACGAGAACCCGAACCAGGGCTCGTTCATCATCGACGAGCTGACCGACCTGGTGGAAGAAGCGGTGCTGAAGGAGTTCGAGGCGATCTCAGGGCGCGGCGGGGTGCTCGGCGCGATGGAAACGGGCTACCAGCGCGGCAAGATCCAGGAGGAGTCGCTGTACTACGAGCACAGGAAGCACGACGGCTCCTACCCGATCGTGGGCGTCAACACCTTCTGCAATCCCCACAGCGACACGCCCCCCGTGAAGATAGAGCTGATCCGCTCGACCGAGGAGGAAAAGCAGTCGCAGCTCAAGCGCCTGCGCGAGTTCCACAGGAAGAACGCTTCCCGATCCAAGGCGATGCTCGAGCGCCTGCAACAGGCGGTGATCCGGGACGAGAACGTGTTCGAGGTGCTGGTCGACGCAGTCCGCGTGTGCTCGCTCGGTCAGATCACGCACGCCCTGTTTGAGGTCGGCGGCGAGTACCGGCGCAGCATGTAGTTCCGCGCGACGCCTTGTCATGACCGCCGGCGGCGGAGATACTTGACCTTGGATGGGCGGATTTCCTGCCCAACCAGGGACAGGGAGGCGGGCATGGACCTTGGACTCAAAGGCAAGCGGGCGCTCGTCACGGGCGGAAGCAAGG
>DATFMS010000068.1:0-6072 GCA_035266805.1 Burkholderiales bacterium | reverse complement strand
AATGGAAGCGGTTTTCGGAGCCGTCCTGCTCGACGGCGGATACGACGCGGCGCGCGCAACGGTGCTCACGGTCTACGGCGATGCGCTGGAGGGACTTGATCCTGCTCAAACCGGAAAGGACCCGAAGACCCGGCTGCAGGAATATCTCCAGGGGCGCCACCGGCCGCTGCCCGAATATCGCGTGACGGCGACCCGTGGGGCTGCGCACCTTCAGACCTTTGAAGTCGACTGCGTCGTGGCAGAACTAGGATTGCGCTCGACCGGCAGCGGCACTTCGCGCCAGCGCGCGGAGCAGCAGGCGGCGGAGGCGTTGTTGCGGGAACTCGGGCAATGAGCCACTTCCGCTGCGGCACCGTCGCGATCGCAGGACGGCCCAATACCGGAAAATCGACTCTGCTCAACCGTCTGGTTGGCGAGCGCCTGTCGATAGTTTCGCCCAAGGCGCAGACCACCCGTCATTTGGTGACCGGCATATTGAACACTGGTGACTGCCAGTTCGTCTTCATAGATTCGCCTGGCCTGCAATCGAAACACCGAGACGCTCTGCATCGCACACTGAACCGGCGCGCCACAGACGTGGTCCGTGACGCCGAGGTAGTGGCGTTCGTCGTCGACGCGCTTCGCTACGGGACGGAAGATCGTGCCGTTCTGGAGCGAATACCCGAGCAGCCCAAGGTCGTGGCGGTCGTGAACAAGATCGACCGCGTGAAACGCGCCGCCGAACTGATCCCGTTCATCGACCGCTTGAGCAAGGAACGCGACTTTTTCGCGATCGTGCCGGTGAGCGCGCGCAGCGGAAAGAATCTGCCCGAGTTGCTGCGGGTGCTGCGCGAAGCGCTGCCGGAAGCGCCCGCGATCTACCCGCCGGACCAGCTAACTGATCGCGACGAGCGGTTCTTCGCCGCCGAACTGTTGCGCGAGAAGCTGTTCCAAATGCTGGGCGAGGAGCTTCCGTACCGCTGCGAGGTCGTGATTGACAGCTTTCGGGACGAAGGTCGTCTGCGGAGAATAGAGGCGACGATCCTGGTTGAGCGCGCTAGCCAGAAGGGTATCGTGGTCGGCAGCAAAGGTACGCAGCTCAAGAAAATCGCCGAAGCTGCACGCAAGGACATGGAGCGATTGTTCGGCGGAAAGGTCTATCTCGGCGTCTGGGTCAAGGTACGGCGAGGCTGGACCGACGACGAACGCGTGCTGCGTGGGTTGGGCTATGGATAGCCGGTCAGCGCGGCGCAGGGCCGACCACGAAGCGGGCTTCGTCCTGCATACGCATCCTTACAAGGAAACCAGCCTGATCGTCGAGGCATTCACGCGGCGCTTCGGCCGCGTGGCGCTGCTCGCGCGCGGGGCGCGCCGACCTCGCTCGGCGATGCGCGGGGTGCTGCTGGCCTTCCATCCGTTGCGGCTGAGTTGGAGTGCGTCGGGAGAGCTCGGGACGCTGGTGGCCGCGGAGTGGGCCGCTGGCCTGCGCTCGCTTGAGGGGCTCGGTCTCATGTGCGGCTTCTATCTGAATGAGCTCCTGCTGCGGCTGCTGCCGCGGGAGGATCCGCACGAGGGTCTGTTCGACGTCTATTCCAGCAGCCTGGTGCGTCTCTCGGCGCGGGAGCCGCATGCGGCAGTGTTGCGTAGTTTCGAACGCAGGATGCTGGCGGAACTCGGGTATGCTCCCGTGCTCGAACGCGACGCCGCAACGGGCCAGGCAATCGAACCGGAGCGGAGCTACGCGTACGAGCCGGACCGCGGACCCGTCGCGGTGAACGGGAGGGAGGGGTGGCCGAGACCTGGCGCCGAATTGGTGGTCAGCGGCCGCACCCTTCTTGACCTTGCGCGCGACGAATATGAGCGCGCCGAAACGCGCGACGAGGCACGCGTACTGCTGCGTGCCCTGATTGCGTATAGGCTCGGCGGCCAAACGCTTCATACACGCTCGGTGCTGATGGAACTTCAGGAGCTATGATCGAACTCGGCGTCAATATCGACCATGTCGCGACCGTGCGGCAAGCTCGCCGCACCTACGAGCCCGATCCGGTGTGGGCGGCGGTCGAGGCGCACCTCGGGGGCGCCGATGGCATCACCGTGCATCTGCGCGAAGATCGGCGCCATATCCAGGACGAAGATGTGCGGCGCTTGCGTGAGCTCACGCACATCAAGCTGAACCTCGAGATGGCGGCGACGGAAGAGATGGTCCGGATCGCCTGCGGCGTGAAGCCGGAGATGGCCATGCTGGTGCCTGAGGGGCGGCACGAGATCACCACGGAAGGCGGGTTGGACGTCGTTTCTCAGGAGGCGAAACTGAAGGACGCGGTCACGCGCCTGAGCGCGGCCGGCATAAGGGTGTCCGTATTTATCGACGCGGACCTGCGGCAGGTCGAAGCGGCGGCTCGCATTGGCGCGGTGGTATGCGAAATTCACACCGGTCCCTACGCACACGCCTTTCACTCGAAAGGTCGCGATGCCGAGAGCCCGGCTGTCGTGCTGGAGCTGGACAAGCTCAAGCAGGCCGGGGAGGGGGTTCGTCACCTGGGCATGCGATTCAACGCGGGGCATGCCCTCAACTATTTCAACGTCGAGCCGGTAGCCCGCCTGGCCGGCTTACGCGAGTTGCACATCGGGCATGCGATCGTCAGCCGCGCCGTGTTCATCGGTATGCGCGAGGCAGTGCGGGAAATGAAGCGTCTGATCGTCGAGGCTGCGCGCTCGACCAGCAGATGATCTACGGCGTCGGCACCGACATCGTCGAAATCGCGCGCGTGCAGAGGGTGCTTTCGCGCTACGGCGATCGCTTCGCGCACCGGATTCTATGCCCCCCGGAAATGGCACGATTCCGCGCCCATCGCCAGCCGGTCGCCTACCTCGCGAAGCGCTTTGCCGCCAAGGAGGCTTTCACCAAGGCATTGGGCACGGGAATTCACGCGCCGGCCAATTGGCACGGCGTATGGGTCGTCAATTTGCGCTCTGGTCAGCCCAGGCTGGAATTTACCCCGGCACTCGCTGCGCTTCTGGAGCTGCGCGGTGTCGGACGCTGCCATTTGTCATTGTCGGATGAAAGGGAGTTTGCCAGCGCGACGGTGATACTGGAGTCCGGCCCATGAGCGAACCGCCGGGGCCTGCGATCATCGACGTCGTTGGCACCGCGCTTACCGACGGCGACCGGGTGCGCCTGCGCCATTGCGCAGTCGGCGGAGCGATTCTGTTCGCGCGCAATTACGAAGACCCCCAGCAGCTGCTTGCCCTGGTGGCCGAAATCCGCGCTCTTCGCCCGGACATCCTGCTTTGCGTTGATCACGAAGGCGGGCGGGTGCAGCGCTTCCACCATGGATTCTTTCCGCTACCGCCGATGCGCCGCCTGGGGGAAATCTGGGATCGCAATCGTGATGCCGCGTGTGCCGCAGCGCGCGCCGCAGGTCGGGTGATCGCGGCCGAGCTCGCGGCGCACGGTTTGGATTTCAGCTTTGCGCCCGTGCTTGACCTCGATTACGGCCGGAGCGGCGTAATAGGCGATCGCGCGTTTCACGCCGATCCGCTCGCGGTCGGGGAACTTGCCGTTGCGTTCATCGGCGGCCTGGCCGAAGGCGGCATGGCGGCGGTCGGCAAGCATTTTCCGGGACACGGTTACGCCGCTGCGGACTCCCATGTCGACGTGCCGCACGACGAGCGCCCGCTCGGACAAATTATGGCGCGGGACGTGGCGCCGTACGGACCGGCGATCGCGGCCGGGCTCGCGGCCGTCATGCCGGCCCATGTGATCTACACGCAGGTCGATTCCGAGCCTGCCGGATATTCGCGGTTCTGGCTGCAGGATGTCCTGCGAAAGCGGCTGGGTTTCACAGGCATGATCTTCAGCGACGATCTGTCGATGGAGGGCGCAGGCACCGCGGGCGGAGTTCTTGAGCGTGCGCGTGCGGCGTTTGAAGCTGGCTGCGACATGGTGCTCCTGTGCAACGATCCTCGCGGGCAGGAGCAGCTACTCGACGCCTTGGCCGGCGCGCCTCCGGTAGCGGAGCCCCGTTTTGCGCGCTTGCGCGCGAAATTCCGCGAGGACCGCAGGGTCGATGTCGCCTACCGCGAGGCGGTGCAGAGGTTGCGCGGCCTGGCCTAGGACACGCTGCTAGGCGCGCTCCATGTAGGTGCCATCGTTGGTGTTGACCTTGATCCGCTCACCCTGGTTGACGAACGGCGGCACCTGAACGGTGATCCCGGTTTCCATTCGCGCCGGCTTGAAGGTGGTCGTCGCCGTGGCGTTCTTGATCGCCGGCTCGGTGTCCGTAATCGTCAAGATCACCGAAGGAGGCAGTTCGACGCCAATTGCGCGGCCGTTGTAGAAGTTGATCTGCACCTCGGTATTCGGCAGCAGGAAACCGGACTGACCCTCCAGAAAGTCCGCAGACAGCGACAGTTGCTCGTAGTTCTGCTTGTCCATGAAGACGTAGCTATCGCCGTCCTGATACAGATATTCCATGCCACGCGGCTCGACGAACGCCCGTTCCACCTTGTCCTCGGTCCGGAAACGCTGGTTGGTCTTGGTGCCGGATTCGATGTCCTTCATCTCGACCTGCATGAAGGCTCCGCCGCGGCCGCCCACGTGCACGTGATAGCACTTCAAGACGCGCCATACGCGCTTGTCCCACTCGAGCAAATTGCCGACCCGAATCTCGACCGCCGATACTTTCGCCATTGGCTATTGCCGAATTCCAAAAAGGCGAGAATTTTACACTAAATCATAGGCATGGAGCTAGAATTTAGGGTAAGACCATGAGCCAGCCATTCGACCCGAAGGCTTTCTGCGCCGGCCTCCCCGGCTTGCCGGGCGTGTATCGCATGCTGGCGGCGGGCGGCGAGCCGCTGTACGTGGGCAAAGCGCGTGACCTGAAGAGGCGCGTCGGGTCCTATTTCAACCGCAGCGCTGCAATCAGCCCGCGGATTCAGATGATGCTGGCGCAAGTTGCCTCGATCGAGGTGACGGCGACTCGCTCCGAAGCCGAAGCGCTCCTGCTGGAGAACAACTTCATCAAGAGTCTGGCGCCGCGTTACAACATCCTGTTCCGCGACGACAAGTCCTACCCGTACTTGATGATCACGGGACATTCCATTCCGCGCATCGGCTTTCATCGTGGCGCGAAAGACCGTCGCGACCGGTATTTCGGCCCTTTTCCTCATGCTCATGCGGTGCGGGAGGCGATTCAGCTGTTGCAGCGCGTATTTCGCCTGCGCACCTGCGAGGACAGCGTGTTCGAGAACCGCTCGCGTCCCTGCCTGCTGCACCAGATCAGGCGCTGCACTGCGCCATGCACAGGGCTGATCACTCCGGAGCGATACGGCCAGGACGTGCGCAACGCGGTGCTGTTCCTGGAGGGGAGGGAAGCCGATGTGATCGGCGCGCTAACGGAAAAGATGGCCGCAGCCGCAGCGGCACGGCACTACGAGGAGGCGGCGATCTATCGCGACCAGATCCGGGCCCTGTCCAGAGTGCAGGCGCGTCAATACGTCGAAAGCGAGCGCGGCGTCGACGCCGACGTGGTGTCCTGCGTGCTCGAGGGCGGAATCGCCTGCGTGAACCTGGTCATGATCCGCGGCGGCCGGCACGTAGGCGATCGCAGCTTCTTCCCGCAGAACGCCGAGGGTGCCGCGGCAGGAGAGGTGCTCGCCGCTTTCCTGGAGCAACACTACCTCGAGCAGCCGGTACCGCCGCTCATCCTGACCAGCGATGAGCTCGACCGTGCCGCGCTTGAAGAGGCACTGAGCGAACGCACCTCGCGCGGAACGCAGATTCTTTCGCCGACCTATGGTGAGCGCCGGGTCTGGCTCGATATGGCGCGTAAGAATGCCGAGCTCGCCATCGCACACCGCGAGCGCGAGCGGAGCACTCAGGAAACGCGTATCGCAGCGCTACGCGATGCTCTCGAACTGCCGGAGTCCGCGCAACGAATCGAGTGCTTCGACGTAAGCCACACAATGGGGGAGGCCGCGGTCGCGTCCTGCGTCGTGTACGACCAACACGCGATGCAGAAAAGTGAGTACAGACGGTATAACATCCGGGATATCACGCCAGGCGACGACTACGCGGCGATGCGTCAG
>DATFMS010000067.1:0-5138 GCA_035266805.1 Burkholderiales bacterium | reverse complement strand
CGATGCGCGCCGCCATCTGCAGCGAGGCGAGGCGATAGACCGCGGCGCCGCGGTCGAGCAGGTTGACCATCACGCTCGCGGCCTGCGCCAGCAGCAGGCCCGCGGCGAGCACCAGCAGGGTGCGCCCGAACAGCGAACGGGGCAGCAGGCGGATCAATCGAGTCGCTCGACGCTCGTTGCCAGGACGTAGCCGCCGTTGCGCACGGTCTTGATGATGCGCGGCTCGCGCGCGTCGTCCTGCAGGCGCTGGCGCAGGCGGCTCACCTGCACGTCGATGCTGCGGTCGAGCGGCGTCGCCTCGCGCCCGAGCGTGAGGTCCATCAGCTGGTTGCGGTCGAGGACCCGGTTCGGGTGCTCGACGAACACCGTCAGCAGGCGGAACTCGGTACCGCTCAGCGCCACCACCACGCCGTCGGGCGCGATCAGGTGCCGCGCGGCGCTGTCGAGCGTCCAGCCGGCGAAGCGCAGGCGCTGGCCTTCGCCGCGCGACGCCGGCAGCGCGCGCGAGCGGCGCAGGATGCTCTTCATGCGCGCCAGCAGCTCGCGCGGGCTGAACGGCTTGGCCAGGTAGTCGTCGGCGCCCATCTCGATGCCGATGATGCGGTCGAGCTCCTCGCCGCGCGCGGTGAGCATGATCACGGGGATGTTGGAGCGCGCGCGCAGGTCGCGGCACAGCGCCAGGCCGTCCTCGCCCGGAAGCATGACGTCGAGCACCACGATGTCCGGCCGGCTTTTGTCCAGCGCCTGGCGCATCTCGCGCCCGTCGCGCGCGAGCGAGACCCGAAAGCCCTGCCTGCCGAGATACTCGGCGAGCAGGCTGCGCAGCTCGGCGTCGTCGTCGACGACCAGCGCGTGGTCTTGGGGGCTCATGGCGGCGCTATGGTACTCGCCGGAGCCGCCTGCGATGTAACGCCGTGTAACAGGCGGCGGTCGGCGACACAGTGCGCAACGAAACCGCCCTTTGCCGCAACCAAGTCGTCTCACTGGGAAATCGCCCGCTTACACCGCGGCGTTCAAATGTCTCCTGACGACACGGCACCAGCCGCAAGTCAGACAGACCCCGACATCCACCAGGAGCATCGCCATGAAACTGAAACTCATGCTCGTCGCGCTCGCGGCAGCCGGCCTGGCCGCCTGCGGCGCCGAGAACGCCCCCGAAGCCAAGGCGCCGGCCCAGCCGGCCGAAGCCGCGGCGCCGGCAGAGCAGCCGAAGCTTGCCGACGCCAAGGCCGCCACCGACGCCGCCGTGCCCGCAGCGAAGGAAGAAGCCAAGGAAGAAGCGAAGGAAGAAGCCAAGGAAGACGCCAAGGATTCGACCGAGCAGGAAGCAGAGAAGAAGTAAGCAGCCAGCCGTACCCAACCCAACCCAACCCAACCCAACCCAACCCAACCCCCACTCGACAGGAGCCATCATGAAAAAACTGCTAGCCGCCGTATTCGCCGCGATGTTCGCGCTCGCGTTCTCCTCCGCCTACGCCACCAGCGCCGTCAATGCGCCGGCCGGCCAGGTCGCCGCCGACGACGAGAGCAAGAGCGACGACGCCAAGGCGCCGACCGACAGCGACAAGAAGGACGCGCAGGACGAAGAGAAGCAGACCGAAGAGAAGGACGGCGAGAAGAAGTCCGACTGAGCAATCCGGACCTGATCGCGAAACGGGGGCTGCGGCCCCCGTTTCTTTTGCGCCCGCTCAGAGCGCGAGGCGGCTCGGCAGGTACTCGCTCAGCAGCCGCATGTACTGGCTGCGCAGCACCTCGGCGGCGGCGTCCGCGCGCTGGGCGCCGAGCACGCCGCGCACCGCGTCGGCCGAGGCGTGGCCGTGCGCCTGCAGCCAGTGCTCGAGCCCGGCGACCAGGGTGTGCAGGTGCTGCGGCCCCTGGCGCAGCAGCGCCGAGGTCGTCATCACCGCGTCGGCGCCCGCCAGCAGATACTTGACCACCTCCGTGGCGCTCTCGACCCCGCGCGTGGCGGCGAGCGAGGCCTTGACCCGGCCGCGCAGCAGTGCGATCCACATCATCGGCAGGCGGATCTCGTAGCGCGAGCTGAGCTCGAGGTCGCGCCGCGGGGCGAGCGTCTCGAGGTCGACGTCGGGCTCGTAGAAGCGGTTGAACAGCACCAGCCCGTCGGCGCCGGCGGCGACCAGCTCGCGCGCCATGTGCGCCATGGCGCTGAAGAAGGGCGACAGCTTGACCGCGAGCGGGATGCGAACCGTCTTCCTCACCGCGCGCACGATATCGAGGTAGCGGCGCTCGATCTCGGCCCCGCTCTGCGCCGGGTCGGTCGGCACGAACCAGACATTCAGCTCGAGCGCCGCGGCGCCCGCCTGCTCCAGGCGCGCGGCGTAGGCGACCCAGCCCTCGGCGGAGGCGCCGTTCAGGCTGGCGATGACCGGGATGTCGAGCGCCTCGGCCGCGCGCCGCAGCGTCTCCAGCCTGCCCGAGAGCCCGTGCTCGTAGTCCGGCAACTCGGGAAAGTAGCTCGCGGTCTCGGGGTGCGAGTGCGAGCCGTGGTCGGTGTACAGCGCGTAGGCGGTGTCTTCGGCGCGAATCTGCTCCTCGTAGACCGAGCTCATCACCACCGCGGCCGCGCCGGCGTCCTCGAGCCGCCGCATGCCGTCGAGCGTCGCGGTGAGGGGGGAGGCGGAGGCGACGACCGGGTGCTTGAGGGTCAATCCCAGGTAGCGGCTGCTGAGGTCCATGGCGGTGTTGCTCCTAGCGTCCCGGTTCTGACTGATCGAAGCGGCTGCCGTCGCGCGCCGCGAGATCCTCGTAGAAGCGGTAGCGCTCCATGACGGCCGCGCGCGCCTGCTCGAGCATGCGGCGCGCCTCGGTCGGGCGGGTCTGCTCGACCACCTTGAAGCGCACTTCGCGATAGCGGTAGTCCTCCAGCGGCAGGCGCGGCCGCGGCGAGTCGAGGCGGAACGGGTTCACGCCGTGCCGGCGCATGGTCGGGTCATAGCGGTACAGCGGCCAGTGCGCCGCGGCCACCGCGCGCGCGGCCTGCTTCATGCCGTAGCGCATGTCGGTGCCGTGCGCGATGCACTGCGAATAGGCCAGGATCAGCGAGGGGCCGTCGTAGGCCTCGGCCTCGCGCAGCGCGAGCAGCGCCTGCTCGCTGTTGGCGCCCATCGCGATCTGCGCCACGAAGACGTTGCCGTAGGCGACCGCCATCATGCCGAGGTCCTTGCGCCCCGACGCCTTGCCGGCGGCAGCGAACTTGGCCGAGGCGCCGAGCGGGGTCGACTTCGAGGCCTGGCCGCCGGTGTTGGAGTAGACCTCGGTGTCGAGCACCAGGATGTTGACGTTGCGCCCCGAGGCGAGCACGTGGTCGAGGCCGCCGTAGCCGATGTCGTAGGCCCAGCCGTCGCCGCCGACGATCCACACCGAGCGGCGGACGAAGAAGTCCGCCAGCGCCAGCAGGTTGCGCGCCTCGGGGTCGTCCTGCATCCCGGCCAGCACCGCCTTGAACGCCGCTAGGCGCTCGCGCTGCAGGCGGAAGTCGGACTCCGTCAGCTGCGGCGCCTCGATCAGCGCCGCCACCAGGTCGGCGCCGATGCGTCGGGCGAGCTTGCGCGCGAGCGCGTGCGCGGCCGCGGTCTGGGCGTCGATCGCGATGCGGTAGCCGAGACCGAACTCGGCGTTGTCCTCGAACAGCGAATTGGCCCACGCCGGGCCGCGGCCCGCGGCGTCGTGGGTCCAGGGCGTGGTCGGCAGGTTGCCGCCGTAGATCGACGAGCAGCCGGTGGCGTTGGCGATCTGGGCGCGGTCGCCGAACAGCTGCGACAGCAGCTTGAGGTAGGGCGTCTCGCCGCAGCCGGCGCAGGCGCCGGGAAACTCGAACAGCGGCTCGAGGAACTGCACCCCGCGCACGTTGGAGAAATTCACCCGCGTGCGGTCGACCCACGGCAGGGTCTCGAAGAAGCCGACCGCGCGTCGCTCGTCCTCCAGCACCTCGAGCCGCGACCGCATGTTGATCGCGCGCCGCTCGCCGTCGGCCTCGCGCGCCGGGCAGTTCTCGACGCACACGCCGCAGCCGGTGCAATCCTCGACGTAGACCTGCAGCGTGTAGCGCGAGTCGGGATAGCCGCGCGCGTTGGTGTCCGCGGCCTTGAACCCCGCCGGCGCGCCTTCGAGCCGCGCCCGGTCGTAGGTCTTGGCGCGGATCACGCTGTGCGGGCACACCACCGCGCACTGGCCGCACTGGATGCACAGCTGCGGCTCCCACACCGGGACTTCGTCGGCGACGTTGCGCTTCTCGAAGCGCGTGGTGCCGCTGGGGTAGGTGCCGTCGGCCGGCAGCAGGCTGACCGGAAGCGCATCGCCGCGTCCGAGCAGCATCGGCGCGGTCACGCTGCGCACGAACTCGGGCGCGTCGGCCGGCACCGCCGGCGGCAGCTCGCGCCCGCGCCGTCCGCGCTTGGGCGGCGCGACCTCGACCAGGTTGGCGAGCGCGCTGTCGATGGCCTGGAAGTTCTTCTTCACCACCTCGGCGCCCTTGCGGGCGTAGGTCTTCTCGGTCTCGGCCTTGATGCGCGCGATCGCCTCCTCGCGCGGCAGCACGCCCGAGAGCGCGAAGAAGCAGGTCTGCAGGAGGGTGTTGATGCGGTTGGCAAGGCCGAGCCCCTGCGCGACGCGGCTCGCGTCGATGACGTGCAGCCTGAGTTTGCGCTCGCGGATCTGCGCTTGCGCCCGCGCGGGCAGCCTGTCCCATACCTCGTCCGCGCCCCAGGGGCTGTTCAGCAGCACGGTGGCGCCCGGCGCCGCGCTGGCGAGCACGTCGTAGCGGAACAGGAAATCGAACTTGTGCACGCCGATGAAGTTCGCGGTTTCCAGCAGGTAGGGGGCGCGGATGCGCGTCGGGCCGAAGCGCAGGTGCGAAATGGTGTAGGAGCCGGACTTCTTCGAGTCGTAGACGAAATAGCCCTGCGCGTAGCGGCCCTCGTCGCCGGCCAGGATCTTGACCGAGTTCTTGTTCGCGCCGACGGTGCCGTCCGCGCCCAGGCCGTAGAACAGCGCGCGCACCACCTCGGGCGGCTCGATGTCGAAGGCGGGATCGACCTCGAGGCTCGAGTGCGAGACGTCGTCGACGATGCCGAGCGTGAAGCCGTTGCGCGGCTCGAGCCTGCCCAACTCGTCAAACA
>DATFMS010000066.1:0-2853 GCA_035266805.1 Burkholderiales bacterium | reverse complement strand
GCCGCGCGCCAGCTCCGGCACCACCTCGACCGAGTAAACCTTGGCCACGATCTCGGCCAAGATCGCCGCCTGGTAGCCCGATCCGGTGCCGATCTCGAGCACAACCTGGCCGGCACGCGGCTCGATCAGGTCGGTCGACAGCGCGACGATGTACGGCTGCGAGATGGTCTGGCCGGCGCCGATCGAAAGCGGGTAATTGCCGTACGCGAGAGGAACTTCGTGGGACGGAACCAGGCGGTGGCGTTCAACCTTTCCCAGCGCGGCACGGACCGCGGGCGACATCCGCGCCAGACCCGTCTCGGCCGCGGTTTCGGCGTACATCGCTTCGACTTCCGCGACCATGCGCTCGCGCCGGGCCGCTTGCGTCGCCACGCGCGATCAGTGCCCGGACTTGTCGCGCTCGATGAGCGCGTAGGCGCTGTGGTTGTGGATCGACTCGAAATTCTCCGATTCGACCACGAACGATTCGATGCGCTCGTCGAGGTTCAGCACCGCCGCGACGTCGCGCACCATATCCTCGACAAACTTCGGGTTGTCGTAGGCGCGCTCGGTGACGTACTTCTCGTCGGGCCGCTTGAGCAGGCCGTACAGCTCGCTCGAGGCCTGCTTCTCGACCAGGTCGACGATTTCCTCGATCCAGACGAAATCGTTCAGCCGGGCGCTCACCGTGACGTGCGAGCGCTGGTTGTGCGCGCCACGCGCGGAGATCTTCTTCGAGCACGGGCAAAGGCTCGTCACCGGCACCAGCACCTTCATGGTGAAGGTCTGCTTGCCGTCGCGGATCTCGCCCACGAACGTGACTTCGTAGTCCATCAGGCTCTTCACCTTGGACACCGGCGCCGCCTTCTCGATGAAGTAGGGAAAGCTCATCTCGATCAGGCCTTCCTCGGCCTCGAGCCGCTCGACCATCTCCTTCAGCATCACCTGGAAGGTATCCACCGTGATCTCGCGCTCGTGCGCCTCGAGGATCTCGATGAAGCGCGACATGTGGGTGCCCTTGAAGTGATGCGGCAGCCCCACGTACATGTTGAACATTGCCACCGTGTGCTGGACGCTCCCGGATCGCTCCTGGATGCGCATCGGGTGACGGATCGCCTTGACCCCGACCTTGTCGATCGCCAGCTTGCGCGTGTCGGCCAGCGCCTGGACGTCCGGGATGTTGTACAAGTCGCGTGATTTCATGGCCGCAATTATAACATCCGACTAATTTACTCGGATATTGCGTTTCTGATCGACTTGCCGATACCTTCCGCGTCCAGACCCACCGACGCAAGCAGCCCGGCCGGATCGCCATGATCGACAAAACGGTCCGGCAGGCCGAGCAGCAGCACCTTGCGTTCGAGCCCGAGCGCTGCGAGAGCCTCGCAAACCGCGCCGCCGGCACCGCCCATCGCCGCGTGTTCTTCGACCGTCACCAGCAGCTCGTGGCTCTCGGCCAGCTGGCGCAGCAGCGCCACGTCCAAGGGCTTGACGAAGCGCATGTTGGCGACCGTCGCGTCGAGCTCGGCGGCGACCTCGAGCGCGGGTCTGAGCATGCTGCCGAAGGCGAGGATCGCGATCCGCCGGCCCTGGCGCCGCAGCTCCGCTTTGCCCACCGGCAGCGCCGTCATTTCCTTTTGCACCTCGACCCCCGGGCCGCTGCCGCGCGGGTAGCGCACCGCGGCGGGCGAATCGAGCGTGAACGCGGTGTAGAGCATTTGCCGGCACTCGTCCTCGTCACACGGCGCCATCAGCGTCAGGTTGGGCACGGTGCGCAGGTAGGCATAGTCGAATGCGCCGTTGTGCGTCGCGCCGTCGCCACCGACCAGCCCGCCGCGGTCGAGCGCGAACACCACCGGCAGGTTCTGGATCGCCACGTCGTGGATCAACTGGTCGTAGCCGCGTTGCAGGAAAGTCGAGTAGATCGCCAGCACCGGCTTGACGCCCTCGCAGGCGAGACCCGCCGCGAAGGTGACCGCATGCTGCTCGGCAATACCGACGTCGAAGTAGCGTTGCGGAAACTTGTCCGAGAACTTCACCATGCCGGAGCCTTCGCGCATCGCCGGCGTGATCGCCACCAGGCGCGGGTCGCGCTCCGCCATGTCGCACAGCCAGTCGCCGAAGATCTGGCTATAGCTGGGACGCCCGCCGGAGGATTTCTTGATGCCCTCGGCGGGATCGAACTTGCCCGGCCCGTGATAGGCGATCGGATCGTCCTCGGCCAGCTTGTAGCCCTGCCCCTTGCGCGTGACCACGTGCAGAAACTGCGGCCCCTTGAGCTTGGCGATATTGGCCAGGGTCGGGATCAGCGCGTCGAGATCGTGGCCGTCGATCGGCCCGATATAGTTGAAGCCGAACTCCTCGAACAGCGTCGACGGCGTCACCATGCCCTTGACGTGCTCTTCGGCGCGGCGCGCCAGCTCCCACACCCCCGGGACGCGCTTGAGCAAGTGCTCGCTCGCACGCCGGGCAGTGGAGTAGATGCGCCCCGACAAGAGTCGCGCGAGGTAATTCGTGAGCGCGCCCACCGGAGGCGAAATCGACATCTCGTTGTCGTTCAGGATCACCAGCAGGTCGACGTCCATCGCGCCGGCGTTGTTCATCGCCTCGTACGCCATTCCGGCCGACATCGCGCCATCACCGATGACCGCCACCGCACGCCGCTGCTCGCCCTTCATCTTCGCCGCGGTCGCCATGCCGAGCGCGGCCGAAATCGAGGTCGAGGAATGCGCGGTGCCGAAGGTGTCGTAAGGCGATTCGCTGCGGCGGGGAAAACCAGAAATGCCGCCCAGCATCCTGAGATGCGCCATCGCGTCGCGCCTGCCGGTGAGGATCTTGTGCGGGTAAGTCTGATGCCCGACGTCCCACACGATG
>DATFMS010000065.1:0-3521 GCA_035266805.1 Burkholderiales bacterium | reverse complement strand
GCCGCCGGGCGGCTCGATCTTGAGCACCTCGGCGCCGAGGTCGGCGAAGATCGAGGCTGCGAACGGGCCCGGCACGAACATCGAGAAATCGACCACCTTGACGCCGGCCAGCGGCTGCCAGGCCTCAGCCATTGCGCACCGTCTTGGCCGGGTCCTCGCCGTAGGGCGGGGCGTAGACGACCAGCACCCTGGCGCGCTCGCTGGTGACGATGAACAAGTGCGGCGCGCCGGCGGGGAAGAAGCAGGCCTCCCCCGGCGCGAGCTCGAACTTCTCGCCCGCGACCTCGACGTGGGCTGCGCCTTCGAGCAGGTAGCAGACCTGCTCGATGCCGGGGTGCGCGTGCGGCAGCGCGCCCTTGCCGCGCTCGATCTCGCCCACCAGCACCTCGACCTGCTTCGCGCCCACGGTCTCGGGGCCGATCAGGCGGTAGTTCCGGGTGCCGGTGTGGTTGGCCGGCGAGTACGGCGCGAGCTCGCTTTGCCTGACCCGGTGGCTCTTCGTCATGCGCCGGATTCTACTCGAAGGGCGCGCGTCGCCAGCCGCACCTGCGGCCCCTCGTCGCTCGGGCGGATCTCGAAGCCGAGCGCCTGCATCAGCTCGAGCATCTTGTGGTTGGCGGCGAGCACGTAGCCGTCCATGCGCGCGTAGCCGGCCCCGCTTGCGAAGCGCATCAGGGTCTGCATCAGGCGGTAGCCGACGCCGCGCCCCTGCCAGCCGTCGGCCACCGCGAGCGCGAACTCGCATTGGCGCGGCGCGCCGAGCGCGACGTAGCGCGCCACCGCGATCTCCTGCTCGCGCCCGCCGTGCTCGCGGGTGACGATCAGCGCCAGGTCGTGCGGGTAGTCGATGCGGGTGAAGCGCGCCAGCATCTCGGGCGAGAGCTCGCGGATCTCGGCCATGAAGCGGAAGTGGCGCGACTCGGGCGACAGCGCGCGCACGAACGCCTGCTCGATCGCGGCGTCGTCGGGGCGGATCGGCCGGCAGGCGACCCGCGCGCCGTCGGCGAGCGTCCAGTCCTCGCGCCAGCGCTCGAGCTCGCGCGGACCCAAAACGAGCTTCAGGGCGCCTTGAACCCGGCGCGCTCGACCGCGCGCTTGAAGTCGGCCAGGCCCGCGCGCGCGGGATCGTAGCCCACGCTCGCCTTGCCCTCGGCCAGCGAGACCTCGACTTTCTCCACTCCGGCGATTCCGCTCAGCATCCGCGTCACGCTCTTGACGCAGCCCTCGCAGTCCATGCCGTCCACCTTGAATTCGAGACTTTCCATCTCCGGCGCTCCGCAAACGGTTCGAACGGGATTCTAAATCACTTCGCCACCAGCACCGGCACGCTCGACAGGTGCAGCACCTTGGTCGCGGTCGAGCCCAGCAGCATGTTGCCCGCGGCGCCCATGCCGCGGCTGCCGATGAAGATCAGGTCGCAGCGCTTGGCCTTCGCGTGCGCGACGATGATCTCGGCCACCGGGCCGACCAGGATCCTGGCCTCGTAGTCGATGCCGGCGTTCTCGAGCATCGTCTCCGCCTCGGCGAGTTGCGCCTCGCCCTCCTGCCGGTAGTACTCCCGGAACCGGGCTTTGCTCACCAGCTTCGACAGCCCCGGCACGGGCGGCACCGGCAGGTGCACCGTCACCAGCTCGACCGTCGGCCTGTCGCGGTACCAGTCGGCGTGCGCGATGAGGCTGTTCACCGCGTGCAGCGAGCTCTTCGAGCCGTCGACCGCCAGAAGGATCTTCATGGTTTGGCTGCGCCGCGTCTTTGCGCCATGCGCGCGCCGAGCTCGGCGCGCTCGGCCGGCGTCAGCACCTCGGCGGCGAAGCCGAACGCGAGCGCTTCCTCGCGCATGATGTGGCGCCGGTAGAGCCAGGCGAAGTGCGCCACCTGCTCGATGTCCAGGCGCGGCGAGCGCGCCTCGGCGATGTCGTCCAGCCGCGCGCGGATGCGCGCATAGACCTCGTCCATCGAGCGGTGCTCGTGGGCCAGCTCGTCGAGCGCGTCCAGCACCTCGCCGCGGCCGGCTTCGCCGGCGTAGCGGCGCAGCAGCGGGAACAGGTCCTGTTCCTCGTCCTGGTGGTGCTGCGCCCCGGCGCCGTCGAAGTAGCGCAGCACCGCGCGCGCCGCCTCCCGCGCCGCCGCGTCGCAGCCCGCGCGCGCCAGGTGCGGCACCATCTTCTCCAGCGTGGCGATCTGATCCTGGATCCGGCCGTGGCAGGCGACCAGCATCTCGAGCGGCTCGTCGAAGCCGGGCGCCGGCGCGCCGAACCCGGGCAGGCTCGTCATCTCAGGCGCCCCCCAGCAGCGCCAGCGGCCCGCGCGGGTCGTGCGTGACCGCCACCCAGACGATGTAGGCCACCGTGACCAGCGCCGCGGCGAAGGCGGCCACGCGCACGCGCGGCGTGCGCCCGCGCTTGAGCGCGATCGTGCCGAGCGCGATGTAGGCCAGCAGTCCCAGCACCTTGGCGGTGATCCAGCCGTCGACGAACGGGTACACGTGCATCAACCAGGCCAGCCAGACCGCGCTCGCCAGCAGCACCGTGTCGACCACGTGCGGCGCGACGCGAACGAAGCGCGCCCTGAGCAACGGCGAGTCGCGCAGCATCAGCGCGCCGCGCGCGATGAACCCGGCGATGCTCAGGCCGACACTGCCGACGTGGATCGACTTGATCCAGAGAAAGACGGACATGCCGTCATTTTCGCCGAAAACGCGCTTCCGGCGTTGACCTGAGTCAAGCCCGCGCGGCCGAGCAGCAGGTCGACCAGGTCGCGCACCGGCCGGATCGCGGCGCCGAAGGGCACGCTCTCGGAGCCGCGGAAGAAAAGGCCGTGGTCGACGTCGCCGCGCAGCGCCGCGGCGAGGTGGTGGTCGATGCAGAACTGGCCCATGCTCGGATTGCCGTCGCGCAGCCCGCATTGCGCCAGGCACTCCCAGGCGAGCGTGCAGTTGCGCTCGTGCGCGCGCTGCGTGAGCGATTCGAGCATTCCCATGTAGTTGGCGAGCCAGGGCGTGCGCACCGCGCGCGCGGGCAGCCCGGCAACGCTCATGAACACCACGATGTCCTCGGGCTTCGCCTCGGCCAGCACGCGCTTGAAGTTCGGGTGCGCGTCGCATTCCTCGGTGACGGCGAACGCGGTGCCGACCTGGACCGCATCGGCGCCCGCGGCCAGCGCCGCGGCGACGCGCTCGGGCGAATTGACCCCGCCGGCGGCGATCAGCGGCACGCGCTCGGCGTCGAGCCCCTGCTCGTGCAGCGCGGCGCGGATCTCGGGGATGACGCGGGCGAAGTCGAAGCGCGCCTCGGCGACCTCCTCCGTGCGCGCCGCGCCCAGGTGGCCGCCGGCATAGCGCGGATGCTCGATCACGATCGCGTCGGGCGCGCGCCCGCGCCTGAGCCAGCGGCGCACGATCAGCGAGGCGGCGCGCGCCTCGGACACGATCGGCACCAGCGCGACGCGGGGAAAATCGCGCGCCAGCTCGGGCAGGTCCATCGCCAGCCCGGCGCCGACCACGATCGCGTCGGCGCCGCTCT
>DATFMS010000064.1:0-4293 GCA_035266805.1 Burkholderiales bacterium | reverse complement strand
GTGTTCGGCCGCCCAATGCCTGGCGATTTCCTCCCGCCGGCAGATCCACACCGATTCGTGAGCCTGCACATAGTCGAGAAAACGCGCCAATGCCATCGCGCGCGCGGGATGGCCGCTGATGCGGCCGTGCAGACCCACGCTCATCATCTTCGGATGTTGCTCACCCTCCCGCCACAGCAGGTCGAACGCGTCCTTGAGCAGGCCGAAGAACGCCTCCCCGGAATTTAATCCGTTGGCGAGCAGATAGCGGGCGTCGTTGTTGACCAGCGTGTAGGGAATGATCAACTGGGCGAAAGACCCGTCGAGCCAGTAGGGGAGGTCGTCGTTGTAGGCGTCGGAGCTGTAAAGGAATCCGCCTTCCTCGCGCACCAGCCGGCGGGTGTTCGCGCTGACTCGCCCCGTGTACCAGCCGACCGGGCGTTTGCCGCAGATGCGCTCGATGATCTCGACGGTGAGGCGGATATGGCGTCGTTCCTCGTCCTCGGAAATGTCGCGATAGTCCAGCCAGCGATAGCCGTGTCCGGCAATCTCGTGGTGGGCCGCCGCGAGTGCACGACCGACCTCGAGATTCAGCTCCAATGCCCGGCCGGCGGCGAAGGCGGTCAGCGGCAGGGCGCGGTCCTCGAACAGCTGAAGGATCCGCCACACGCCCGCGCGCGAGCCGTATTCATACATGCCCTCGACGCTGAGGTCGCGTTCTCCTTCGCGGCAGGGGCGACCCGGCAGCTCGTGCAGATAGGCCTCCGACCGGGCATCGCCCTCGAGGATGCACGATTCCGCGCCTTCCTCGACGTTGAGCACGAATTGGACCGCCACCCGAGCCTCGCCCGGCCAGTGCGGATGAGGCGGACGGCCCGCGTAACCGACCAGATCCCGTTCGGGCATCAGCCGAGCTCGAACGTCGTGACGCCGAATACGCGCTCGTGCGCCAGGACGGGAGCGCGGTTCAGGTACATCCGCGCACAGCCGAAGACCTCTGTCATTTGGTGCCGGTGCACGAGCTCCATCGCCGCGGAGTTATTCTCCGGCGCATCGAGGAACAGCGGACCGCCCGTGGCGAACGCGGCCAGCCGCGCGTAAAGGGCTTCCGCCGCCGCGGCATCATCGGCGAACAAAGGACCGATCTTGCAGCCGTCCCGGCAGCGTCGTACGACACCGTAGCCGGCGAGCGTTCCATTGCGCCGGCAGCCGAGCGCGAGCGCGTCCGGCTGCGATATCCAGCCTTTCAGGAAGGTGGGGCGCGGCGCGGGGAAACAGGTGCGATCGTAGTCGAGCATCTTTGGAAGCGGCACCGCGCTCAGCGAGACGACCTCCTCGCCGTCAACGGGAGGACTCGGCACCTGACCGGAAATCTCAGCGCGAAAGCGCATGTCGCGATGAGAAAATACGAAGCCGCCGGTTGCGTAGTAATCCTGCATTGCGAAAACCCCGTCGATTCCGATGGTCGCCCCGGGACGCAGGCGTGCAATGAGCCGCTCGCGGCGGGCGTGCCAAAGCGTGTTGCCATATCCGTGGCCGCGAAATTCGGGTCGAACGATAAAGAAACCCATGAAACCGAATTCGCCGCCATAGCACGTGATGGCTCCGCCGCCAATCAGTTCGCCGTGCAGTTCGGCGGCGATGAATGCTTCGGGATCCGTTCTCCAGAACAGTTCGGCATCGTGAAGACCGGGATTCCAACCCTCGCGTGCCGCCCAGTCGACGAGCTCACCCACCTCGGAGCGGCTCATGTTGCGTATCGCGAGTTTCGTCGCCATGGCGATGCACTCTTGCTCTTGCGGACGGCATCCGATTATTCGCCTAAAAGGCGAAAATTTCCAAGCGCCGCCTGTCTTCCCGGAAGCACTTATCCGCGCCGGCGCGGATCGACGAACGCTGCCACAGGAATCCTGTCGTCTGCGCCGCCGCCGAAGGGGCGTCTGTGACTCGGGCCGGTGCTGAGCGGCGCGAATGCTTTGCATGTCACGCGGACCGAAAGAAGGACGTACCCCGATGCCGCACAAGGGAAATCGCCGGCACGTGGTACGCACGGATTGGGCGATATCGAACACCGACGGAAGTGGCAAAAGGATTGACGGCTTCCCCTCGATGCAGGTAGGCGCGAGTGGCGCCCTCATGACGCAGCTCGTGCTTTCGGTTCGCGTCCGGCTTGCTCCTGCGTCAGGTAGCTGATCGCCGGCGGTCAACTGCCGCTTTCGGGCCAATTTAAATGACAGATCGTGGTGTCACGCATGGTGGACATGGGGTCTGTATCATAGGGCCGAAGTATCCACTGGATCCTGAAAGATCCGACCATGGGCTTGCTGCGCAAGGATGGCGAAGTACAAGGATTGCCGCTCAATCCGCTGCAACGTCGATTGTGACGCTATCTTAACGACGAGGTGAATCACGGCTTGCCGACGCTCTAACGTAAGCGGTCGAGGTCAAATTCCCTTGTGCGATCGCTGAATTGAAATGCTTTCAGGGGGGGGCGGAAACGCAGGCCGCCCGGAGTCTATATTGTCGAGAACAATCAAATAGGAAACAAATGACGTTATCCGACCCGTCCGAAGAGCCGGCCGGCGCAGGCCGCTTGAGGCAAGTGATTCTCGTCGTCGCTCTCGTCAACCTGGCATATTTCTTTGTCGAGTTTGTGGTGGCGCGGAAAATCGGCTCTGTGTCGCTGTTCGCCGATAGCATCGACTTCTTGGAAGACACCTCGGTTAATCTGCTCATCGTCATTGCACTGGGCTGGTCGCTGAAGAACCGCGCCCGCGTTGGGATGTTGCTGGCGGCGGTGCTTCTCATACCGACCGCCGCGTTGCTCTGGACGGCGTGGAAGAAATTCCTGATGCCAACTCCGCCGGACCCATGGCTCCTTTCGGCGACGGGGTTTGGGGCCCTTGTAGTCAACCTCGGTTGTGCCATCCTGCTCACTGGATATCGCCACCACCGAGGAAGCCTGACGCGGGCGGCGTTTCTGTCCGCCCGCAACGACGCACTGGCAAACCTTGCCATCATTGCGGCCGGCATAATCACACTGCGCTGGATATCCGGCTGGCCGGATCTGGTCGTCGGGCTTGGGATTGCCTTGATGAACATGGATGCGGCAAAGAAGGTGTGGCGGGCCGCTCGCGACGAACACGCATCGACAGTCCCTTGATCACCCCCTTACTGCACGAGCTCCTGGCGAGCGCCTGGGCGGGATGGACAGGCGCCGGAACCGGCATTGGGTCGAAATGGCTCTTGGATGCACGTCTGTCCGGTGGAACCCTCATGGCCCGGTTTGAAGTGGTCCCTACGCGACGGACCTCTTAGATGGGTCTTGAGAGACGTGTTGCATTCTGCGCGCATACTCGTTGGGAGACAAGTATCCGAGTGATGAGTGTAGGCGGAGTGGATTGTAAAATCCGTGGATGTACTGTGCGATCGATCTGTGTGCCTCCTGTTTTGTCGCATACGGCTCGGTTGCTTCTTCGGTCTTCAGTGTTGCGAAGAAGCTCTCCGAGACCGCGTTATCCCAGCAATTTCCCTTGCGACTCATGCTGGCCACCATGCCGAGTGCGCCGAGAGCATCGCGAAAATCATCGCTTGCGTACTGGCTGCCGCGGTCGGAGTGAAACAGAGTGCCGGTCGGCGGGACTTCGAGATTGCAGGCATTGCGCAGCGCATTGAGCACCAGCTCATCCGGCATGCGATCCGAGAGGCTGTAGCCGAGCACCTGGCGGGTCTGCAAGGCGATGATTACCGCCAGGTATAACCAGCCTTCGCGAGTGGCAATGTAGGTGATATCGCTTGCCCAGGCGTGTACGGCTGTATCGACGCCAAAGCGCCTCTGCAGGACGTTCGGGGCGATGGCGCGGTGATGGGCGCTGTCGGTCGTGCGCGGCACGAAGCGCCCTTTGCGCACGCCTCGCAGGCCTTCTTCGCGCATCACTCGCCGGACGCGCTTGGGGTTCACGCACCAGCCCCGAGCGCGCAGCGCGTGGGTGAGGCGCCGGCGACCGTAGCGTCGCCGGCTGCTCTGGTGGATCTGTACGATCGCCTGTCGCAACGGCGCGTCCGCATCGCTGCGCGGCGCATGTGCTCGGGCCTGCCACGCGAAGAATCCCGAAGTCGATACTTCGAGCACCCGGCACATGAACCCGATCGGGTAGTGAGTCCGCTGCGAGGCGATGTAGGCGTACTTCACTTGGACTCCTTCGCGAAGTACGCAGCGGCTTTTTTTATAAAATCGCGCTCCATGCGCAGCTGATTATTCTCGGCTCGCAGCCGTGCAACTTCAGCTTCCAGATCGCTCACAGGGCGGCGCTT
>DATFMS010000063.1:0-23256 GCA_035266805.1 Burkholderiales bacterium | reverse complement strand
TCGTCGAGTTCCAGACCTACCGCTACCGCGCGCACTCGATGTTCGATCCCGACCTCTACCGCGACAAGAAGGAAATCGAGCAGTGGAAGACGCGCGGGCCGCTGCACACCTTCACGAACCGGCTCAAGGCCGAGAAGAAGCTGACCGAGGAGCAGTTCCTCGCGCTCGACGCCGAAGTAGCGCAGGAAGTCGAGGACGCGGTGGCCTTCGCCGAGGCCGGCAGCTGGGAGCCGGTCGAGGACCTGCTCAAGGACGTGACCGCGCAATGAGGAAGATCTCCTTCCGCGAGGCGCTGCGCGAGGCGCACCACGAGGCGCTCACCAAGGACCCGCGCGCGTTCCTGATGGGCGAGGACGTCGGCAAGTACGGCGGCTCCTACGCGGTGTCCAAGGGCTTCCTCGAAGAGTTCGGCCCCGAGCGCATCCGCGACACTCCGCTGTCGGAGCTCGGCTTCACCGGCGCCGGCATCGGCGCCGCGCTCGGCGGCATGCGCC
Organism: Burkholderiales bacterium; assembly: GCA_035266805.1. Classification (GTDB taxonomy): domain Bacteria; phylum Pseudomonadota; class Gammaproteobacteria; order Burkholderiales; family SG8-39; genus DAHVFK01. The sequence goes on along the minus strand of DATFMS010000063.1, from coordinate 22,762 downwards.
CGATCGTCGAGGTGATGACAGTCAACTTCAGCCTGCTCGCGCTCGACCAGATCGTCAACACGGCCTCGCTCTACCGCCACATGTCGGGCGGCCAGTTCTCGGTGCCGCTGGTGATCCGGATGGCGAGCGGCGCCGGGCGCCAGATCGGCGCCCAGCACTCGCACAGCCTGGAGAACTGGTACGCGCACATCCCCGGCATCAAGGTGCTCGCGCCGGCGACGGTGGAGGACGCGCGCGGCATGCTCGCGTCGGCGCTCGCCGACCCCGACCCGGTGATCATCTTCGAGCACGCAGAGCTCTACAACATGGAAGGCGAACTGCCCGAACCGTGGTCCACGGATATCAAGTCCGCAATGGTCAGAAAACCCGGTACTGCGGTGAGCCTGATCACCTACGGCGGCTCGCTGCCCAAGACGCTGAAGGCCGCCGACATGCTCGCCAAGGAAGGCGTCGACGCCGAGGTCGTCGACCTGCGGGTGCTGCGACCGCTCGATGACGAGACCATCATGGCCTCGGTCGCGAAATGCCGCCGCGCCGTGATCGTCGACGAGGGCTGGAAAACCGGCAGCCTGGCCGCCGAGCTGATGGCGAGGATCGTCGAGCAGGCCTTTTACGAGCTCGACGCCCCGCTCGCGCGCGTGTGCAGCGAGGAAGTGCCGATGCCCTACGCGAAGCACATGGAGCAGGCGGCGCTGCCGCAGTCGGACAAGATCGTCGCCGCGGCGAAAGGATTGTTCGGATGATGGAATTCAAGCTCCCCTCGCTCGGCGCCGACATGGACCAGGGCAAGCTGCTCGAATGGAAGGTCAAGCCGGGCGAAGCGGTCAAGCGAGGCCAGGTGATCGCGGTGGTTGACACCTCGAAGGCCGCGGTCGACGTCGAGATCTGGCACGACGGCACGGTCGAGGAGCTGATCACCAAGCCGGGCGAAACGATTGCGGTGGGAACGGTGATGGCAAAGCTGAGCGGCGCCGGTGAAGCAGTTGCTGCTCCGACACCTGCCAAGGTGGTTCCTCCTTCTCTTCGCAAACCTGCCTCACCCGCGGCGCGCAAGCGCGCCCACGAGCTCGACGTCGACATCGACAGGGTCAGCGGCACCGGACCGCACGGCGCGGTGACGCTGGATGACGTAGAGAAAGCGGCCAAGCCCGCGTCCCCCACTCCCACTCCTACCCCTACTCCTACTCCCGTCGCCGACCGCCAGGCCGAGATGCGCAAGGCGATCGGCGCGGCGATGAGCCGCTCCAAGCGCGAGATTCCGCACTACTACCTGGCCGAGACGATCCCGATGCACAAGGCGCTCGAGATGCTTGCGCGCGCGAACGAGGCCCGCCCCGTCCCCGAGCGCGTTCTGATGGGCGCGCTGCAGCTCAAGGCGGTGGCGCTGACGCTGAGGCACTACCGCGAGCTGAACGGCTTCTGGCGCGACGGCGGGTTCCAGCCCGGCGCCGGGGTCCACGTCGGGGTCGCCATCTCGCTGCGCCAGGGCGGGCTGGTGGCGCCCGCGATCCACGACGTCGACCAGCGCAGCCTCGAGGAGCTGATGCGCGCGCTCGCCGACCTGGTGAAGCGCGCGCGCGCCGGGTCGCTGCGCAGCTCGGAGATGTCGGACCCCACCATCACCGTCACCAACCTCGGCGAGCAGGGAGTCGAGTCGGTGCTCGGCGTCATTTACCCGCCGCAAGTGGCGTTGGTCGGCTTCGGCCGCATCGTCGAGCGTGCCTGGGCCGAGGACGGCGCGCTGCGCGCCGCGCCGGTGGTCACGGCGACGCTCTCGGGCGACCATCGTGCCAGCGACGGCCACCGCGGCGCGCGCTTCCTGGCCGCGCTTCGCGAACAACTGCAACGACCGGAGGAACTGTGAAGCCCGAAGAGCTCAAATCCCAGGTGGTGGGGATCCTCGCCACGATCGCGCCCGAGCTCGAGCCGGGCGAGCTGCGCGGCGACAAGCCGCTGCGCAGCCAGGTCGACCTGGACTCGATGGACTGGCTGAATTTCCTCGTCGCGCTGCACGAGCGCCTCAAGGTCGACATCCCCGAGACCGACTACGCCAAGCTGGTGACGCTCGACGACCTGCTCGCCTACCTGACGCAGAAGCTTCCCGCCTAGGCCGCTGCCGCGATCGCCGCCTCGAGCTCGGGGTAGCTCTGCGTCACCCTGAACTGCGGGAACTGCGCGGCGATCTCCGGCGGCGGACGGAAGAAGATCCCGGCGTCGGCCTCGGCAAGCATCGCGGTGTCGTTGTACGAGTCGCCGGCCGCAACAACCCGGTAGTTGAGGCCGCGGAAAGCGCGCACCGCGGCGCGCTTCTGGTCCGCCATCCTGAGGCGGTAGTTGCCGACGAAGCCGTCCGCGCCGACCTCCAGCCGGTGGCAGAACAGCGTCGGCCTGCCGAGCTGGCGCATCAGCGGGCCGGCGAACTCGTAGAAGGTGTCCGACAGGATCACCACCTGGTTGCGCGCGCGCAGCGCGTCGAGAAACGCCGGCGCGCCCTCGAGCGGCGCCATCGTGGCGATGACCTGCTGGATGTCCGAGAGCCGCAGCCGGTGGTGGCGCAGCAGGTCGAGCCGCTGGCGCATCAGCTTGTCGTAGTCGGGCTCGTCGCGCGTGGTGCGCGCGAGCGCCTCGATGCCGGTTCGCCGCGACACTTCGATCCAGATCTCGGGCACCAGGACGCCTTCGAGATCGAGGCAGATGAGTTGCACGCAGAATCCAAAAAAAGTGCGCAGTGTACCAATTCGGCTAGAATTTCGGCTCCCCATCGAAGGAGAAGCGCATGAGCGTCAAGAAGCTGTTCGACCTCGCCGGGCGCGTAGCGATCGTCACCGGCGGCTCGCGCGGGCTCGGCCTGCAGATCGCCGAGGCGCTGGGCGAGATGGGCGCCAGGGTCGCGCTGACTGCGCGCAAGAAGGACGAGCTCGACGCCGCTGTGGCGCACCTCGCCAAGCAGGGGGTCGAGGCCGCGCCCTGCGCCTGCGACCTGGGCAAGCGCGAGCAGATCGCGCCGCTGGTCGACGCCGTGCTGAAGAAATACGGCAAGGTCGACATCCTGGTCAACAACGCCGGCGCCACCTGGGGCGCGCCGGCCGAGGACCATCCGCTCGAAGCCTGGGACAAGCTGGTGAACCTGAACCTGACCGGGACCTTCCTCGTCTCGCAGCAGGTGGCGAAGAAGTCGATGATTCCCGCCAAGTGGGGCCGCATCGTCAACGTAGCCTCGGTGGCCGGCCTGATGGCGAGCGACCCGCGCGTGGTGCGCACCATCGCCTACAACGCGACCAAGCACGGCGTGGTAGGCCTGACGCGCCAGTTCGCCGCCGAGTGGGGCGAGCACGGCATCACGGTGAACGCGATCTGCCCCGGCTTCTTCCCCTCGAAAATGACCAAGGGCACGCTCGACACGCTGGGCAAGATGCTGATCGAGCTGACCCCGACCCGGCGCCTGGGCGGCGAGGAGGACCTGAAAGGGCTCGCCGTGCTGCTGGCGTCGGAAGCCTCGCGCCACATCACCGGGCAGGCGATCGCGGTCGACGGCGGCGCCGGGCTGATATGAAGCACGACCCCGCCTTCGCGCGCGAGTACCAGAAGAAGATTCCCTTCGTCGCCCACCTCGGCCTGGCGACCGACGAGCTGGGCGAAGGCACCGCGCGGCTGTCGCTCGCGCTCGAGCCTCACATGAGCAACAGCTTCGGCACTGCGCACGGCGGCGTGATCATGACTCTGCTCGACGTCGCGCTGTGCACCGCGGCGCGCACGCTCCACCCCGACTCGACCGGCGTCATGACTATCGACCTGAGCACCAGCTTCATCGGCGCCGGCAGCGGGCCGCGCCTGCTGGCCGAGGCGCGGGTGCTCAGAAACGGCCGCAGCATCATCTTCGCCGAAGGCGAGGCGAGGAACGAGGACGGCAGCCTGGTCGCCAAGGCGATCGGCACCGTGCGCGCGCGCAAGGGATAGAGCCTTCGATACTCACGCTAACGGCAGCGCTCGGGTTCGCCGATAATCATATTTTCGCGCTTGGTTGACAGAATACGGCGTAAACAGATAAAAGACCAACCAAGAGCCCATGACAGGCCGCGTCCGGAATGCCTAACCGCAGCGCAATGGGAGGGGCGAGTACATTGGTTCCTCCTGGAAGCGGGTCGATTCCCGTGCGATCGTGACATCCGTTAAGAGCAGGCGCGGAAAGAAGAAGCCATCCGGCATTACTTCCGAGAAGTTTGCGCGCCTTGATTTAGGCCCCTTCCTCCGTGAGCGCAAACGAAGCTCCGACCATATCGCCGACGCTCTGCGCGCAGCTATTTACGATGGCCAATTCCCGGACGGCGAAGAACTTAACCAAGTGGAGCTTGCCCGTTACTTCAAGGTTTCACGCATTCCGATTCGCGAGGCCCTGAAGCAGCTGGAAGCGGAGGGCCTCGTAACAAGTCAGGCTCATCGACGAACCATCGTCGTCGGGCTCGCGCTGGACGAACTGGTGGAGCTAGTCGAGATGCGTGCTGTTCTGGAGGCTTTTCTAGTCGAAAAGGCTGGTCCAAGCCTGCGCCCAGCGACGTTTAGACGCCTAAACAGATTGTGCGACGAAATGGACAAGCTGGATCAATACGATCATGAATGGGTAAAGAGAAACTGGGAATTTCACCGCAGCCTTTACACGCCTTCGAAACGTGCCGCGGCGATCGCATTGACCGAGCAGCTTCATCTCAAGGTAGAGCGGTACATACGGCGCGCAGGACAAGCCGAGCGCCGTCGCGAGGCCGCGGCCGAGCACAGACAAATCCTGTCCGAGCTAGAAAAGAAAGATTGTGTCGCCGCTGGACTGCAGATGCGTCAGCACATCCTTCATACCGCTGACGACATACGCGAGCACCTGAACCTGGAAAAATCTCCTTCCCCGTGATGCCCGACCGGGCCCGTCCGAGCACTATCCTAGGCGTTGCGGCGGATCGGCAACCAGATTCGTTGCTGCGCGCGCGGCGCCGATCCCGCCGCACAAATCTGCCGCACCGACTTCCGCGACGGCCGGCGCATGCGCCGCCGCCAATCCTTCACGCACCATTTCCTCAATCGCTCTGACGCTCTTGCCTTGCGCCAGGGCCCCGTCTCGATTGATCTCTCGCACCACTTTTCCAGGACGGCCGAAAACAAGGATGCGCTGTGCCACATCGACTGCCTCGGGGACAGAATGCGTGATGAAAAGGGTGGTAATCCTTGTTTCCTTTACAAGCGCAAGCAGTTCGTTTCGGATGCGTGCTGCCGTTAGCTCGTCAAGCGCGGTAAAAGCTTCGTCGGCATAGAGCACCTTTGGTCCAATCGCGAACGCACGCGCAATCGAAACTCGCTGACGCATGCCGCCGGATAGCTCGTGCGGGTACGCGTGCTCGAAACCCTTCAGTCCGACCCGATCGAGCCACGTATGAGCAATGGCCAAGCGCTCCGCCGTAGGTACACGCAGCACTTCGAGCCCGAACGCCACGTTATCGGCGGCTGTACGCCAAGGCAACAACCTGTCGTTCTGGAACACGATCCCAACCGCACCGAGCAGCCCGCTGTGCTGATTAAAAGGGTTATAGCCGAGCACTCTGACTTGGCCTTCGTCCGGCCTGAGAAGTCCAAGCAGCATCTGAAAGGAGGTGGATTTGCCGCAGCCTGTTTCACCGACAATTGCCACTACTTCGCCCTGCCTGACACGGAAAGACAAATTGCGGTTGGCGTAAAACGGTTGCCCGTTTTTCTGCCGGAACAGCTTGGAGACGTTCTGGAACTCGACGGGTGCCTCCTCACTCGTGCTCATGCCTGCTCCGCTTGTGGCCGCCAAGCCAGCAACCGATTTTCCAAGAACTTGATCGCCATCTGGAAGACCGACAAAAGCATCACCAGGCTCAGTGTCCACGCGACCGCGCCCGCCATGTCGAACACCGCCTGCGCGTTAAGCAATTGAAAACCAACGCCGATATTCGAGCCGATTAGTTCGGCGACCATTGCCACGCGCACAGCCGAGCCCATGTTCACTACCCATGCGCTAAGCATCTCCGGAACGATTCCGGGCACGATAACCATACGGAAGCGCTGAAATTTGGTAGCCCGAAACGCCTGGCTAAGCTGAACCAGGTCCAGATTGACGCTTCTGACCGCGCCGTCGATATATAAGGCGAAGGCTGGCATCGTGACGATGAAAAGTATGAACCCTATGCGCATTTCCACATGCACGAACCAGATGGCGGCAAACACCACCCACGATACGGACGGAATGCCTTGAATGAAATGCAGCTGGGGCTTTACGTATTCCCGAAGCTTGTCGAAGGTCCCCATCGCGATCCCGAGCGCGGCGCCGACAACGAACGAAACAACCATCGCAATCAGCACCCGAGCGCCGGTCGTGATCAGCTGTAACAGCTCATTTTGCCGCGTGAATATGTGCCAGGTCGCAACCGCGATGTCCTGAAGCGGCGGCGTAATTATTGGCGGCAGAAAGAACGTACTCAGCTGCCAAAGTGCCGCAACGACGACAAGTCCGGTTACAAACGGCTGCTGCTCACGCAACTTGCGCGAGATCACACTGGAAATGGACAAGTACCCTCCCAAAAAATGGGCTATTTCCCGGATGGCGCCGTCAATGTTGCGTGTCGGATCGTAGCCCCGTCCGCTCTATTTGCCCCCGCCATCATAGAGGACCGATTCCGGTGGCATCCTCTCCAGGTAGTGGCTCGTTACCGCCGCCTGGAAAATCTTCGCCGCGGCGCCGGCGCGCTTAGCGCCCCAATATACGCTCAAGCCCAGGCGGTCGGACTTGATGAGCGCGACCAGCATGTCGCGCTTGAGCTTGCCGTTGGAAGCGTCGCTGATAATCGATGCGGCGTCGGCGGGATGTTCCTTTACGAATTTCGCCGCCATGTCGTACGTACGATACAGGCGTTGAATCTCGGCCTTATGCCCGGCCACCCATTCTCGATGTGCCGCAACGCCTAGATACGGGATCGCGTCACCGCCGGTCTTCTTTTTCCATGCGCGAATGATGTCGAGCGAACGGTACTTGTTGTTGCCATATGTCAGCACCGAACGGGCGGGTTCCCACATCTGTACAGCATCAACCCTCCCAGCCGCAGCTAGGGCGACGAGCCCTGGTACCGTCGAGCCTTGGACGGCCAGCTTCGATAGATCGACGCCGGCGGCTTGCGCAAAGTATCGGAACATCGCGTAGTTCGTCGTCGGCAGCGCGGCTGCAAGGGTCCGTCCTTCCAGATCCTTGAGGGAGTGAATATTGCTCGCGGCCGAGACGACCACCGTGCCCCAGAAGTCGAAGACGTTGAAAAGATAGACAGTGCTGACGCCTTTTTCGGTGAGTTTCGCAACGTCGGCCAGGACTGTACCCGACCCTCCGACTTTGTTCGTACCGGATGCGAAGTCTGTCCGATACGACCGCGCCGCCTTGACGACAAAATTGATATCCAAGCCGTTGGCGTGGTCGAATTTCTTTGCCTTGATTATCGGCGGCGTGAAGTTGGAAAGAGAGGGGACGGGAAATACGGGAAGATCAAGCTTGAGATCGGCGGCATTGCCCGTTGCCGGGTGAAATGCGAATCCAACAATTGCGGCAGCGAGCGTTAACGAACGCTTTGACTTTCTCATGGCACTCCTCCTGGTTGACCTCTCGATAGGGGCGCGTTCTTCTGTGGACGCGCGTCCAGGGGCACATTCTTGCGGTGCCTCAAAGTGTAGACAGTATGCTTTCTGAAATCTAGGGTCAAGCCGGGCCTATACATGGGTATCATGACTCCAATGCATATCGCCTCTCTGCACCTCAATCAACTCCGGTTGGTGGACGCACTTGCGAGGAACGGCAGTCTGAGCGAGGCGGCCGAGGAGATAGGCTTGACACAATCCGCGGCAAGCCACGCCTTGGCGCGGTTGCGCGCGGAATTACACGATCCGATTTTCGTTCGCACCTCGGAGGGCATGCGGCCGACGCCTTACGGCAATAGACTTGCCTCATCCGTACGCAACGCGCTGGAATCGCTGCACGCTGGCCTGGACCGGCACCCGGAATTCGTGCCCAGCTCCTCCAGCCGAACCTTCAATGTAATCATGAGCGATGTCAGCCAGATGTTGTACCTTCCTCGGCTGCTACCCAGGTTATCGGCCGAGGCGCCGGGCGTAAGTTTGCGTGTGCGTGCGCTACCGTCGAAAGCACCGCACTTGATTCTCGAATCCGGCGAAGTCGATTTGGCGGTGGGAGCCTTTTCAAGACTCATTGCCGGTTGTCGGCAGAAGCGGCTTTACCGCGAACGGTACGTCTGCGTGGTGCGGCAAGACCACCCGCGGTTCGTTCAGGGAATGACCGCTCAGGCATTTTGCAGCGTGCCACAGGCGATGGTGGATCCGAAGGGCTACGTGCATGAACGGCTGGATCAGTGGCTCGCGCAGCAAAAGGTCCCGCGCGCGACGAAGCTCTATGTCCCTTACTTTCTGTCCTTGCCCTTGGTAATTGCCCGTTCGGATTTGCTGGTCATCATGGCAAGCCGTGTCGCGAAGATGTACGCTGAGACGTTGCCGCTCAAGATCATGCCCCCTCCGGTGAAACTGCCCGCGTATGACACACGTCTCTTCTGGCATGAAAGATTCCATCGAGATCCAGCCAACCGTTGGCTTCGCGGTCTATACATAGACCTCTTCGGCGATTAATTCGTCCCACGGGGACGTCAGCCCAGTTGCGAACGCGCGTGCCAGAGATTACAGGTCCAGTACAAGCTTCTCGCTCTTTGCTCCCGAGCAGCAGATCATGATTGTCTTGTTCGACGCGCGTTCAGCTTCCGTCAGCGTCACATCGCGGTGATCCGGGACGCCCTCCAGTACCCTGGTCTCGCACGTGCCGCACACGCCCTCGGTGCAGGAATGAGGCACGTCAAGTCCAATGTCGCGCAGGGTCTCGAGAATTGTCTTTCCGGGCGGCACCAGCAATTCCCGGCCGCTCTTGGCGAGTACCACCTTGAAACCGCCCTCGACCGCCGGCGGCTCTTTCGCGGCGAAGTATTCGATATGCACCCGCTCGCGCGGCAGCTTCTTCGTCGCCTCTTCGAACGCGGCAAGCATTGGGACCGGTCCGCAGCAGTAGAGATGAGCGCGCCCTGGCGTGGCCTTGACTACCGCGGCGATGTCCAAAATCTTGCCGCCCGGCTCATGGTCGAAATTCAATTGCACCCTGGATTCTTTCTCGAGCAAATCCAGGAACGGCGTTTCGTCGCGCGTGCGCGAACAATATAGCAGCCGCCACTCGCGTCCAGTGGTCCTTAGCTGTTCAATCATGCACAGAATGGGGGTGATGCCGATGCCGCCCGCGATAAATACCGAATTCTCCGCGTTGAGGTCCAGCGCGAAGTTGTTGCGCGGACCATTCACCGCGAGGATATCGCCAACGCGGACGTTTTCGTGCAGCCATTTTGAGCCGCCGCGACTCGCACGATCCTTCTGAACGGCAATAACATAACGGTGGCGTTCCGATTGAGGATTAACGAGTGAATAACTGCGCACGAGTCCGTTGGGCAATGTGAGATCAATGTGGGCGCCGGCGGTGAATGCCGGGAGCTCGCCACCGTCGACTGGTCGAAGCTCATACGAAAGGATGCTCGGCGCTTCCCAGCTCACGGCTTTTACGCGCAAACGCAACATCATTCCGATTCCGGAATCGCGGTCCTCTTTAGATCAGCCGGGTCGAGATTTTCACCATGGCCTACCCAGCGGGCGATCAAGTGGCGTTCCTCGTTCGTCATTCGGGTCGAATTGTGCGGCGGCATGGTCTGAGCAAGGACACTCCCCTTGATCTTCTCCGCGTGCGCGGCGATCTCCCTGTTCGTATCGAAGCTCAGGCTACTTGGCGCCCCGAGATTCGCCTTTTCGGGCCGCTTCCTGGAATGACAGGAGCCGCAACGCAGATCTACGATTCCTCTCACGACAGTAAATGGCACGGCGTGTTTGGTTATCTGCGCTAGGTCATTGGTCGTAATAGACAGGAGGCCGAGAGCAGCGAGCGAAGCTGCCAGGGGCGCGCCCGCAGAGAACCAGCCGGGTCCGACGGGTTGGCGCCTATCGAACAAGATCATCATATGGCGTGCCGCCATGCCGACCACAATCAGGAGGGACAAGATCAGCCAATTAAGAGGATGACCGTAAGTACTGGGTGCGTGCGTGGCGATCATTGTGAAGATCACCGGCAGCGTCAAGTACGTGTTATGAATAGCACGCCGCCTTGCACGCGTCGCGAGAACAGCATTGCGTTCGCGCCCGGCTTTGGTCGCCGCGACCGCCTCTTCCTGAGCCGGAACGATGCGTGTCCATACATTCGCAACCATGTTAGTGCCCAAGATTGCGCCGATATGGATTACAGCTGCACGCCCGGTGAACAGCGCGCACATGAAATATACGCAAGCGAAAAGCAGCACGAGCGAAACAACGGTGGCAAGGGCGACGTTGTCAGCTAGTCGCGAAACCCATAGCCGGTCGTAGACAATCCAGGCGAAAGGGAGCAGTGCAACGGCAAATCCGACGGCGGCCCCGGGACTGAGGGTGGAATTCCCAGCGTCCACGAGATCCACACCACCCGTCCAATAGTAGATAAACACTAGAAGCAAGAAACCGGTAATCCAGGTGATGCCGGCTTCCACGCGAAACCAGTACACGGGAGAGGGCACTTGTCCCGATGCGATGCGCCGTTTCTCCACGATATAGAAACCGCCTCCGTGACCCATCCAGGCTTCGCCCAACACATTCTCTCTGGCGGGATCAGGCGAACGCAACTTGCTATCGAGCCACATAAAATAGAGGGAAGCACCCACCCACCCGAGAATGGCGACGATATGCGCCCAGCGCAGTCCCAAAACGAGCCAATCGACGAAGGTTTGGATCATCACGGACCGCCCGCTCCTTAGGAAATTTCTCTTCGCTTAGAAACTGTCCGCCGCGGCAGACTGAGTCCCGCGGGATTACAGTTCATCCTATTCAATCCGCCCGATATACGCGGCAGAGCAATCCCTTGAGGGGGCTGCCGCCGAATGCGACGTCGCAGTTCTCGGGATCGTCGTCGGTGAGCACGTTTGCGCAGACCCGCAGGATGTCATGCTCGGGCCCCGGCTGCTCGGGGCGCCACCAGCCATGCGGCACAGCAACGATCTTCGGATGCATCTTGTCTTGCATGCGCACCTTGAGCCGCAGCCGACCGCGCACTGTCTCAACCCACGCAAACTCCCCGGCCCCGAGTCCCAATGCAGCCGCGGTGTCGCTGTGCATTTCTAGAAGCGGCTCGGGCGCAAGCGAGCGCAGTGAAGGGATTTGCCTTCCTTGAGAGTGGTAATACATCGCCTGCTTAGCTCCCGTTATAAGCAGCAGGGAGTAGTCTTTATAGCGTTCCGGCGTGCTGACGGGGCTCTCGGCAGGCTCGACATGTGACGGAAGCGGGTCATAGCCCCAATCTTTCATGACCGTCGAGTAGATCTCGAACTTGCCGGTCGGCGTGCCGAAGCCGGCCTTTTCGTACTTGCGGTACTCGATTGGGATCGAGACATGGTCGCGGGCCTTGAGGTCGTCCCACGTAATCCCCATCGGCCGCAGCGAGTCGTCGGCCAAGTCCTTCAGCGACCGGAAATATTCCTGATAACCGAGCTTTTGCCCGAGTTCGATCATAAATTCCCAGTCGGACCTACGCTCCCCCACCGAGGCGAGTTTGCGCGACACCGTATCCATGAACATCGCGTGAGGGCCCTTGATATGCAAGTGCAAGCGCGGCTCGTCGCGCTCCAAGTTCGCCGCCGCAGGCAACACAATATCTGCGTATTCAGCCGTCGGCGTCATGAATATGTCGTGTACCACCAGCAAGTCGAGCTTGTTCAGCGCCTCAATGACCCGCCCCGTATTGGGGTACGTTGTTGCCACGTTGCTACCGACGACGATCAAGGCTTTGACGGGATACGGTTCCTCCGAAAGGATGGTCCGGAACAGCGTCGGCGGATGAGCGAAGCCGGCCCGGTTGAGCGCCTTGAATTTCTGTCCACCAAGGCGCTTCGCCTCTTGCTCGGGCCCCAATCTCTCTCGCAAATCCGGGTAATCGAGCGGTGGCGCGGGATAAAAGACATTGCCACCGGGCACGTCAATGTTGCCGGTAATACCCATCAAGATGAGCACGGCCCGAACTGACTGAAAGGAGTTGCGGCCACCGTGTTCGAGGCCATTGCCCCAGAGAATGCATCCTGGACGCGTCGTCGCATAGAGACGAGCGGCGCGCGCAATGAGCTCCGGATCGCACCATGTAATGTCCGCAACCTTCGCCAGGGGATATTCGCGGGCTCGAGCGCGCAGCTCTTCGAAACCATGGCAGTACTGTTCGACGAACTCCTTGTCGTAAAGCCCTTCCTCGATGATGAGATTGATCCAGCCGAGCGCCATTGCCGCATCGCTGCCCGGCCGTAGCGGCAACCATATATCAACCGATCCGGCAGCCGATGGCTTCCGGGGATCCACAAGAATGTGCGCTGGGCGATTTTCAAGTGCTTCGGTGACTGGCCCAAACCCGATGAGACCGTGATCGTTGCTCGTGCGCTTTTGCGAGCCCCACTCGACGACGCATCGCGGCCGCGAGTACAGATCGGGGACCGCCACTGTGTCCCAGGACTTGCCCCCGTACCGTCCGGTCGCCGTTGCTCGGCAAACCGATACCCGCGTGGCGTAACAGACATAGCTGATGGAAGCGAGATTCGGCGTCCCGAAGAGGTTCGCCACTCGGCCGATGATGTGCTGATTGTTCATGCCGACGCCGCGGGCAAAGGCAACCGTTTCAGCGCCGAACCGGCCCTTCAGCGCGTTCATCTTTCCCGCGATTTCGGACAAGGCTTCGTCCCAGCTGACTTGCCGCCACTTGCCGCTTCCGCGCTTCCCGGCTCGCATCAAAGGATGATTAAGGCGGTCCGGATGGTAGAGCTGTTCGACCGAAGATACGCCCGCTTTTGCGCAAAGCTTGCCCCGATTTATCGGATTGGCGGGGTCGCCCGAGACCTCGGTGACGACGCCATTTTCGGTCCGCACAAGCGTGCCGCAACCGCCATGGCAGTTGCGGCACACCACCGTGTGCTCCTCGACAATCCGGTCGACCTCCGAGCCTCCGCCGGCAGCCCTAGAATTCGTGTTCATCTAGGAACTTACCGGCGCCAACCCGACTGTTCGCCGCAATTCCTCGGACAGCGAAATGACCATTTGAACGTGGTGACGAAGCGTTATTTGATAGCTGGCGTTACTACCTGTTCTTCACGATTTCGAGCGCCGCCAGCGCAACTTGACTATCCCCGTCCGCCAGTCCCGCCGCCCCTACGCCAGAAACGCCGATGCCGCCGATGACCTTGCCGTCGGCAATGATCGGATAGCCGCCTTCCAACGGAATTGCCGCCTCCTGACGAAGATGCCAAAACGAGTTGAATTTTCCGGCACCAAGATCATCGTGGAAGATTCCCGTCGAACGACGGAATGCCGTTGCACCGTACGCTTTGGCAATGGTTAGCTCAACGCTGCCGAACTGGCCGTTACTCATGCGGTGCAGCAGCACCAGGTGCCCGCCATCGTCGCAAATGGCAATCGTGGCATTCCAGCCCTGCTTGGTGGCAAAGGCTTCTCCGGCGGCGGCAATCTCCTTGGCAAGCTCGAGCGAGATCCGCTCGCCGTAAGGTTTCTGATGCGGTACGGGTTTAGGCGCCATAAGCTCCTCCTTCTGCTGCGGGTTGAAATTCAATTAATACGCGCATGAAGCTTGCCGACCATAGTCCGCGCGCGGTTTCCTGTACAGCCGCGCTTGCGCATTGATCTCATGACTACTGTGCATATGGAACGGTCACTGCACACGGTTTGGAACGCGGCATTCCTCCATCGTGGAGAAATGCTCGAGCTGGTGTTCACGTAATCTTGATCCGATCGCCTTTTGATATGAGGGCGGCCTCATATACCTTCATCACCCCGAGCGTGAATTCCAATGACCCTTTTTGAGCGGGCTTGCCCGCAAGAACCTGAGCGCAGAAATATTCCATTTCCTGATACATCCCTTGCGTGAACAGCGCCTTGTTTTCAAGGGTGGCTTCCCTGTTTTGGGGCTCCCAGACTACTGCGCCGCTATCCGTGCCCTGAGGGACATAGGTGGTCGTTTCCCCGTAATGGAAGGGAATTCCTCGGTGGAGCGTTACGCGCAAACCATTGTCGATGACGACATGACATTTATCGCCAAAGAAGCTGTAACGCTCCAGCGGTTGGCCTTTATTTTCGCCCGCTGCCAGATGGAAGTTGCCGATTACGCCATTGGCGAATTCCAGGACGCACACGCCACCGCCGTGTTCGGCACGGTGAACGGTAACGGCGGATACGGCGCCCGCAACCGCCATGCAGAGCGAGATTGGGTGACAGCCGTTGCGCAGCCAGTTGACGTACGTTCCCTCCCGAAGAACCGCGGCCCCGTCTTCGGGGATGGACATGGGATATTCCGCGAGAATGCTGCGTAAAGGGGAATACGCGTCGGTAGAGAAGACCTCAATGGCCTTTTGAGTGGCCGGCATGAAGGCCTTCTTAAATGCGACTACGGCCACCCTATCCTTCCGGCGGCGAATCATCTCTTCGACCTCAGCTACACGTCTCGCAGGAGGCTTCTCTATCCACACATGCAGTCCGGCATCGAACGCCTCGCACGCCAGTTGGGGGTGAAGGAGGGGCGAGACACAAATGAACACCGCGTCCAGGCGCTCGCTGCGGTACATGTCGGCGGCGTTTTCGTAACAACCGCGGGCGCCGTATTGAGCCGCCGTTTTCGCGGCCAATTGGCGGTTGGTATCGCAGACCGCCTCCAGTGACACTGGGAGGAAGTTCATCGCCGGGAGGATGTTTCGATAGGCGTGTGAGCCAACGCCGACAATTCCGACCTTGAGCTTCTGGGGAAATTCTCTCTGATAGTTCATGCGAACGGGCACCAATCAAGAACGGCTAAACGCGGCGGCGGCATCCGGGCCAGGAATCCCGCTCTCGTGCCGTGCCGCGTCCACTCCTCCTCTTCGGCCGCCCTCAGGCCACTAGTGGACGGGGTCCTTCAGGATCTCGTCGGCTTTGTCGGGGTAGTATTTGATGATCATCTCTCTTAGCACCGGACTCCACTTGTTGGCAGTGCGGGCGCGGCTGACCATCTGCGTCTTCTGATAGCTCCAGTAGTCTTCTTCCTCGGCACTGGGGATATAGATGTACTTGGCCTTCGCGGGATCACGGAACACGTTCATAGGCTCTCCGCCGTCCGCCACAACCTGAACCTGCTCTTTGAAGATCTGACGGAACAGGCGAATACCCTTGTCCGACTCCCCCAGGAGTTCCTTGGTACGGTCTGCGATTGGTCCTTGGGAAATCCAGGCAGCCATGTCTTGAGTGGCGTGCGCATCGAGCTGACTCCAGGTGACGTTTCCCTCGCTGTCGATGGGCACAGGGATGCGAAAATACGGAATCTTTTCCTGATTCGCCTTCTCGCCGGGCTTCAGCCAGTGCGCCCTGATGAGGAAATAGATGACGTGGGTGTCGTCTACAGGGACCCTGATCTGAAGATCATTGACCGCCCGGGTAAAGTTAGGAAATACCGCCTGCAGACCAATGCGCCAGTCGGCGTGGTCTTTCGTCCTGTCGCCGTAAACGGCTCGTCTGGCAATTCCCAGCTCGTTGCGCTCATAAAGCATCTCCGTGATCCTGCCCCGGTCTCCTTCTGACTTATCCTGGAATTCGCCGGGCCGCCAGAAGCGCTTCTTGAGATCAGGACGCCCCACCCGCTCCAGCACGTAGTCGGAAAAAGCGACATGGAGCCAATCGATGTGGTGCTGGTCTACGGTGTTCTCCATGCTCTGGAACCAGTTGCAGGGGAGCGTGGCGTAAGCAATCTCGTGGAGCACGTTATCCCACACCATCAGATCCCACATTGGCAGCTCGGGAGCGGGGAGGGGCCCCAAGTAGGCGAAGACGGCACCGCATGCCACCCGCACGGGGTAGGCCTTAATCTTCACCTTGTCACAGTACGGGCGGCTCTCTGCCGGTTGCTCAAGACACTGGCCCGTTTCGGCAAAACGCCAGCCGTGGTACGGGCAGCGCAACCCCTGTTCCTCGGGAACACCCAAGGCTAGGTTCGCTCTACGATGGGCGCAGGCACTGTCAATGAGGCCGAGTGTGCCCTGGCGGTCCCGATACAACACGAGTGACTCGCCGAGCAGCTTTACAGCTTTGACGGGGTTTTCGTCCAGCTCCGCTACGGCTGCAATGGGGTACCAGTAGCGTCGTAGCAGCTCCCCCCCCGGGGTACCGGGGCCGACCTGCGTGAATAGTCTATTTTCATCGGCGGTGACCATATGGCTTCCTCATCTTTGCGTTTTCCGTCATGTGACACCTGTTCGCCGAGAGATCTGCCACGCGCTGCTATTGCTCCCGCGGTGCCGCGAATCGTGCTTCGACAAAGGTGCCGGAACCGCGATCCCTTCGTCGCAAGCCCGGAAAAAGTGTATACAGTATCACCGTTGTGCGCAAGCCTTGCCTTGCAGGCTCCACATGCCGGCCTGCAACGCACCCCTCGGTGCAGAGCGCCAATGCTGACCGCCAGCAGCAACCCGAGGCCTGGCGCGCGGCTTTCCTTCGGGGGCGGAGACCTCAGACGCTAGCGACCGGAGGCGGAAAGCACCTGATCGTGGTTGAAGCGGTGAAAAAGCGCGTCGTGGCTCAGGAAGTGAACGGAGAACCACGCCTCGATCGCCTGCGCGAGGTCTGCTTTGCTCGTCAGGTCCCCGCGTGAGGCGACGCCCTCCTCGATATCGTGAATAGTCTGCAGCAATCGCACGTGGTCTCCGGTATGGGCTGCAACGTGCGGGAATCCGGAACTCTTCATGATGTCATCTTCTTCCGTGAAGTGTTCCTCGATTAGACGGTGAATCTCTGCGATGTAGTAGTGGACGTCACTCAGCGGACAGTCAGCGGAAAGACGGTCCAGAAACTCGTTGATGATCGAAATCAGTTCCCGATGCTGCTTATCTACGACAGGATATCCGGAACTGAATTGTTCTCTCCAGACGATCTTGATCGTATTCATCGCGACCTCCTCCAACTAAGGGCACAAGCAATTCACCCGTTATCATATGTAGCATGTATCCATTTTCCACTGTCCTGAGAACTGTCGATATTGATGATGATCAAGCTCCTCCCAATCGGGCGGGGACGTTTCTTGTGTCAAGCAGGTGACGGCCACGCCAGAGCCACATTAAGCCGACAAATTGAATGACCCAGACAACGATGAGCGTCGACGAATAGGCTTGGGGCGTGTAGCCGGTCGTTCCATGCCGCCAATAGTCAAGCATCAAGCCAACACCCCACTGTCCGGCGAATATGCCCGCAAAACAGAATACGTTTACGGCCGCATTGGCTCGACCAGCCATCTCTTTCGGATAGCGTCGCGATAGCAGCGAGTAGCTCAGCACGATCGCGGTACTCCCGGCCACGAAAACGCACCAAAGCGCGAGGCCGCCAGCACGCACGCCAAGCGCGAGTAGCAGCAGGCTAAGCGACGCGACTGCAACCCCACCAGCAAGCAAAGGCAGCACCTCGCGCCCGCGTCGAATCAAAGCGTCGGCGGCGCGCCCGAAGCCGAGGTAACCGGCAATCATAGCGACGTTCACCGCGAGCAGCCCGCGCGCCACCTCCGAAGGATTGTAACCGCCAACGTCGCGCAACCAGTTCGCGATCCATAGCGTAATCATCGAGATCGCAGCAAACTGGGTGGTTCCGAGTCCGACTGCAACTCGGCGGAAACCCGGATCTCGCGACAGCATTGCTAATCCGCGCAGCTGTTCGGCGAACGGCTCGCCGCGCCGCCGTGCACTGCGCTCAGGAACCCAGAGCCACATCAGCAGGCTTACCGCCAGTGTGACGCCGACAATAAGCAGGAACGCCGCGCGCCAGGGCCAGACGCGCAAGAGCATTTCGAGCGGGACGCTTACAGTCATTGCGCCGAGCGCGCCGGCTGAAAAGGCAATGCCGTTCATGGTCGAAAGGCGCGCCGGCGGGTACCACAGTACGAAGGCGATAAACGACGACATCAAGCAGCCCGACACTCCGACCCCGATCAGCGCGCGCGCGGCGATCGCCTCCGCGATTGAATGCGCCATCGCGAACCACGTGCCACCAGCCGCGGCGAGAAGCAGAAGTGCGCCGTTCACTCGACGAGGACCGAAGCGGTCGAGCAGCAGGCCGAGCGGCAGCTGGAACAGGGCGAAGGAGAGGAAATAAACGCTGGTGAGCAGCCCCAGGCCGCCGGCGGTGAGACCGAATTCGGCCGCCAGGGTGGGTCCCAGCACCGCGTTCACCGCGCGGTACATGTACGAGACGAAGAACCCCGCGATGAACGGCAGCGCGACGCGGAGGAAGATCAATTCTTCGGCGCTTCGATGCCGCCCAGGTAGAAGCGGTTGGCGGTCGGGCTGATGATCAGTTCGTTGACGCAGGCGCGCGCCGGCATCGTCGCGACGAACAGGATCGCCTTGCCGAAGTCCTCCGGCTGCGCCATGCGTGCGCGTTCTTCCTTGGAAGGAGGAACCGGGCGCTTCTCCAGGATCGGCGTCGCCACTTCGCCCGGCAGGATCGAGGTGGCGCGGATGCCGTTGGCGCACTCCTCCATGTTGATCGACTCCGAGAGCGCGATCACCGCGCGCTTGGTGGCGTTGTAGGCCGGCCCGGTGAGCGGCGTGGCGTAGCGCCCGGCCCAGGAGGAGATATTGATGATCAGACCGTCCCCCCTCGTACGCATCCCGGGCAGAACGGCGAAGCAGCAGTAGAAGAGGCCATTCAGGTTGATCCGCACCACGTCGTCCCAGCCGTCGAGCGACATGGTCTTCAGGTTGCGCTTGCCGCCGCCGATGTTGGTGCCCGCGCTCGTCACCAGGATGTCGATGCGGCCGTGGCGCTTTTCGATCTCCGCTGCGGTCTTCTCCACCGCGGCGCGGTCGCCGACGTCGAGCAGCGTCGCTTCCGCGCTGCCGACCTTCTTCAGTTCCGCCAGGCCGCTATCGTTGGTGCGCGCGGTGCGCCCGGAAATCACCACGTGCGCGCCGGCCCTGGCCAGCTCCAGGCCGCCGGCGAGCCCGATTCCCGAGCCGCCGCCGGTGATCCAGGCCACCTTTCCCTTCAGCTCAGCGCTTGGCATATTGCGCCGCGCCGAACATGTTTTCCCGCTGCTCCTGAGTCATCTCGGTGCGGCGCCGGTCGGCGAGCACCTGCAGCGCGCGCTGCACCGCCGGGCGCGCGGCGATGCCGTCGCGCCAGCGCCTGACGTTCGGATACTCCTCGATGTTCACGCCCTGGCGCTCGGGAAAGCGCAGCCACGGCATGGTCGCCATGTCGGCGATGGTGTACTCGCCGCTGGCGAGGTACTTCGACTCGCCCAGGCGCCGCTCGAGCACGCCGTAGAGCCGGTTGGCCTCGTTCCTGTAGCGGTTCATCGCGTACTCGATCTTCTCCGGCGCGTAGCCGAGGAAGTGGTGCGCCTGGCCCAGCATCGGTCCGATGTGCCCCATCTGGAACATCACCCACTGCATCACCTGCCAGCGCTGGCGCAGGTCCTCGGGCAGGAACCGACCGGTCTTGGAGGCGAGGTAGAACAGGATCGCCCCCGACTCGGCGAGCGCGAACGGCCCGCCGCCCGGGCCGTCGGTATCGACGATGGCCGGCATCTTGTTGTTGGGCGAAATCTTCAGAAACTCGGGCTTGAACTGGTCCCCCGCACCGATGTCGATCGGGTGCACCCGGTAGGGCAGCCCGGTCTCCTCCAGCATGATGTGGACCTTGTGCCCGTTCGGGGTGGGCCATGTATAGAGCTCAATCATCGAGGTTCCTCACGTCAGTCTTCATAGACGACAACGGTACCCGCAATCAAGTCGTGCCAGCCGCGCTTCTTGCGATCGAACGCAATCCAAAGAAAGCCGAGACCCAGCGGGACAATAGAAATGAAATATCCAATAAAGCGAATGAACAGCTGCCAATTGGTGGGCTCTTTGCCGCTCTTGGCGTCGACGATTTTCGCACCGACCGCCATCTTGCCGGGTGTCGCGCTGCGAAATTTCCAGAACAGGAACAACGCGGCGATCGGCAAGACAATCTGAATAAGAACGTCCAAGGGTCCGGAAAAGCCCAACGCGCTCACGGAACCGACAACGTCGGGACGTTCTCCGGCAGCAGCCTGCTCCATTGCGTGTTGCATGTACTCGCCCAAGCGCGCCCAATCGCTCGCCTTGTGGGCGAAGTACGCGAGCGGCACCAGGACCACCAAGACGATCAGCGAATCGATTACGAAAGCAAGAAATCGCCGCCAGAACCCGACGTACTCGACTGTGGACCGCAGCGCAGCCTCAGGCGAGCTTGACGAGCTGTTTTCCAAAGTTGCCTCCCTTGAGGAGCGCGAGGAACCCCTTGGGCGCGTTCTCGATGCCCTCGACCACCGACTCGCGGTACTTCAGCTTGCCCTGCGCGAGGTATCCCGCGAGGGCTTCGATCCCCTCGGGGTAGCGGTCCTTCCAGTCGAACACGATCATGCCCTGCATCTTGACCCGGTTGCCGATCAGCACGCCCAGGTTCTTGTGGCAGTAGGCCTCGTCGCGCTCGGCGATGCGGCCGCAGACGACGATCCTCGAGCGCAGGTTCATCAGCCGCAGCATGGTTTCGAGCACCTCGCCGCCGACGTTGTCGAAGTACACGTCCGCGCCCTTGGGACATGCCTCCTTGAGGTCGCGCAGCAGGTTGCCGGCCTTGTAGTCGACGCAGGCGTCGAATCCGAGCTCCTTCACCACGTAGTCGCACTTCTGCTTTCCGCCGGCGATGCCCACCGCGCGGCAACCGGCGATCTTGGCGAGCTGGCCGACCACGCCGCCCACCGCGCCCGAGGCGGCCGACACCACCACCGTCTCGCCCGGCTTTGGCGCGCCGATCTCCTTCATGCCGAAGTACGCGGTCAGGCCCGGCATGCCGAGCAGGCCGAGGTAGTACGACAGCGGCGCGGCGCCCGCGGGCACCCTGGCGAGCTCCTCGCCCTTCATGCAGCTGTAGAGCTGCCAGCCGGCCGCGAGCACCTTGACACCGGGCTTGAACGCCGGGTGCTTCGATTCCACCACCTCGCCAGCGGTCTGGCCGACCATGACTTCGCCGATCTGCACCGACGGGGCGTAGGACTTGACGTCGTCCATGCGGAATCGCATGTACGGATCGAGCGACAGCCAATGATTCTTGACCAGCACCTCGCCGTCCTTGGGCCGCGGCGCCTCGCGCTCGACCAGCTTGAAGTTCTGCTCGGTCACCGGGCCGCTCGGGCGGCTGGCGAGGGTCCAGGCTTTGTTGGTCGTCATTCTTCAGCTCCGATCGAGCGCCGCGAAGCGCTCCAGGTGGTGCTCGGCGTCGCCGAACTGCTGCGCGATCACGGTCAGGCGCCGGAAGCTGTGGCTGACTTTCAGCTCCTCGGTCATGCCCATTCCGCCGTGCAGCTGGATCGCCTCCTGGCTGACGTGGCGGCAGGCATCGGCAATCTTGACCTTGGCCGCCGAGACCAGGCGCTTGCGCTCGGCCGGGTTGGTCTCGCCGTCGACCTTGGCGCAGGCGAGGAAGGCCATCGAGCGCGCCTGCTCGGCCGCGATCACCATGTCCACCATGCGGTGCTGCAAGGCCTGGAAGGTCCCGATCGGCACTCCGAACTGCTTGCGCGTCTTGAGGTACTCGAGGGTTGCGTCGTTGGCCTGCTTCATGACGCCGATCGATTCGGCGCAGGTCAGCGCGGTGGCGAAGTCGACCACCTCCTCGATCAGCACGAGCGCCTCGCCCTCCTTGCCGATCAGGGCGTCGGCGCCGACCTCTACGCCCTTGAACAGCACGTCCGCCGCGCGCGTTTCATCCAGCGTCAGGTATGGCCGCAGGCTCACGCCCGCCGCCGCGCGATCGACCAGGAACAGGCTGATGCCCTTGGCATCGGCAGGCTTGCCCGAGGTGCGCGCCGAGACCACCAGCTTGTCGGCCAGCGGCGCGCCGAGTACCACGCGCTTTTCGCCGTCGATGACCCAGACCTTGCCCGCCTTCTTCGCGCCTGCGGCGACGTGCGCCAGGTCGTAGCGGGCGCCGTCCTCGGTGTGGGCGAAGGCCATCTTCAGCTTGCCCTCGATCACCGCCGGCAGGATCGCCTTCTTCTGCGCTTCGCTGCCGCCGCGGGCGACGAACTGCGCGCCCAGGCCGACGGTGGGAAGGAACGGCTCGACCACCAGCCCCTCGCCGATCGCCTCCATCGCGCTCATCAGGTCGATCGCGCCGCCGCCGAAGCCGCCAAGCTCCGCCGCGACCGGGATGCCGAGCAGCCCCATCTCTGCGAACGTGTTCCACACCTGCGCGCTGCAGCCGTCTTTCGAGGCGACGATCTTCTTGCGCGCCTCGAAGTCGTAATCCTTGGCGATGAAGCGTCCGATCGAGTCGGCCAGCAGCTGCTGCTCTTCGTTGTAATCGAAGTTCATGGCTAAAGGCCCAGCGTCATCTTGGAGATGATATTGCGCTGGATCTCGTTCGAGCCGGCGTAGATCGTGGTCTTGCGCATGTTGCAGTAGCGCGGCGCGAGCGAGGCGGTGAAGGCATCGAAACCGTCGCCCCCGTCCGATGGCTTGAACGGCTGCGCCAGCGGCCCTGCCGCCTCCATCATCAGCTCGGAGAGCGCCTG
>DATFMS010000062.1:0-4297 GCA_035266805.1 Burkholderiales bacterium | reverse complement strand
GCTCGTCGAACAGGAACACCTTCGGGTCTCGCACGATCGCGCGCCCCATGGCGACCCGCTGGCGCTGCCCGCCCGAGAGCTGCTTCGGCTTGCGCTCGAGCAGCTCGCTGATGTCGAGGATCTGGGCCGCGTTCTGCACCCGGCGCGCGATCTCGTCCTTGGGCGTCTTCTTCAGGCGCAGGCCGAACGACATGTTCTCGTACACCGACATGTGCGGGTACAGCGCGTAGTTCTGGAACACCATCGCGATGTCGCGATCTTTCGGCGGCACGTCGTTCACCACATCGCCACCGATCAGCACGTCGCCGCCGGTAATGTCCTCCAGCCCGGCGATCATGCGCAGCGTCGTGCTCTTGCCGCAGCCCGAAGGGCCCACCAGCACGACGAATTCCTTGTCCGAAATCTCCAGATCAATGCCGCGGACCGCCGGCGTGGCGTCGTAGTGCTTGACAAGCTTGCGCAGCGTTACCTCGGCCATGCGGCTATCCTTTCGTCGCGCCGGCGGTCAGGCCGGCGATGTAGTAGTCCATCAGGAATGCGTAGATGATCAGCGGCGGCGCGGCACCCAGCAGGCATGCGCCCATGATCTGGCCCCAGTTGTAGACGTCACCCTTGATGAGCGTCGTGACGATGCCGACTGGAAGCACGAGCTGGTCGGTCGAGACCGTGAACGCCATTGGATAGAGAAACTCGGACCACGACACGGTGAAGGCGAAAATGGTGGCGGCGATGATGCCTGGCAGGGCAACCGGCAGGAAGATCTTGGTCAGCATCTGGATGTAGCCGGCGCCATCGATCAGTGCCGCCTCGTCGAGTTCCTTGGGGATCGACTGGAAGTAACCGATCATGATCCAGGTGCAGAAGGGCACCGTGAGGGTCGGGTAGATGATGATCAGCGCCCACCAGTGATTGAGCAGCGCGATACCGGTGGTCTCGTGCACCCAGGCCATGATCTTGAACAACGGGATGAACAGCAGCGAATCCGGGATCAGGTAGGTCAGGAACACCCCGGTCGCCAGCGTGGTCGAGCCCCAGAACCTCATGCGCCCGAGCGAGAAGGCAGCGGGCACCGCGATCAGCATGGTGATCACGACCACCGCAACCGCAATCACCGCCGAGTTGCGGAAGAACGTCAGGTACTGGGTCGAGGTGAGCAGCGCCTTGAAATTCTCCAGCGTCGGGTGATACACCCACCACGGGTTGGTCATCGCCGCGATCTCGCTGCTGGTCTTCAGGCCCATGATGAGCATGTAGACCGGCGGCATGAGGAAGAAGACCGCGAACAGCACCAGAAAGACATAGGACCACCAGAGAGCCCAGCGGCGGCTGCGCCGCAGGCTGCCGTGCTTTGCCGGCGTTGCCGGGCCGATTGCTTGTGCGGTCGCGCTCATGGTCAGACCGAGCTGCCGCGCCGGGTGATGTCGCGCAGGATGAAATACGCGGCCACCCCGAGGATCGGCAGCATGAACAGCGACACGGACGCGCCCATGGGGATGTTGTTGCCCTGGATCCCGAGCGCGAACGCCCAGGTGGCGAAGATGTGCGTGCTGTTCACCGGACCACCGTAGGTCAGGATGCGGACGATGTCGAAATTCGCGAAGGTCACGATGAGCGAGAACAGCATCGTGATGGCGATGATGTTGCGCATCATGGGCAGCGTCACGTACCAAACCTTCTGCCACCAGTTGGCGCCATCGATCGCCGCCGCTTCGTAGAGTTGGTCGGGCACTGACTTGAGGGCCGCCAGGTACATGATCAGGAAGAACGGCGCCCCGTACCAGACGTTGACCAGGATCACCGAGAAGCGCGCCCAGCCCGGCACGCCGAGGAAGGGAATGGCCTCGATGCCGAACTTGGCGAGGATCCAGTTGATCGCACTGTACGACGGATCGAACAGCCAGAACCACGCGATGGTGCTCATCGCCGTCGGGATCACCCACGGCACCAGCAGCATGCCGCGCCACTTGCGCTGGCCCTTGGCCGGCAGGTTGTGCACGAAATGCGAGCTGACGAAGCCGATCAGGGCCTTGAAAATGACGGCCGTGATCGCAAACAGGCACGACTGCTTGACCACCATCCAGAAGGTATCGAAGTGCAGCAGGAAGAGGATGTTCCGCAGACCGGTGAAGTTCTCCATCGTGCGGTCGAGCATCGACAGATACACCGCGTAGAACGCCGGATAGATCACCAGCGTCGCGATCAGCACGATCAGCGGCAGCGCGAGCGCGAGCGCGGTCGTCGAGCGGCGCCGCATGAGCTTCTGCATCGTCATGCGGCGAGCGGCGCCCGACGCGGGCGCCTTGGCCGCAATGCCGTTGGCCATCGGATTCCTCCTCCTACTCTTGCTGTTCGTTACTCACCGGGCGCGCCCACCTCGGAGGCGTCGGCAAGCGCCGGCACGCGCCGGCGCTTGCCGAACCCGGTGGCGAGCTTACATCATCGAATAGGCCTTAATCTGATTCTCGGCCCAGGCGATGGTGTCGTTCACCGACTGTCCCTGGGCGCCGACTTTGGCCAGCATCTGCGTCAGGAGCCCCTGGGTGTAGATCTGGTTGACGACATGGATCGGACCCGGCCCGCCCGCGACCATTATGATTTGGTCCGGCTTCGGCGGGTAGTTGTATACCGTGCCCTTCGGCGGCTCGACCTCGGCCCAGGTCTTGAAGCTGCGCAATCTCGTGAAACCCGGCAGATCGTAGCCGTTGCTCGCCGCGACGAAGCGCTCCGAGGAGTGCCGCGATATCAGGTGCGCGAGCAGGCTCTTCGCCGCCGACTTGTTGGGCGAGAACTTCCAGATCGCCCAGAAGAACGGCAGGGCCGGCGCGTAGCGCCCCTTCGGCCCCTTGGGCGAGGCGAAGGTCCAGCAGTCCGCGGCCACCGACGGGTTGTCGCGCTTGGCCACGGACCACGCGCTCGGCGGATTCATGATCATGGAGCCCTGCCCCGAGATGAGCCACTTGTTGTTCGAGGCGTCGTCCCACGCGATCACGTCCTTCGGCAGGACCCGGACCAGCCGCTTCGCATACTCGAGCACTTGCCTGGTGTTGTCCGAATTGACGGTCACGTCCCCCTTCGCATTGACCAGCTCTGCGCCGTACGCGTGGAACAAGGCGCCGGCCCAGTCCACCGAGTCGGTGGTCTGGCCGAGGCCCAGGCCGATGGGGTGGCCGCCCTTGTGGCATTTCTCCGCAACCTCGGCCAACTTTTCCCAGGTCCACTCGTCCTGCAGCTTCTTGTCCGAATGGCCGCCAGGTCCGGCGTACATCTTGGTGACGTCGAGTCCGGCGTATTCCTTGAACATGCTGATGCGCGCGCAGGGCGGCTTCACCTGGCTGCCGGTTACCGCAGGCGCCGCGACCCAATGGCCCTTCGGCTTACCCAGGTACTCGACGATCCCATAAGGCTTGCCGTTGGCCTTGATCGCCGCGTGCATGACGTCGTCCACCGGTTCGAAGTCGTCTGCGTAGGCTGCGGGCGACCACGCGCTCGGCTGCACCAGGTCGTGACCCGACTTCGCCAGCTTCTCGGCGGCGATCGTCAGCTCGAGCTTGCTGCCCTGGGAAGTGATGAAGTCGATGGTGACGTCGACCTTGTGCTTCGCTGCCCACTCGTGGCAGATCGACTCCATGGTCTTGTTCGCGCCTGGGACCCAGTGGTCCCAGAACGCCAACTTCAGGTTGCCGGCGGCGCGCGAGGTACGAATGTACGGGAACATCGCGGCGGCAGACGCCGCCGCGGTCGTTTGGATAAATCGACGCCGATCGAAACTCTTGCTCATTGCAATCTCCTCCTACTGTTGATGGAACGGGATGGCCTGACGGAGAATTCGGTTGCAGATCGTTCGCTGGATATCCCGGCGCGACAAAGTCTAGACGTTTTCCCTATCGGGAGCCTTACGGTTTCGTGCTGCAATGCAGCGTGCATCCCACCCCGCGATTCGCTCCGCTGCGATCAGGCGGCCGCCGGTGAAGGGAAAGATGGGATCGACGTTTATCGCGTGCCGGGTTCGGAAGGGCTTCGAGGGTGGGTTCCCCGGCCTCCAAGGTCTCGGTCTGCCGAAGGTACCCGTGCGAACCCGTTTGACGCAGATCAAGCTTGCACGCAACTTACGCGGCTAGGATGGCGCCCGCAAGGAAGCTGTCATCCCCCCAACAGTTCAGACGGAGCAGAACCCCATGAGAATCACCCCAGTGTTGCTTGCCGGCGCTGTCGCGTTATCGCTCTCGATCGCCGCCCAGGCCGCGCCGATCGTCGTCAAAGTCAGCCACGTGGTGGCCGAAGGCACGCCCAAGGGACA
>DATFMS010000061.1:0-4162 GCA_035266805.1 Burkholderiales bacterium | reverse complement strand
GATGTCTGTCCGACGCAGGCGATCCGCGCGCCCTACCAGCTCGATGCGCGGCGCTGCATTTCCTACCTCACGATCGAGCACAAGGGCGCAATTCCGCTGCCACTGCGCGCCCTGATCGGCAACCGGGTCTATGGCTGCGACGATTGCCAGCTCGTTTGCCCGTGGAACGGGTTTGCGAAGCCTTCCGCGGAAGAGGACTTCAGGGTGCGCAACGGGCTCGACAGCGCGACGCTGGTCGATCTGTTCGCCTGGAGCGAGGACGAGTTCGGCGAGCGCATGCGCGGCTCGGCGATCCGCCGAATCGGCTACGAGCGCTGGCTGCGCAACCTTGCGGTCGGGCTGGGCAACGCGCCCCGCGCGCCCGAGGTGCTTGCGGCCCTGCGCGCTCGGGCCGATCACCCCTCGCAGCTGGTGCGCGAGCATGTCGCATGGGCTCTGTCGCGGCATGAGTGAATGGCGCCCCGATCCACTGCTCGAGGGCTTCGAGGCGAAGACGCTCGAGCTTGCTCCCGACTACGACGGCGCGGTGGCGGCGACCCTGGTACGCTTGCCGGCCGGCAACGCGCGGCGCGGCGCGGTGCTCTACGTGCACGGCTTCGTCGATTACTTCTTTCAGCGCCACATGGCGCTGCGCTTCGCGCAGGAGGGCTACGCCTTCCATGCGCTCGACCTGCGCAAGCACGGACGCTCGCTGCTCGCACACCAGCACCCGTGCTTTTGCCGGCGCATCGAGGAGTACTACCCGGAGATCACGCGCGCGCTGGAGGAGATCGGCGAGCCGGCGTTGCTGGCCGGGCATTCCACCGGAGGCCTGGTCTGCTCGCTCTACGCCGCCGAGGGCGAGCGCCGCGAGCAGTTGCGCGCGCTGTGGTTCAACAGCCCCTTTTTCGAGTTCAACGCGCGGCCCCTCGGCCGGCTGCAGCTGCGGTTCGCGATCGCGCTCGGGCGGGCGCTGCCCTTCCTCAGCAATCCCGGCGCGTTGAGCCCTGCCTACGTGCGAAGCCTGCACCGGGACTTCGGCGGCGAGTGGGACTTCGACCTGCGCCTGAAGCCGGCGGCGGGATTCCCCGCCTATTTCGGCTGGTTGGCGGCGGTCGCCGACGCCCACGCGCGGGTGCACGCGGGGCTGGCGCTGCAATTGCCGGTGCTTTCGATGCACTCGGACGAGGCGGACATCGTGCTCGACTGGCGCGACATCGCGCGCTGGAGCAGGGCGCTCGGCCCGCGCGTGAGCGTGCTCGCGTTCCCGGGCGGGCTGCATGATCTCGTGCTGTCGCGCGCGCAGGTGCGCGAGGAGGTTTTCAGGCAGCTCTTTTCCTGGGCGGAACGAGCCACAGCGTGACCAGCGTCGCCAGCGCCCAGACAACGTATAGCAGCGTGAACAGCCTCTCGGGCGCGTCGTAATAGAGCAGAGCCTGGACCCAGCGACCGACAAACGAATGCGGCTGCAGGCCGCCGCGCAGCAGGTCCTCCCAAACGGTTAGCGGGCAGGCAACGCCGAGCAGCGCCTCGAGCGCGATGATACCGATCGCCGCGAGGTGAGCGAAGCGGAACCACGGATTGCGTACCCACTGCCAGCCGGCGGCGGCGCCGAGCCAAGTCAGCAGCAGGCCGCCGACGACGAAGGCGGCGGTCAGGAAGTGCGCGACGAGCAGCGCGTCGGCGGCTATGCGGGACCCTTCGCCTGCGGCCGCCGCGCCTCGGCGATCCATTCGCTCCAGGAGCCCGCATATAGGCGCGAGCCGTGCAAGCCGGCGATCTCCATCGCGAGCAGGTTGTGGCACGCCGCGACGCCGGAGCCGCAGTAGTGCACGACCTCGGCCGGGTCGCGGCCGCCGAGCAACGCGCCCAGCTCTTTCTTCAGCGTTGCGGGCTCCTTGAACGTGCCATTGGACGCGAGGTTTTCGCCGTTGAACCGGTTATATGCGCCCGGGATGCGGCCGGCGACAGGGTCGATTGGCTCGGCCGCGCCGAGAAAGCGCTCCGGCGCGCGGGCGTCGAGCAGCAACATGTCCGTCGCGCCGAGATGCTGCTCGACGGCATCGACCTCGACGCTCATCTGCGTGCGCAGTCGCCCTACGTAGTCGGTGGCGAGGAAGGAAGGCACTTCGGCGGTGACCTCGCGGCCTTCTGCGAGCCACTTGGCTAGGCCGCCATCGAGCACCGTGACGGCGTCGTGCCCGACCCAGCGCAGCATCCACCACAGGCGTGAGGCCATCGCGCCGTTGTTGGCATCGTAGGCCACGACCTGGTCGCCGGGCCGCAGTCCCTGCCGCCCCAGCCAGGCGACGAAGCTCGCCGGATCGGGCAGCGGGTGGCGCCCGTTGCGGCCGTTGGGCGGGGCCGAGAGGTCGCGGTCGAGGTGCGCGAACAGCGCGCCGCGGATATGCGCCTGGGCGTACTGCTGCTCGCCGAGGTAGGGCTTGGCGAGATCGTGGCGGCAATCGAACAGGCGCCACTCGGGGTGGCGCGCCAACTCGTCGCTCGAGACCAGGCAGGAATGGGTCACGCTGTGAAGTCTCCGGAAACGGGGGCGAAATTCTAGCGCAGACCGGGTTTGACCGGCCAGCGTCCGGTCGGCTAAGGTTTCGCTCTCTATGAGCAAGTCTCCCCGGCAAAGTTCCGCCGCCGAAGCCACCCCGCCGTCCGAGCTGAGTTTCGAGAAGGCGCTCGCCGAGCTCGAGCGCGTCATTTCGCGGATGGAGGGCGGCAACCTCAGCCTCGAGCAGGCGCTCGCCGCACACAAGCGCGGCCTCGAGCTTGCGCGCTTCTGCCAGGAGCGGCTCGAGGCCGCCCAGCAGCAGGTCAAAGTGCTCGAGGGTGAAGTGCTCAAGCCGCTTGCCGCCGCTGGGCCGGAGCAAGGTGACGGCGACTGAACCTAACTTTCATTCCTGGCTGAGCGCGGTTCAGGCGCGCATGGAGGCGGCGCTGGCGCGTCTGCTTCCGGCGCCGCAGCTCGCGCCCAAGCGGCTGCACGATGCAATGCGCTATGCAAGCCTGGGAGGTGGCAAGCGAGTGCGGCCGCTGCTCGCGTTCGCCGCTGGCGCGGTATCGGACGCGAGCCCGGAGCGGCTCGAGATAGCGGCCTCGGCGATCGAGATGATCCACGCCTATTCGCTGGTGCACGACGATCTGCCGTGCATGGACGACGACGTGCTCAGGCGCGGCAAGCCGACCGTGCACGTCGAGTACGACGAAGCGACCGCGATGCTGGTCGGAGACGCGCTGCAGGCGCTTGCCTTCCAGCTGCTTGCCGAGCACCGGCTGGCGGACGATCCGGCGGCCCAGCTCGGGATGGTGCGGGAGTTGGCGTACGCCGCAGGCTCGCACGGCATGGCGGGCGGGCAAGCAATCGACCTCGAGTCGACCGGAGGATCTCTCACGCTGCCCGAGCTCGAGCTGATGCACATCCAGAAGACCGGAGCCCTGATCCGCGCCGCGGTGGCAATCGGCGCCGCCTGCGGCGAAGCGCTCGGCGAGGCGCGGCAAGCGAAGCTCGACCATTACTCGAAGTGCGTCGGGCTCGCGTTCCAGGTGGTGGACGACGTGCTCGACGCCGAGGCGAGCACCGCTACGCTCGGCAAGACCGCCGGCAAGGACGCCAGGCAGGGCAAGCCGACCTACGTTTCCATCATGGGTATCGGCGGCGCGCGCGAATTGGCCGAGACGCTGCGGCGCGACGCCCACGCCGCGCTGGAGCAGCTCGGCGCGCGCGCGCGCCGGCTCAGCGAGCTGGCGGACTACATTGTGCTGAGGAAATTCTGATGTCGGTCATTACGGGCACCACGGGCGCGCTGCCGCACGAGGGCGGGGAAGCCCGCGCGCAGGACTACAATCCAGCCATGTACGAGCTGCTGAGGACCATCGACGATCCCGCTGCGTTGCGACAGCTCGAGCGCAAGCAGCTCAAGCAGCTGGCGGACGAGTTGCGCGCTTTCGTGCTCGATTCGGTGTCGACGACCGGCGGACATCTTTCCTCTAACCTGGGCACCGTGGAGCTGACGATCGCGCTGCACTACGTGTTCGACACGCCGCAGGACCGCATCGTGTGGGACGTGGGTCATCAGACCTACCCGCACAAGATTCTCACCGGCCGGCGCGAGGCCATGTCGCAGCTCAGGATGCTGGGCGGCATTTCCGGCTTTCCGCGCCGCAGGGAATC
>DATFMS010000060.1:0-2353 GCA_035266805.1 Burkholderiales bacterium | reverse complement strand
TACGCGCTCTACACCGACCCGCCGCTCGGGCGCGTGGGCATGAGCGAAGCCGAGATCCGCAAGGCCGGCATCGAGGCGCTGGTGGGCAAGCGCCCCATGAGCCGCGTCGCGCGCGCGCGCGAAAAAGGCGAGACCCAGGGCCTGCTCAAGATCCACGTCGAGGCGGCGAGCAAGCGCATCCTCGGCGCCGCGCTGCTCGGCACCGGCTGCGACGAGGCGGTGCACTCGCTGATCGACGTCGTCTACGCCCGCACTCCCTACCCCGAGTTCCAGCGCCGGGTGCGCATTCACCCCACCGTGAGCGAACTGCTGCCCACCGTGCTCGAGAGCCTCGAGCCGCTCGCCTGAAGCTTCGCTTCAGCTCCTGCCGAGGTAGGCGACCGCTTCGATCTCGACCAGCGTCTGCGCGCCGGCCAGCGAGCGCACTTCGACCAGCGTCGAGGCCGGAAAGTCGCCGCTGAAGAACTCGCGCCGCGCGCGCCAGACCTCGGTGTTCTTCGTGATGTCGACCACGAAGATGGTCACCTTGACGATGTCCTCCATGCTGCCGCCCGCGGCTTCGCAGATGCGCTTGATGCGCGAGAAGATCTGCTTCGCCTGCTGGTACTCGTCGTCGCCCACCAGCGTTTTGCCGCCGTCGAAGGGACGCGCCACCTGGCCGGAGATGAACAGCAGATCGCCGGCACGGATGCAGTTCGTCCATAGGCCCGGGTCGGCTTCGGCGACGTCGGGGACGCTGACTTTGGTTCTCGGCATGGCGGTGAGCTCCTATTTCGGCTTGCTCATGCGCTCGATGATGTCGGGCGGGATGAAGTTGACGAGTTCCGTCTTGTCGGCTTCGACCAGCTCGACGTAGCGCTTGACGACGTCGGGCGGGTTCAGCTGGCCGACGGTGATGCGCTGCACCAGCGAATCCATGATCGCCACGTCCTCGGGCGCGGCGGTCTTGCGGTCGAACCAGGGTCCCGGGTTGTTCGCCATGCGGTCGTTGAAGCCGGTGGCGAACGGGCCCGGGTTGATGAGCGCGACGTCGACCCCGAACGGCGCCAGCTCGGCGCGCAGCGCGGTGCCGAAGGCCTGCAGCGCGTGCTTGGTCATGGTGTACGGCCCGGACCCCACGCCGGCGCGCACACCGCCGATCGACGACACGATCAGGATGCGGCCCGAACGCTTCTTGCGCATCGCCTGCGCCACGCGCTGCGTGGTGGCGAAGGTGCCGAACACGTTGACCTCGAACACCGCGCGCAGCCGCTCGAGGGGAATGAGCGACAGCGGCCCGGTCTGGCCCATGCCGGCGTTGGCAATGAAGACGTCGAGGTCCCACTGGTCGAGCTTGGCCACGTCCTTGGCATTGGTGATGTCGAGCTTGACCACGGTCAGCTTCGGCTCGGCGGCCGCAAGCTCGGCGGCCTGCTTGTCGGTTTCGACGCTGGCAATCACTTTGTGCCCGCGCTGGGCGAGCTGAACGGCGGCGCCGCGGCCGAAGCCGCTTCCGGCGCCGGTGATAAGCACTGTTTTCGGCATGGGTTTCTCCTTTCTGACCAGACCGCAATCTACCCGCGAAAATCGGGGTCAGAGTCGAATTGTTTTGAAAAATGCGACTCTGACCCCATTTACGCCGCTATGACGAGCCCACTGAGCACCGCCCACCGAGTGCAAAACGCGCTCCAGTCGCTCGCTCTGCTGGCGGCGATGGCCGCGCTGTCGGGTTTCCTCGGCTGGACCCTGTTCGGCCAGGTCGGCCTGTGGGCCGCGGCGCTGGGGCCGGTGCTGGCGCTGCTCGGCTACGGCGCCTCGCCCGACCTGGCGCTGCGCCTGACGCGCGCGCAGCCGCTCGCGCCGGCGCAGGCGCCGGGCCTTTTCCGGCTGGTAGCCGGGCTGGCCGAACGCGCCCGGCTGCCGCGCGCGCCGCGCCTTTACCGCGTGGCGACGCCCGCGCTCAACGCCTTCGCCGCCGGCGACCGGGAAAACCCTGCGATCGCGGTCACCGACGGGCTGCTCACCAGCCTCGAGCCGCGCGAGATGGCCGGCGTGCTCGCGCACGAGCTCTCGCACGTGCGCGCGAGCGACGTCTGGGTCATGACCCTGGCCGCGGTGGTCGGGCGCACGACCGCGCTGATGTCGTTCCTCGGCCAGATGCTGCTGTTCATCCTGATCCCGGTCTCGCTCTTCACCGGCCAGGGCCTGCCGCTGCTGGCCATCCTGCTGCTCATCTTCGCGCCCTCGATCTCGAGCCTGCTGCAGCTCGCGCTCTCGCGCACGCGCGAGTTCGACGCCGACGTCGCCGCGGTCGAGCTGACCGGCGACCCGCGCGGGCTCGCCTCGGCGCTGGCCAAGCTCGAGCGCCAGCAGA
>DATFMS010000059.1:0-5040 GCA_035266805.1 Burkholderiales bacterium | reverse complement strand
CGTTTTCTTCGCGCTGCGGATGTGACAAAGGCCCAAGCCAATAGCTTAGGCCTTGAGATAAGGTGGCTCCCCGAGTAGGGCTCGAACCTACGACCTGCGGATTAACAGTCCGTCGCTCTACCGACTGAGCTATCGGGGATCCGGAAAACCCGCTATTTTAAGGATTTCCGGATATCCAAGCAATCACGCGATGCGCCTTGCGAGAAAAAGAAAAAGCAAATGGCTCTGGGCCCTGGTTGTCGTCGTCGGGCTTCTTGCCACGGCGCTTGCGGTGCCGTTTTTGGTGCCGCTCGAGGGCTACATTCCCGAGCTGAACAAGCTCGTCTCGGAAAAGATCGGCCAGCCGGTGTCGATCAGGGATCTGCGGCTGCAGTTGCTGCCGACGCCGCGGGTCGCGATCGTCGGCTTGAAGCTCGGGCGCAAGGACGAGGTGAGCATCGAGCGCGCAAGCATCGTGCCGGACCTGCTGCTACTGCTCGCGGGCGAGTACGTGGTGCACGAGATCCGTGCCGACCGGGTGCGGGTCAAGGCTTCGGCGCTGGATCTGCTCGACAAGCTGCCCAAGGGCGGCGGGAGCGGAATTCTGGTGCGGCGGATCGTTCTGCGCCACGTGACCTACGAGCAACGCGCGCTGAAGCTGCCGCAGTTCAATGTCGTCGTCGAGCTGTCGGTCGTTCCGTCCGCGACGGTGGTGCGCTTCTATACCGACGACGGCAGGTTCAGGGCGACGCTGGATCCCCAGGGCGGCGGCCGGACGCGCGTGGCCGTCACGGCGCACGATTGGCGCCTGCCGTTTGCCGTCGCACCGCTGCTCTTCGACACGCTCGACGCCAGAGGCGAGCTGCACGGGGAGCGCCTGGATTTTCCCCAGGTGTACGGCAAACTCTACGGCGGCACCCTGAGCGGCAGCGTGGACACGCGCTGGGGCAAGCAGTGGCGCATCGCCGGCAAGGCGGACGTCGACGGTGTGGAGATGGTTCCGTTGCAGTCCGCGCTCGGCAAGCCGGCGCGGCTGTCCGGGCGGCTGAGCGGGAAGGTGACCTATTCGGCGCAAGCAAGGACGGCGGGGCAGCTGGGGAATGCCTTGGTGCTGGATGCACCGTTCGCGGTCGTGGGGGGCGAATGGCATGGCGTGGACCTGTCGCGCGTCGCCGAGCTGCCGCTCGGCAAGCTGTCGCCCGGGGGAACCACCAAGTACGAGCAGATGAAAGGGCAGCTCGCGCTGCGCGGGAGGCAAATTCAATTGAACAATCTCTGCCTGCGCTCGCCGTCGTTGGTGGCCTCGGGCAACGTGGCGATCGCGCCGGATCAGACGCTGTCGGGCAAGCTCGACGTTGCGGTGGCGAAAACCGGGGGCTTCGTCGGCGTGCCGGTGGCGCTTGCGGGCACCACTGCCGATCCTTCGCTGTCGCTCACCGCGGCGGGCGCGATCGGCGCGGTTATCGGTACCGTGTTGCTGCCCGGGATCGGCACCAGCCTCGGGCTGCAGGCGGGCGGCAGGCTCGAGGGCAAGGTCGAATGCAAGTGAGCTACTTCGAGA
This sequence comes from Burkholderiales bacterium, assembly GCA_035266805.1. Classification (GTDB taxonomy): domain Bacteria; phylum Pseudomonadota; class Gammaproteobacteria; order Burkholderiales; family SG8-39; genus DAHVFK01. Next base: position 3,500 of record DATFMS010000059.1, on the reverse strand, counting down.
TCACCTTGGCGATCGCCTCGGCCGCGTAGTCGATGTTCTTGGAATTGAGCGCGGCGACACAGATGCGTCCGGTGTCGATGGCGTAGACCGAGTATTCCGCGCGCAGGCGCTCGACCTGCGCCTTGGTCAGCCCGGAATACGAGAACATCCCGCGCTGATCGAGGATGAAGCTGAAATCCGCCCCCGGCGCCCGGGCATGAATTTTTTCGACCAGTGCCTTGCGCATCGCCTTGATGCGGTCGCGCATTCCGGCGAGCTCCTGCTCCCACAGCGCGCGCAGCTCAGGCGTCGCGAGCACGGTGGCGACGATCTGTCCGCCGTGGGTGGGCGGGTTCGAGTAGTTGGTGCGCACCAGGCGCTTGATCTGCGACAGCGCACGCGCCGCCTCGTCCGCATCGCCAGCCAGCAGGCTGAAGGCGCCCACCCGTTCGCCGTAGAGCGAGAACGACTTCGAGAACGAGCTCGAGACGAAGATCGGGCTGTACGACTCGGCGAACAGCCGCACCGCGTAGCCGTCGGCGTCGATGCCGTCGCCGAAGCCCTGGTAGGCGAGATCGAGAAACGGCACCAGCCCGCGCCGTTTGACCGCCTCGAGCACCTGCTGCCATTGCCGGCGCGACAGGTCGACGCCGGTCGGGTTGTGGCAGCAGGCATGCAGCACCACGATCGAGCCGGCCGGCATGGCCTCCAGCGCGCCAAGCATGCCCTCGAAATCCAGGCCGCGAGTCTTGGCGTGGTAGTAGGGGTAGCTGTTGACGGTGAAGCCTGCGTTCTCGAACAGGGCGCGGTGGTTCTCCCAGCTCGGCTCGCTGATCCAGACCTGGGCCGCGGGCTCAACGCGCCGCAAAAAGTCGGCGCCGATCTTGAGGCCACCGGTTCCGCCCAGCGCCTGGATGGTGACGATGCGGCCGCTCTTGGCCGCCTCGGCGCCGAACACCAGCTCCATCACCGCGCGGTCATAGCTCTGCAGGCCGTCGATCGGCAAATAGCTGTGCGGCGGACCCGCCTCGACTCGCTCGCGCTCGGCGCGCCGCACGCACTCGAGCAGCGGCACCTTGCCGTTGTCGTCGCAGTACACGCCGACGCCGAGGTTGACCTTGTTGGGGTTCTGGTCGGCGACGAAGGCTTCGGTGACGCCGAGTATGGGGTCGCGCGGAGCCATCTGCACTGCGGCGAGGATCGATTTGCTCATGGACGGATTCATCGGAGTGAAGTGCGTATTCTACCGGGCCGCCCGCTGTGGGAAAATGTCAGTTTTGCCGCTGCACTGCGAATGGCGATCCAAACTTACCCCGGCAGCCCGTTCCGCCTGAACCAGATGTTCCCGCCCGCGGGCGACCAGCCGGAGGCGATCGACAAGCTGATCGAAGGCATCAGCGACGGCCTCGCGTTCCAGACCCTGCTCGGGGTCACCGGCTCCGGCAAGACCTACACCATGGCGAACGTGATCGCCCGGCTCGGCCGGCCGGCGATGGTGCTGGCGCCCAACAAGACTCTCGCCGCGCAGCTGTACTCGGAGTTTCGCGAGTTCTTGCCGGAGAACGCGGTCGAGTACTTCGTTTCCTACTACGACTACTACCAGCCCGAGGCCTACGTCCCGTCGCGCGACCTGTTCATCGAGAAGGACTCCTCGATCAACGAGCACATCGAGCAGATGCGGCTGTCGGCGACCAAGTCGCTGATGGAGCGGCGCGACGTGGTGATCGTGGCGACGGTATCGGCGATTTACGGCATCGGCGACCCGTCGGAGTACCACGGCATGATCCTGCACCTGCGCCAGGGCGAGAAGGTGTCGCAGCGCGACGTCCTGGCGCGGCTGGTGGCGATGCAATACGAGCGCAACGAGCTCGATTTCCGCCGCGGAACTTTCCGCGTGCGCGGCGACGTGATCGACGTATTCCCGGCCGAGCACGCCGAGCACGCGGTCCGGATCTCCCTGTTCGACGACGAGATCGAGAAGCTCGAGGTATTCGATCCGCTCACCGGCAGGGTGCTGCATCCGATGGCGCGCTTTACCGTCTATCCGTCGAGCCACTACGTGACTCCGCGCGAAACGACGCTGCGCGCGGTAGAGGCAATCAAGGCCGAGTTGCGCGAGCGCATCGAGACCTTCCACAAGGCAGGCAAGCTGGTCGAGGCGCAGAGAATCGAGCAGCGCACCCGCTTCGACCTCGAGATGCTGGCCGAGCTCGGGTTCTGCAAGGGCATCGAGAACTACTCGAGGCACCTGTCGGGGCGCAAGCCGGGGGAACCGCCGCCGACCCTGATCGATTACCTGCCGCCGGACGCGCTGATGATCATCGACGAGAGCCACGTCACGATCGGCCAGCTGGGCGGCATGTACCGCGGCGACCGCGCGCGCAAGGAGAACCTGGTCGAGTACGGATTCCGGCTGCCGTCCGCGCTCGACAACCGGCCGCTGCGCTTCGACGAGTTCGAAAAGGTGGTGCGCCAGACGGTGTTCGTCTCCGCGACGCCGGCGGCCTACGAGGCGGAGAAGTCGGCGCAGGTGGTGGAGCAGGTGGTGCGGCCCACGGGCCTGGTGGACCCCGAGATCGAGGTGAGGCCGGCCGCGACCCAGGTCGACGACCTGCTGTCGGAAATCTCGCTGCGGGTCAAGAAGCACGAGCGCGTGCTGGTGACCACGCTGACCAAGCGCATGGCCGAGGAACTCACCGACTACCTGGCCGAGCACGGCGTCAAGGTGCGCTACCTGCACTCCGAGGTGGACACGGTGGAGCGGGTGGAGATCATCCGCGATCTGCGGCTGGGCGAATTCGACGTGCTGGTTGGCATCAACCTGCTGCGCGAGGGACTGGACCTGCCGGAGGTGTCGCTGGTGGCGATTCTGGATGCGGACAAGGAGGGTTTCCTGCGCTCCGAGCGCTCGCTGATCCAGACCATGGGGCGCGCGGCACGCCACCTGCACGGCGCCGCGCTGCTATACGCGGACGTGATGACCGACTCGATGCGGCGCGCGATAGCGGAAGTGGAGCGCCGCCGCAACAAGCAGATTGCGTTCAACGCGCAGCACGGGATTACCCCGACGGGCATTTCGAAGCGGATCAAGGACCTGATCGACGGCGTCTACGACGCGGACGAAGCGCAAACGCTGCTGCGCGCAGCCCAGGACGACGCGCGCTACGAGGCGATGAGCGAAAAGCAGATCGCGCGCGAGATCAAGCAGCTCGAGAAGAAGATGCTCGAGCATGCGAAGAACCTCGAGTTCGAGCAGGCCGCCAAGGTGCGCGACCAGCTGGCGGAGCTCAAGCGGCGCGTGTTCGGCGTCGAGTTGGCCTCCGAGTAGCGGTGCGGGCGGTACTCTTCGTCTGCACCGGCAATATCTGCCGCTCGCCGACGGCGGACGGGGTCATGCGCAGCCTGGTGCGCGAGGCCGGCCTGGAGCGGACGGTGCGCGTCGACTCGGCCGGGACCCACGACTACCACGTCGGCGAGCAGCCCGAGGCGCGCGCGCAGGAGCATGCGCGGCGCCGCGGCTA
>DATFMS010000058.1:0-7548 GCA_035266805.1 Burkholderiales bacterium | reverse complement strand
GTGCTGTTCGTCGCCGGCGCGATGAGCTTCGCCTGGGCCGCCGCGATCTCGGCCTACGTGCTCGCGGAGCGCCTGCTTCCCCTGGGGCGCGCGTTCGACCGCGCGGTGGGCGCGGCGCTCGTCGTGTGGGGTGGGTGGCTGATCGGCACGACGCTCGCATGAGCCCGAGGGCTGGCGGCTCCCGCTGGTCGATCCGCGGCAGTTATTACGAGAGCTGCAACTGTCAGGCCGTCTGCCCCTGCCGGCGGCTGAACGGCAAGCCCGGCGGCGATTCGACCTACGGCATATGCCAGTTCCTGCTCTCGTGGCACATCGAGCGGGGCGAGGCCGACGGCGTTGACTTGGCGGGGCGGCAGGTAGTGATGGCCGGCTTCTACCGCGATGCGGAGCCGGGCAAGCCCTGGTCGATCAAACTGTACATCGACGCGCAGGCCGCACCCGAGGCGTTGCGGCAGCTCGAGCGCATTTTTCTCGGCAGGGCCGGCGGAAACATGCCGTTCACCGGCGATATCGTGACGCTGCTCGAGGTCGGGCGCGCGGAAATCTCCCTTGTGCACCAGGCCGGGCGGCAGACCATTCGGGTGGGACAGCTCGGTGCATCGGCGGTCGCGCGCCGCGCGGATTACGAGGGAAGCGTGTCCTGCGGTATTCCCGGTCACGATCATCCGGGCACCGAATATGTCGCCTCGCTTGCGATGCATGATGGGCCGCTGCAGTGGGACTACGAGGAACGCTGCGGCTTCGCCACGGATTTCCGCTTTTACGGTTGACTGACACCGCAATTGCATGCGTCGTTTTCCAACGACAGCACGCAAGCATTCTTTACCTGAGATTCATATTCAGTTAAGAAAACGTCGCTAGGCTCGCGGGCAATTCGCGCTCCCGTTGGTTCCCGAAAGGAGAACTCCCATGGCCCAGCAGCTGATCCCTGCGTCCGCAGCAGAACTGTTCGCCCACGCGCTCGCCATCGAGCGCGAAGCGCTGTCGCGCTACCACGAGTTCGCCGACTGGATGCAGGACCTGGGGATCGAGGGCGTGGAGCGCGTGTTCCGCAACCTCGAGCAGAGCGAGCGCGCGCACCTCGATTCTCTCGAGCGCAGTTCGGCCGGGCTCGAGCTGCCCGAGATCTCGCCCTGGGAATACGCCTGGTTCTTCACCTCGTCGCCCGCCTACATGGAGCTCACCTTCCCGCTCATGCCGCAGACGCCGCGCGACGCGCTCGCGCTCGCCTGCGTGGCGGAACGGCGCGCCGAGGAGTTCTTCCTGGTGGCGGCCAACCGCATCGGCGACGCGGGCGGAATGAAGCTTGCGGTCGAAATGGCCCTCGAGGAGCACCGGCGGGTGGCCGAGATCGAGCGCGCGCTGCGGCTCACTCCCGACCCGAGGCTCGACTGGGAGCTGCTGCACGAGGCGGGCGCGAGCGGCGCGGCCCTGCACGGCGTGGACTGAACCCCGTTTGACGCCGGTCAAGACGCGCCGCGCCAAGGCGCGTATTAGTCGGGGCTGGCGCGCTTGGCGCGGAGGGGCGCGATGGGGGAGCAAGCGGAGCTGGGCGGAGGCGTGGCGGCGCTGTACGCGCACGCGCTCGCGATCGAGCGTGAGGCGGTGCAGCGCTACGCCGAGTTTTCCGCGCGCATGGCCGACGAGGGCAATGACACCGTCGCGCGGCTGTTCGCCGATCTGGCCGGGTTCGAGGGCGAGCACGCCAAGGCGCTCGAGCGCGAGTGCGAGGGCATGGCGCTGCCGCCGATCGCGCCAACGGAGTTCGCCTGGCTGGACGCCGGCGCGCCCGAAAGCGCGGCCCACGATCTGCTGTTCCAGCTCATGACGCCGCACGACGCGCTCGAGATCGCGCTCGCCGCGGAGCTGCGCGCGCAGGCCTTCTTCGAGCAGGTGCTCGATCGCGTCGCCGACCCTCGCCTGCGCGACCTGGCGACCGAAATGGCGCAGGAGGAGCAGGCGCACGCGGCGTGGGTGCGCGAGGCGCTCGCGCGCACGCCGGATCCTCGCGTAGACTGGGAAAAGGTCTTCTCCGCCGGCTAATCAATGGACGCGACCGACCGAAAGAGGCTGCACGAAGCGGTTTTGAAAGGGATCCTCAGCGCCGAGCAGGCAGGGGAGCTGCTCCATTTCATCGAGCAGGCGCCGCCCAGGGAGCACGAGCAGCCGCGCTTCACCCTGGTCCACGTCCTTTATTACCTCGGCGGCATGATCGCGATCGGCGCCATGTCGCTGTTCATGACGCTCGGCTGGAGCTCGCTCGGCGGCTGGGGCGGCTTCGTCACCGCGCTCTGCTACCTGGTGCTGTTCCTCGCGCTCACGCACTGGTTCCTCGAGCGCAAGCAGCTGTCGATCCCTGCCGGCATCATGGCTACGCTCGCGGTGGTGATGGTGCCGCTGGCGATCTTCTCGGCGCAGGCGGCGCTCGGCTACTGGGACGCAGCCAAGGCCTATCGCGACTATCACGTCTTCATCGACGGCCGCTGGTTGATGATGGAGTTCGGCACGCTCGCCATCGGCGCGATCCTGCTTTGGCGCTATCGCTTCCCGTTCATGCTGATGCCGATCGCAGTGACGCTGTGGTACATGAGCATGGACCTGGTGCCGTTCCTGTTCGGCGCCGGACTGTACGACTTCGAGATCCGTAAATTCATCTCGCTCTACTTCGGCCTCGCCACGGTGCTGCTCGCGTTCTGGGTCGACCTGCGCTCGCGCTTCTCGCGCGACTACGCATTCTGGCTCTACCTGTTCGGGGTGCTAACTTTCTGGGGCGGGTTGTCGCTCATCAATTCCGGCAGCGAGCTCGGCAAGCTCGCCTACTGCGGCATCAACCTGCTGATGATCCTCGTCGGCGCGGTTCTGGGGCGGCGCGTGTTCGCCGTGTTCGGCGGGCTGGGCATCGCGGGCTACCTCGGCCACCTGTCGTGGCGCGTGTTCCGCGACAGCCTGGTGTTCCCGTTCGCGCTGACGCTGATCGGCCTGGCGATCATCTGGCTGGGCGTGGTCTGGCAGCGGCGCGAGCAGGAGTGGTCGGCAAGGCTGCGCGGCCTGCTGCCCGTCGCGCTGCGCGAGCTGATCGAGGCGCGCGCGGTTCGCTAACGCTACGGCGGTTGAGGTGGATCAATACCCTCTATTGGGCTGGGGGTACGCTTTTCCATTGTGCCGGTGCGGGGTTCCCTCGCAATGGATTCCGACCACATCCTGGCTTTTGTGCTGGCGGGCGGTGAGGGCGCGCGCCTGCGGCCGCTTACCCGTGAGCAGGCCAAGCCCGCGGTGCCATTCGCCGACGGTTACCGCCTGATCGACTTCGTCCTCAGCAACCTGGTCAATTCGGGTCTCAGCTCGATCTACGTGCTGGCGCAGTACAAGCCGCAGTTGCTGATCGATCACCTCGCCGCGGCCTGGGGGCCCGGCATCAGGATGCTCCTGCCGCGCAACGACGGACCGGGCTACACGGGCACCGCGAGCGCGGTGCAGCAGAACATGGACGTGGTGGCGCGCGAGCGGCCGGAACTGGTGGCGGTGTTTGCCGCCGACCATGTCTACCGCATGGACCTGCGGCAGATGGCCGCCTTTCACCGCGCGCGCGGGGCGCAGGTGAGCGTCGCCGCGGTGGCGGTGCCGATCGAGAGCGCGCATTCGTTCGGCGTCATCGCCGCGCACGCCGACGGCTCGGTGCGCGAGTTCCAGGAAAAGCCGCTACGGCCGCGGCCGCTGCCGGGCGATGCGAGCCGCGCCTACGCGTCGATGGGCAACTACCTGTTCGAGCCCGGGGTGCTGGCGCAGGCGCTGGAGCAGACGCTGCGGCGCGGCGGGAGCGACTTCGGGCGCCACCTGCTGCCGCAGCTGCCGGGACGCTGCGCGATTTACGCCTACGATCTGGCCGACAACGTCGTGCCGGGCGTGGCGCAGTACGAAGAGCGCGCCTACTGGCGCGACGTGGGCACCGTGCCGGCGCTGCTCGCGGCGCAAGACGACGTCAGGGGCATGCGGCCGCGCTTCAACCTACACAACCCGAGCTGGCCGATTCGCGGCCGCGTCGGCGAGGAGCGCAGCGCCGCGTAGACCGCGTTCGCACGGCCGCCAGGGGTACACTTGGCGCCATGGGCGACTATCCGGAAATCACTTTCCGCCTTCTGATCGCGCTGCTGTTCGGCGGCCTGGTCGGGCTCGAGCGCAGCTACCACGGCCGTCCGGCCGGCTTCCGCACCCACGCCCTGGTCTGCCTCGGCTCGGCGCTGCTGATGCTGGTCACGGTCTACGAGGGGCAGTGGTTCACGCCGCACGGCTCAAGCCGCGTCACGGTCGACCCGACCCGCATGGCGCAGGGCATCATGACCGGCATCGGCTTTCTCGGCGCCGGCGTGATCATGAAGGAAGGCCTGTCGGTTCGCGGCCTCACCACCGCCGCCTCGATCTGGGTCACCGCCGCGATCGGGGTGCTGGTCGGCGTCGGCTTCTACTTCCCGGCCGCGCTTGCGGCCGCGATGACGCTCGGCACCCTGTCGATGTTCCGCTGGCTCGAGAGCCGGATGCCGACCCAGTCCTACGCGCACTTCACGCTGCGCTTCGCGCGCGAGGCGCCGATGTCGGCGGGCGAGCTGCGCGCGCTGGTCGCCGGCTTCGGCTTCACCGTCGCCAACCTCAGCTACCGCCTGAGCGACGACGGGCGGCACTTCGAGTACCGCATGATGATCCGCACCCTCGACCCGGACAACCTGCGCCGCCTGTCGGAGGCCCTGATGAGAACCCAGGGCGTGCTCGAGTTCCGCATTTCGCCCACCGGCGATTGAGGCGATGCACGAGCTGCTGATTCGGGCCGCGACGGTGTACGACGGCAGCGGCGAACCGGGCCGGCGCGCCGACGTCGCGGTGGCGGGCGGGCGCATCGCCGCGCTCGGCAGAGTGAAGGAGGGCGCGCGGCGCATCGTCGACGCCGACGGCCTGGCGCTGATGCCGGGCATCGTCGACGTGCACACGCACTACGACGCCCAGGCTACCTGGGACCCGACCCTGTCGCCGTCGCCTTCGCTCGGGGTCACCACCGCGGTGCTCGGCAACTGCGGCTTCGGCATCGCGCCGTGCCCGGCGCCGATGCGCGAGACCATGGTGCGCAACCTGTCGGTGGTCGAGGGGATGGACCTCGACGCGCTGCTCGCGGGCACGCGCTGGGAATTCGAGACCTTCTCCCAGTACCTGGCGCTGCTGCGACGGGCGAAGCCCTACGCCAATGTCGCGGTGCTGGCGCAGCACTCGACGATCCGCACCGCGGTGATGGGCGAGGAGGCCTCGACGCGCTCGGCGGCGCGCGCCGACGAGCTGGCGCTGATGCGCGCGCTGGTGCGCGACGCGCTCGACGCCGGCGCGATCGGCTTCGCCTCGTCGTTCTCGCCCAACCACAGCGGCTGGGGCGGGCGGCCGATGCCCTCGACCATCGCCACCGATGGCGAGCTGAAGATGCTCGCCGGCGCGCTGGGCGACGCCGGCCGCGGGGTGTTCGTCATGGCCACCGGCTCGCGCGCCACGCCCGAGTTCATGGAAGCGCTCGCGGCCGAGACCGGACGGCCGGCGTTCATGGTCACGGTGCTGACGATGCACAACCGGGCAGACCCCGGCCGTGCGATGAGCTATTACCGCAAGTGTGCCGCGGCGATCGCGCGCGGGCGCGAGCTCTACATCCACACCACCTGCCAGCCGCTGTCTTTCGACTTCACCCTCAGGGATCCCTACCTGCTCTACTCGCACGACGCTTTCGACCGGGTCAGGCGCATGAAGCCGGAGGAGCTGCCCGCGATCTACGCCGACCCGGCCTTCCGCGCGCGCTTTCGCGACAACCTCGCGCACCCGGGCAAGGGCATCCTGTTCTACGGCGATTGGGACAAGGTCGAGGCGGCGGGCGCGCCGCTGACGAATCTCGCGCGCGAAGCGGGCAAGGACCCGCTCGATTACTTCTTCGACCTGCCGCTCGACACGCCGCTGGTGGCGAAGCTGTTCCAGAACGACGACACCGGCGTCGCGCCGCTGCTCAAGCACCCGGCCGGCGTCATCGCGCTGTCGGACGCGGGCGCGCACCTTATTTTCCTCTGCGACGCCGGCTTCGGCCTGCACCTGCTCGCGCACTGGGTGCGCGAGACCGAGACGCTGACGCTGGAGGAGGGCGTGCGCCGCCTCACCAGCGATCCGGCGCAGAAGTACCGCATCCCCGGGCGCGGCCGCATCGCGCCGGGCTACGGCGCCGACCTGCTGCTGTTCGATCCGCAGTCGGTCGGCGTGTCGCCGCTCGAGCGCGTCGCCGACCTGCCGGGCGGCGGCGGGCGCATGATCCGGCGCCCCAAGGGCATCGCCGGGGTGTGGGTCAACGGCGAGCAGGTGTTCGATGGCCGCCGCACCCTGCCGCTCGACGCGGGGCCGGGCAAAGTCCTCGACCGCTTCGACGCCTGACTACTCGAGCAGTAACCGGTTGACGCGCTTGACGAACGCGGCCGGGTCGTCGAGCTGGCCGCCCTCGGCGAGCAGCGCCTGCTCGAAAAGCAGGTTGGCCCAGTCGCCGATGCGCGCCTCGTCGGCCGCCATGCGCGTCACCAGCGGATGCGAGGGATTCAGCTCGAGGATCGGCTGCGAGGCCGGCGCGTTCTGGCCGGCGGCCTTGAGCAGGCGCTGCAGGTGGCCGCTCAGGTCGTGCTCGTCGGCGACCAGGCAGGAGGGCGAGTCGGTGAGGCGCAGCGTCACGCGCACTTCCTTCACGCGCTCGCCGAGCGCGGCTTTGACCTTTTCCACCAGCGCCTTGTGCGCCTCGGCGGACTTCTCCTCTGCCGCCTTCTCGTCGGCGTCGGCCAGCTCGCCCAGGTCGAGCCCGCCGCGCGCGACCGACGCCAGCGGCTTGCCCTCGAACTCAGTCAGGAAGCCGAGCATCCACTCGTCGACGCGGTCCGTCAGCAGCAGCACCTCGATGTCTTTCTTCCTGAAGATCTCCAGGTGCGGGCTCGAGCGCGCGGCCTCGAGCGTGTCGGCGGTGATGGTGTAGATCTTGTCCTGCCCGGGCTTCATGCGGCCGACGTAGTCGGCGAGCGAGACCGTCTGCTCCTCCGAATCCGCAGCCGTGGTGGAAAACCGCAGCAGCTTTGCCAGCGCGTCGCGGTTGGCGTGGTCCTCGCCCAGGCCTTCCTTGAGCACTTGGCCGAACTCGCCCCAGAACTTGCCGTACTTGTCTTTCTGGTTCTCGGCCAGATCGGCGAGCAGCGCGAGCACGCGCTTGGTCGATCCCTCGCGGATGGATTTGACGTCACGCGACTGCTGCAGGATCTCGCGCGAGACGTTGAGCGGCAGGTCGGCCGAGTCGATCACGCCGCGCACGAAGCGCAGGTAGGCCGGCAGCAGCTCGCCGGCGTCGTCCATGATGAACACGCGCCGCACGTACAGCCGTACGCCGTGGCGCTGCTGGCGGTCCCAGAGGTCGAACGGCGCGCGCTCGGGAACGTACAGCAGCTGGGTGTACTCGGTGCGTCCCTCGACCCGGTTGTGGGTCCAGGCCAGCGGCTCGCCGAAATC
>DATFMS010000057.1:0-4417 GCA_035266805.1 Burkholderiales bacterium | reverse complement strand
AGCACGCCGAAGGCCGGGATGAGGAAGGTGACGGTCAGCGCGCGCGTCGCGCCGACGTCGGCGATGAGGCGGAAATAGATCAGGAACGCGACCGCGCTGGCGAGCAGCGCGACCGCGAGCACGTTGCCGACCACGAGCGCGGTTGGCGGCGCCGGCAGCGGCACGAGCACGAGCAGCGGCGCGAGCACCGCGGCGGCGGCGAGCTGCTGGCCGGCGGCGACACCGCGCGCCGGCACGCCCCGGCCCCAGCGCCGCACCAGCACGCCGGTCAGGCCGTAGCCGGCGCAGGCGCCGAGCGCCGCCGCGATCGGGGCGTAGAACGCCGCGCCGGCCTGCAGGCCCTCGGGCTGCGCGACGAGCGCGACCCCCGCCGCCCCGAGCGCGAGCCCGGCCAGCTTGCGCCGCGTCACGCGCTCGGTTCCGGACAGCGCGCCGAACAGCATGCCGAACATGGGCGAGGTCGCGTTGACGATCGACAGCAGCGAGGCCGGCAGGTGGATCGCGGCGTAGGCGTAGAGCGCGAACGGGATCGCCGAGTTGACCGCGCCCACCGCGAGGTAGTAGCGCCAGTGCCGGCGCAGGCCCGCATCGAAGCCGGCGAAGCGGAACCAGGCGAGCAGCGCGAGGCCCCCAAGCAGCACCCGCGACTCGGCGGTCCAGATCGCGCCGAGCGAAGGTGCTACCACGCGGGTGAAGATGAACGAGGCGCCCCAGATCGCCGCCAGCGCGACCAGGCGGCCGTAATCGGCCGGCCTCATTTGCGGCTGCGTTTTTCGATCGCCAGAAGCTTCTTCTTGCGCTCGAGCCCCCAGGCGTAGCCGCCGAGGCTGCCGTCCGAGCGCACCGCGCGGTGGCAGGGCACCACCAGCGCCACGGGGTTGGCGCCGCAGGCGCTGCCCACCGCGCGCACCGCGCGCGGCGCGCCGATCGCGCGCGCGATCTCGCCGTAGCTGCGCGTCTCGCCCGCCGGAATGCGGCGCAGCTGCTGCCATACCTTGCGCTGGAACACTGTGCCGCGGATGTCGAGCGGAATCTTCGCCAGCGAGGCGTCGCCGGCGAGGAAATGCGTGATCGCGCGCCGGACGGGCTCCAGCCCTTGCGCGTCCTCGACCAGCTCGGCCTCGCTGAATTCCTCGCGCAGGCGCTGGACGGCTTGGTTGCCGAGCATCACCGAGCACAAGCCGCGGGCGGTTGCGGCAACGAGCACTTCGCCCAGCGGGGTGGAGAATCGGGCGTAGGCGATCCTCTGGCCCTTGCCGCGCGCGCGGTAATCGCGCGCCGCCATGCCGAGCCGGCCGGAGGCCTTTTCGTAGAAGCGCGACACCGAGCCGTAGCCGGCGTCGAAAACGGCATCGGTGACGCGGCTGCCGTTGGCGAGCAGGCGCTTGGCATCCTCCAGGCGCTGCTCGCGCTGATAGTCGTTCGGCGACAGGCCGAGCGCGTCCTTGAACTGGCGCTGCAGGTGAAAGGGGCTGGCGCCGACCGCGCGCGCCAGCTCGCCGAGGGTGACGCGCTCGCCGCGGCGGGCGTCGAGGTAGGCGCGCGCTTTGCTGATCAGGCTTTGCATGGCGTGACTCTACCGGCGCCGCGGCGAGGTTTCTATCCGGATCTTGCTGTCGCGCTCTCGCGCAGCAGGCGCTCGAAGTCCTCCGGCGGCAGCGCCTGGCTGAAGTAGAAGCCCTGGTAGGCCTGCACTCCGAAGCCCTTCAGCGCGGCGAGCTGCGCTTCGGACTCGACCCCCTCGGCGACGACGCCCAGGCCGAGCCCGCCGGCGAGCGCGACGATCGCCTTGACGATGGTGGCGTCGGCGCCGCCGGCGTCGACGTCGTGCACGAACGCGCGGTCGATCTTGAGCTTGCGCAGCGGGAAGCGCCGCAGGTAAGCGAGGCTCGAATACCCGGTGCCGAAGTCGTCGATCGCCAGCCCGACGCCCATCGCGCTCAGCGCATCAAGCGTCTCGATCGCGGCCTCGGTGTGGTGCATGACGATGCTCTCGGTGATCTCGATCTCGAACAGCCGCGGCTCGAGGCCGGCGTCGCGCAGCACCGCGCCGACGGTCCGGGCGACGCCCTTGCGCCGGAACTGGCGCGCGGAAAAGTTCACCGCGACGCTGATCGGCGGCAGCCCCGCGAGCTGCCAGGCGCGGGCCTGGCGCGCGGCGCTGCGCATCACCCATTCGCCGATCTCGATGATCAGGCCGGTCTCCTCCGCCAGCGGGATGAAGCGCATCGGCGGCACCTGGCCGAGCTCCGGGTTGCTCCAGCGCAGCAGCGCCTCCGCACCGATGATCCGCGCGCTCGCGATATCCACCTGCGGCTGGTAGTGCAGCGCGAGCTCGCCGCGCGCGAGCGCCCGGCGCAGCTTGCTTTCGATCGCCACCGCGTCGGCGCTGTGCGCCTCGCTGCCGGAGTAGATCTGGAATGCGCTGCCGCCCTCGCGCTTGGCCTGGTACATGGCGATGTCGGCCTTCCTGATCAGGCCGTCGAGGTCGTCGCTCTCGGCCGGATAGAGCACGATGCCGATGCTCGCGCTGACGTAGATCTCGTGCTCGTCGATGCGCAGCGGCTCGACCAGGGCATCCTGGATCTTGCTTGCCACGGCCTCGGCCTGCTCGGCCCCGGCCAGCCCTTCGACGACGATCGTGAACTCGTCGCCGCCGGGGCGCGCGATGGTGTCGGCTTCGCGCAGGTGGTTGCGGAAGCGCTCGGCGACTCCCTGCAGCACCTTGTCGCCGGTGGCGTGGCCGAGCGTGTCGTTGACCTCCTTGAAGCGGTTCAGGTCGAGGAACAGCAGGCCGAGGTTGCTGCCGCTGCGCCGCGCGCGCAGCATCGCCTGGTGCAGCCGGTCGCGGAACAGCGAGCGGTTGGGCAGGCGGGTCAGCGTGTCGTACTGGGCCAGGAACGACAGCTCCTCCTGCTGCCGCCTGCGCTCGGTGACGTCGCGGAAGAACACCGACAGGCCGGCCTCGCTGGGGTAGGCGTGGACCTCGAACCAGGTCTCGAGGGGCGGGTAGAGCTCTTCGAAGTGCGCCACCCGCCGCTCCAGCATCGCGGTCTTGTAGTGCGCCTCGAAGGGCGATCCCAGCGCCCCGGGGAATTCGTCCCACAGCACCCGGCCCAGCAGTTCCTTGCGCGCCCGGCGCAGCAGCCGCTCGGCGCGCGGGTTGAGGTAGGTGAAGCGCCAGGCGGTGTCGAGCACGAAGCAGGCGTCGGTGACGCTGGTGAGCACGTTCTCCAGGCGCTGCTCGGACCTCACGCGCACGTCGAGCATTTCGTTGAACTGGCGCGCCGCGGCGGCGAACTCCTCCTGTTCGGGCAGTGGAACGCGCGCCGTCAGGTCGCCGCCTGAGACCGCCCTCGAGGTGGCGACGAACTGATCGATCGGGCGCACGATGCGCCGCACCAGGGCGATCGTCAGCACCAGCACCAAACCCAGGGCGAGCGCCACCACCACCAGCCCGCGATTGGCATTGGCTCGCGCGTCGGCGAACACGGCGTCGGACGGGATGGTGGCGATCGTCACCCAGTCGGTGCTCGCGACCGGCCGCGCGGCGAACACGACCTCGCGCCCGAAGCTGCTGTCGCCGGACGAGACCCCCGATCGGCCCGCGAGCGCGGCGACCACCACCTTGTCGCTGGAGACGTTGCGCCCGGCCCAATCCGCCTGCGGCTGGCGCGCGACCACCATGCCGTCGCGGTCGACGATCGTCAGCGCGGTGCCGGGCGGAAGCTGCGCCAGGTCGTGCAGCGGGCGCAGCCGCGCGAGCTCGATCGGCTGCGTCACGACGCCGATCGGCGCGCCGGCGCCGTCGCGCAGCGGGTAGGCGAGCACCGAAACCAGCAGGCCGGTGATGCGGCCGCGGAACGGCTTGCTCGCCACGAAGCGGTTTTCCGTCATGGCGCGCCCGAACCACTCGGTGTCGGTCATGTCGGGCGCCCCGCCCGGCGGCAGCGGCACCGCGGAGCAGACCGCCCTGCCGTTGGCGCCGATGACGGTCAGGTTGGCGTTGACCGGAACCAGGTCGCTGAACGCATCCAGCGCGGGGTCGCAGCGCCGCGGATCGAGCGCGCGCACGGCCGGGCGCGCGGCGAGCCGCTCCAGCGTCGTCTGTCCGGCGGCGATCACGGTCGCGACGTTGTTGGCGGCGCTCGCCGCCAGGTTCGCGACCGAGGTCAGCGCCTGCTCGCGCTCGCTGTCCTGATTGGATATGAGCAGATACGCGACCAGCGCGATCAGCGGCAAGGCCACTGCCAGCACCAGACCGTAAACCAGCGTCTTGATCTTCCAGTGGCGCCACGCCAGGGGCATGGCGCAAGTATGCCCTAGCCGGCTGTCCCGGCCGGATGGCTCGCCGCGCGCGGCTGCACCGGCGCCGGCCGCGCTGGGCCGCGGTCAGCCCGCCATCGTAAGGCCGCCC
>DATFMS010000056.1:0-3286 GCA_035266805.1 Burkholderiales bacterium | reverse complement strand
CGCCCTGGTCAACAACTACGCCGTGATGCGCGGTGACTCGAGCGTGATGATGACCTCGTACGTGCCGATGAGCGCGCACTGGAGCTTCTACCTCGGGCTGATCCTGTTCGCGGTCGGGGCGCTGATCGCCTGTTTCGTCTTCTTCGGCACCCTGGTGACGGCCAAGAGCGAGCGCACCTATGTGGGCTCGGTTCCGCTGGTGACCTTTGGCGCGATTACGGCGGCGATCATCGCCGTGTTCACCATCGCCTCGGGCGCGATCATCCTGATCCCGACCTTCCTCTGGTCGATCGGCCTGATCAGCCACATCGACCCGCTCATGTACCGCACCATCTGGTGGGCCTTCGGCCATTCGTCGCAGCAGATCAACGTCGCGGCGCACATCTCGGTCTGGTACGCGATCGCCGCCATCGTGTTCGGCGCCAAGCCGCTGTCGGAGCGGGTAAGCCGCATGGCGTTCCTGCTGTACATATTTTTCCTGCAGCTCGCGAGCGCGCATCACCTTCTGGTCGATCCGGGGTTGAGCTCGAACTGGAAGATCTTCAACACCAGCTACGCGATGTACCTGGCGGTGCTGGCGTCGATGGTGCACGGGCTGACGGTGCCGGGCGCGATCGAGGTGGCGCAGCGCGAAAAGGGCTACACCCACGGCCTGTTCGAGTGGCTGAGGAAGGCCCCCTGGGGCAACCCGGTGTTCTCCGGCATGTTCATTTCGCTGATCGGGTTCGGCTTCCTGGGCGGCATCTCGGGCGTGATGATGGGCACCGAGCAGCTCAACCTCATCATCCACAACACGCTCTACGTGCCGGGGCATTTCCACGCCACGGTGGTGATCGGCACCACGCTCGCGTTCATGGCGCTCACCTACTTCCTGATCCCGGTGCTGTTCCGGCGCGAAATCATGTTCCCGACCATGGCCAAGTGGCAGCCGTACGTGTTCGGCCTCGGCATGTACGGCGTGGCGCTGTTCCTGATGGCTGCCGGCACGCTCGGCGTGCCGCGGCGGGACTGGGACATCACTTTTGCGGGAAACACCTTCCCGTACGAGTTCCCGGGCGCGGCTTTCCTCATGCTGGGCCTCGCCGGCATCACCGGCCTGATCGCGATCACGGGCGGGGGCATGTACCTGCTGAATACGGTCGGCTCGGTGTTTCTGGGCAAGAAGATCGTGACTCCGGGCTTCGCGCACGTGCGCGCCGCCGCGGGCGTTGCGCCGGCGCCCAAGCCGGTCTCGACCGCCATCACCGGCCACGGCTCGACGGTCGGTGCCTGGGGCCTGGTCGCGCCTGGAACCTTCTCCCTCGCGATGGTGTTCCTGGCTTCGTTCGTGCTGTACTACTTCATCAACTGGAAGTATCTTGCGACTGTCTGGCCACTGAAGTAGGCGAGCGCGCATGAACGCCTTCCTCAACCTGTTCAAGCTCCGCATCGGCGTGGCGATCGCGTTCGCCGCGCTGGCGGGGCTGGCGGTGCAGAGCGGGCCGCGGCTCGCGCCGTGGCAGGTGCTGGCGGTGATCCTCGCGGTGCTGGTGTCCTCGTCCGCCGCGGGCGCTTTCAACCAGTACGCCGAGCGCGACCTCGACGCGCGCATGAAGCGCACCCGCGACCGTCCCTTCGTTACCGGGCGCCTTGAGCACGGCGCGAAGTGGCTGTGGCTGATCGGCGCCATGATCGTCGGCTCGTTCCTGCTCGCGGCCTGGGCGGCCAACTTGGTGGCCGCGGCCTACGTCTTCCTCGGCGCCTTCACCTACGGCGTGGTGTACACGGTGTGGCTCAAGCGCCGCACCTGGTGGAACATCGTGGTCGGCGGCCTGGCCGGAAGCTTCGCCGTGCTCGCGGGCGCGGCCGCGGTTTCGCCGCTGCCGAATCCGGACGCGCTCGCGCTCGCGGTGGTGCTGTTCCTGTGGACGCCGCCGCATTTCTGGAGCCTGGCGATCGCCTGCCGCGAGGACTACGCCGCCGCCGGGGTGCCGATGCTGCCGGTGGTGGTCGGCGACGCGCGCGCCGCGCGCGCGATCCTCGCCAGCGCCGCGCTGCTGGTCGTGGCCTCGCTCGCGCCCGCGTTCTTCGGCCTGGGCTGGATCTACCTCGCGTTCGCGGCCGCGGGCGGCGGCCTGTTCCTGTGGAAGTGCGCCGCGCTGGTCGCCGCGCCCGGACGCAAGACCGCGCTCGCCAGCTTCTTCGCCTCGCTCGCCCAGCTATGCTGCGTGCTGCTCGGCGCGATGCTCGATGTGGCGCTGGCTTGAGGGGAGCGCGCTCCTCTCCCTGATCCTGCTTGCGCCCGCCGCGCACGCGGCCTTCGACCGGGACGCCGCGCTGCGCGCGAGCCGCGCCGCGATCGGACGCCAGGTCGGCGATTACGCCCTGCGCGACACCGCGGGCCGCGAAATGCGCCTGTCGCAGCTGCGCGGCAAGCCGCTGGTGGTGAGCTTCGTCTACACCGGCTGCTTCAAGGTCTGCCCGACCGCGACCCGCTTCCTGGCGCAGGCGGTGCGCGAGGCCGAGCGCGAGCTCGGGCCGGGCGCGTTCCGCGTCGCGACCATCGGCTTCAACCTGCCCTACGACACGCCGCAGGCGATGGCCGAGTTCGCGCGCAAGCAGGGCGTCGATTCGCCGAATTGGCTCTTCCTCAGCCCGGGCACGGCGAGCGCCGAGGCGCTCGCCGCCGAGTTCGGCTTTCGCTACCAGCGCACCGCGGCCGGCTTCGATCACCTGCTGCAGGTGAGCATCGTCGACGCTGACGGGCGCATCTACCGCCAGGTCTACGGCGCGACGTTCGAGCTGTCGCAGTTCATCGGCCCGCTACGCGAGCTCGCCGGGGGAACGCCGCAGCCGGCCCCGGCCCCGAAGCCGGCAGGGTTTTTCGCCAAGGTGCGGCTGCTGTGCTCGGTGTACGATCCTGCCACCGGCGAGTACCGTTTCAATCCCGCCTATCTGATCGAGATGCTGGTCGGCGCGAGCGTCATCCTGTTCGGCACCGGCTTCGTCATCGTCGAGTGGCGGCGCAAGCGCCGGCCGCCGGGCTGATCCCGTTGGGTTGATGCACATCAAAGAGCGCGCGCCGCGCGCTGCCTAGCATCGTCCGCAGGAGAACGATGTTGCTCAAGCGCGTGCATCTGGCGGGGCAGTGGCTGTTCCTCAAGGTCGAGGGCGTGTTCAACCTCGCCTTCGGCGAGCGTCTCAACCCGCTGTACTACCTCGGCCCGATCGCCTACTTCCAGATGTGGCTGGTGGTCGGCAGCGGGCTTTACCTCTATGCGTTCTTCAAGACCGGGGTGCAGGAGGC
>DATFMS010000055.1:0-9544 GCA_035266805.1 Burkholderiales bacterium | reverse complement strand
TTGACGCCTTCGTGCTCAACATGTGGCTCTACGTGGTCCACCCACGCAAACCACGATACGCCGGAGGCAGGCCGCCCCAAAGCGTTAAGCCATTCTGTCTAGGCACTTGGAGGTGCATTGGCCCTTGGATTCGCGGTATTGAGTTCTCTGTGCTTCGGCGTCGCGCTTGTTACCGGCCGCGTTGGACTTCGCGTGCTCGACGCACGTTCGGGCGCTGCCGTCAGCGTTCCGACGGCGGCGCTTCTGTTCATGATTGCCGCCCCTTTTACGATCGATATCGAGGGCTTCGATGTCCGAGCCGTATTGTTGTTCGCCGCTGTTGGTTTGTTCTTTCCAGCCATCGTCACCCTCCTGACATTTCGTTCCAACGAATTGCTTGGGCCGACGATTACGGGCGCCGTATCGGGTACTGCTCCGTTATTTGCGCTTCTCGCCGCTGCCCTGATTCTCGGAGAGCGGGTGCCCGCGCAAGCGGCATTATCGGCGGCCGGCGTAGTGGTGGGTGTTGCTTTGCTGTCGTGGAGGAAGGGCGCGGCGCGAAAGAGATTCGTCGGAGGTTCGTTGCTGTGGCCGATTGCGGGCGCCGTCGTGCGCGGTCTTGCGCAAGTCGGCGCGAAAGCCGGTTTGCTAGTCTGGGCGAATCCCTTCGCGGCAAGCCTGATCGGCTACTTGATGTCCTCCGCCACGGTGGTTGGAGCTGACCGACTTCGGCAATCAGGGAAGCAAAGGTTGACGGGCAAAGGCATTGCCTGGTTCGGCGTGACTGGCATTCTGAACGGCGCGGCGGTCCTGCTGATGTACGCGGCACTTAGCA
This sequence comes from Burkholderiales bacterium, assembly GCA_035266805.1. Taxonomy (GTDB): domain Bacteria; phylum Pseudomonadota; class Gammaproteobacteria; order Burkholderiales; family SG8-39; genus DAHVFK01. Next base: position 8,730 of record DATFMS010000055.1, on the reverse strand, counting down.
CGGCTCCTGTCTGGAAGGTTGCGCCCATAGTTGCTTCCTACCCGTTGATTACGGCGGTACTCGGCGCCGCCATCCTGCACGACGAAAGGCTCACGTTGCAGGCTTTCGCAGGCGCGACCATTACGGTAGCCGCAATTGTTTACCTGGTCAGTTCGCATGCCGGTGCCTGACCCCGGTGTGGAACCGAACGTTAGCCGCCACAGGACACGCTCATGCAAGACGCTAGTTGGCTTCTCTTCGCTGTCACATCGCTCGTGCTCATTGCGACGCCGGGGCAAGACATGATCCTGGTGATGTCGCGCTCCATTGCGCAAGGACCGAGGGCGGGAGCGGCGACCGCGGCGGGGGTGAGTGTTGGCTTGGTCGGGCATACGCTGCTTGCGACACTTGGCCTCGGAGCGATCCTTGCAGCGTCGGAGACGCTGTTCACGGTCCTGAAGTTCGTCGGCGCGGGTTACCTGATCTACCTTGCGCTCGGTCTGCTTCGTACGCGAGATGCGCAGCTCATCGTGAGCAGGTCTAAAGCAAGGTCCATACGCCGCCTCTTCGCGGACGGCACGCTGTCCAACCTCACGAATCCGAAGATCGCAGTGTTCTATTTTGCGTTCCTGCCGCAGTTCGTATCACCGGGTGCCGGGAGTCCGGCGGCAACGATCTTCGCGTTGGGCTGTGCCTTTGCCGCGTTGACCTTTGCAGTCAAGGGGCCCGTCGGTCTGACTGCCGGGCTGCTCTCCGGCTGGCTGCGCTCGCGCCCGCGAATCTTGCTGTGGATGTATCGGTCGAGCGGGGTAGTGCTTCTCATGCTGGCGGCACGCCTTGCGTTGGCGCGGCGGGACTGACGGCTGACCGTTCGCTTGCCGGGCGGCAAAGACGCGCGTCGCCTTCGCGGCGGGTGAGGACGGCATGGCGATCGCTTTCGTTCACGAGTATCTGCAGCAGGAAGCGCAGTAGTACTCATCGAGCACGCTGAAGCGCGTGCGTGTTTTCCGGGTCGAGAGCACCATGTCGGACATGAGAAATTGTCGCGCCAGGTCTCTGGCCGCGCTCTTGCTGCTCGCGTGTCAATCGTTTTTTGGCCTCAGTGCCTCCGGCCAGCCGCTCGCCGCTCCCTGCGTGCGTTCTCTTCCGATCGAATCGGAGGCGATGGCAATCTGCTGGGTGCGTCACCTCGGTGGGCCGCAAGCGGCCTTGTCCGAGCAGGGCACCACCTATTCCGCCGTGCGTATCGGGCCCGTGTGGCGCGTTTCGATCGCGCCACCGAAGGCGATCGATATCGGCGGCGGCTACATCGTCGACGTCGAGGCGCAATCCGGAGAGATAGTGAGGCCCAAGCCCCGTCGATAAGTCGACGCAGCGCGCACAGGAACACTTCCCTTGACAGGGGGACGTCGCGGCGCGAACCATGCGTACGATGAACGCTCGAGCCTGGATCACTGAGCTGTCCACCCGCTTGCGCTGGGCGACGGCGCCTGCGCGGCGCAGCCTGCGCCTGTTCTGGTACCGCGCGGACAGGGAGGCGATGGGCTTCTTGCTGATTCTGGCCGCGATCGTGGCGGGCTTCGCGTTCTCGCTTCACGCCGTGTTCGCGCACCGGGACGCGGTGCTGGACCTGGCGCGCCGAACCAAGAATCAGGAACTGAACTGCCTCGCGCGCAACGTGTATTACGAGTCGCGCGGCGAGCCCGAGGCGGGCCAGTATGCGGTGGCCGAGGTGACCATGAACCGCAAGGCCGCGGCGCGCTATCCCGAATCGATATGCGGGGTGGTCTACCAGAAGAGCTGGGATCCGCTGCGCGGGCGCTTCGTCGGCGCGTTCTCGTGGACCGAGTTCAGCGTGCTGCCCGAGCCGCGCGGCGCGGAATGGGAGCGGGCGCAGAAGGTGGCGCAGGACGTGTACTACGGGCGGCAAGCACCGAAGCTGCATGGCGCGATGTACTTTCACTCTACTTACATCAGGCCCTCGTGGGCGAGGGAAAAGAAGCTCGTTGCCCGCATCGGAGGGCTTGCCTTTTACAGGTAGCATATCGGCGGCTTGCATTTGACATCAAGGAGGCAGGAGACATGAACCGGATATTGTTGCCCGTTGTCGTGCTTGCGCTCGCGGTGTCCGGCTGCTCGAGCGTCGAGAACGCGATGGGGCGGCGCTTCACGGTCAAGGACTACAGCGCGGCCTCGGGCGAGCGGGTGATGGCGGGGCAGGCGGAGCCGCGCGAGGAGTACGGCTGCCGCAAGGTGGCCGAGGAGAAGCGCGACTGGGGGCTCAGCGGGAACATGACCCGGCCCACGGCGACCGAGCGCGTGACGCGGGTGGCGGTCGACGCCGCGCCGGCCAAGGGCGCGAACTACGCCAACATCATGATCCCGAGCGAAGCGCGCCTGATGGGCTTCAACCTGCACGCCTTCAGCGACGCACGCGTGGCCTACTACCGCTGCGCGAACCTGCCGCCGCGCTAGAACCGAAATCAAAGGAGATGCTTGATGCATAGGTATGTCCGCATTGCCGTGCTCGCCCTGGCGTGCGCCGCGATCACCGTCCCGCTCGCCGACGCCGCCGCGCAGACCGCCGCACCGGCGGCATCGCGCTTCTATCCCTTTCTCGGCTACTGGAAGGGCAACGGCCAGCTCGGCGCGCCCGGGCGCGACCCCGAACTGCTCGCGCTCTCGCTTTCGTGCCGCAAGGCGGTGGCGGGCTGGGCGGTGCGCTGCGACCTGGTCGGGCGCAACGACAACATGACGATGATCGAGGCGGACCTGATGGGGGTGGACCCGGTCACGGGCATGGGCCACTGGTACGTTGTCAACAACCAGGGCGAGACTCACGACCATGTCGCGGAGTGGACCGACCCCAAGACGATGATCGCGCACTACGAGTGGGAGCAGAACGGCAAGCAGATGCGCGAGAACGTCATCTTCCGCTTTACTCACGCGAAACAAATGGATTTCCGCAGCGTCCTGATCGAGAACGGACAGGAAGTCGGAGCGTTTTTCGGCAAGATGTCGCGCTGAGAGCCGCGCGCGGCCGCGTTCCCTAGTCGCCCAGCCAGGCGTCGGCTTCGATCTCGACCAGCATCTCGGGCGAGATAAGGCGACCGACCTGCACCAGGGTGGTCGCCGGCAGGATCGCGCCGAACACCTCGCCGTGCGCCTTGCCGACCTGTTCCCAGTGCCGGATGTCGATGACGTAGATCCGGGTGCGCACCACCTGCGACATTTTCGCCCCGGCCTTGATCAGCGCGGTCTCGATGTTGCGCAGGCACTGCACGGCCTGCGCGTAGGGGTCGCTCAGCCCGACGACGCCGCCCGAGCCGTCGGTGGCGGTGGTGCCGGAGACGTGCAGGTACTGGCCCACCTTCACCGCGCGCGAATACCCCACCACCGGCTCCCACGGGGCTCCCGACGAATAGTTGGTTCTCGTCACGCCGCCTTCTTCGCCTCGCCGCGCGCGGCGTCGGCGACCGCGGCGCCGAGCTCGGCGGTGCTCGCCTTGCCCTTCATGTCCGGGGTGTGCGGCCCCTCGACGATCACGCGCTCGAAGGCGCGCAGCACCGCGGCCGCGGCGTCGGGGTGGCCGAGGTGCTCGAGCATCAGCGCGCCGGACCAGATCGCGGCGATCGGGTTGGCGATCTTCTTGCCCGCGATGTCGGGCGCCGAGCCGTGCACCGGCTCGAAGATCGAGGGGAAGGTCCGCTCGGGATTGATGTTGCCCGAGGGCGCGATGCCGATCGTGCCGGCGGTGGCCGGGCCGAGGTCGGACAGGATGTCGCCGAACAGGTTGCTGGCGACGATGACGTCGAAGCGGTCGGGGTTGAGCACCACCTGGATGCTGAGGCCGTCGACATGGTACTGGTCGGCGCGGATGTCCGGGTACTGCTTCTTCATCTCGGCGAAGCGCTCGTCCCAGTACGGCATGGTGATCGAGATGCCGTTCGACTTGGTGCACGAGGTGACGTGTTTCTTCCTATTTTTCGCCAGCTCGAAGGCGTACTTCATGATGCGGTCGACGCCCTTGCGGCTGAACACCGCCTGCTGGGTCACGATCTCGCGCTCGGTGCCTTCGTAGATGCGCCCGCCGATGTTGCCGTATTCGCCCTCGGTGTTCTCGCGGATCACCATGTAGTCGATGTCGCCGGGCTTGCGGCCCGCGAGCGGGCAGGGCAGGCCCTGGAACAGGCGCACCGGGCGCAGGTTGACGTAGAGGTCGAACCAGCGCCGGAAATTGATCAGCAGCCCCCAGGCCGAGATGTGGTCGGCGACGATCGCGGGGTTGCCCACCGCGCCGAAGTAGACCGCGTCGAATTTGCGCAGGATCTGCGGCGCGTCGTCGGGGCACATCTTGCCGTGCTCCTGGTACCAGTCGCAGCTCCAGGGGAACTCCTGCCAGTCGAACTCGATGCCGTACTTGGCGCCGACCGCCTCGAGGACGCGGATCCCCTCGGGGACGACCTCCCTGCCGATGCCGTCGCCGGGGATGACTGCTATGCGGTATTGCGCCATGTTCGCCTCCGTCGGGAAGGGCGAAATTCTAGCAGGCGATAGAATGGCGCCCGATGAATTTCGCCGCGATCGAGACTTCGAGCGAGTGGTGCTCGGTGGCGCTGTGGGCCGGCGGCGAGATCGCCGCGCTCGAGCGCCGCGCCGGCCATCGCCACGGCGAGCTGGTGCTGCCGATGCTCGAGCGGCTGCTGGCGCAGCGCGGCCTGCGCGCGAGCGCGCTGGACGCGGTGGCCTTCGGCGCCGGTCCGGGCGCGTTCACCGGCCTGCGCATCGCCTGCGGCGTCGCCCAGGGCCTGGCGCTGGCGCGCGGTGTCCTGGTGCTGGGAGTTTCGACGCTCGAGGCGGCGGCCGAGGAATCGGGCGCGCAGCGTGCGCTGGTGTGCCTCGATGCGCGCATGCGCGAAGTGTATTATGCGGCGCTTGAGCGCACGCCCGAGGGTTGGCGCGAAGCGGTCGAGGCGCAGTGCGTCGCGCCGGCGGCGGCGCCGCTGCCGCCCGGTGACGGCTGGCTGGGCTGTGGCAACGGCTTCGCCGCCTACGGCGAGGCGTTGCGGGGCAGGTTCGGCGGCGCGCTGGCGGGGGTGAGCCCGCAGACGCATCCGAGCGCGGTCGCGGTGGCGCGGCTGGCCGCGCCGCGGCTCTCGGCGGGGCAGGGTGTCGACGCCGCGCTCGCGGCGCCGCATTACCTGCGCGACAAGGTGGCGCTCACCACGCAGGAGCGCAAAGGCACGCAGGAGCGCGAAGGCAGATGAGTGCAGTACCGAGCGAAACCCCGCAACTGGCGCCGATGCGCGACGCCGAGGTGGCGCAGGTGGTGGCGATCGAGCGCACGATCTACTCGCACCCGTGGACGCGCGGCAACTTCGCCGACGCGCTGCGCGCCGGCTACCAGTGCCGCACGCTGCGCCTGGGGCGCGAGCTGATCGGCTACTTCGTGCTGATGGTGGCCGCCGGCGAGGCGCACCTGCTGAACCTTTCGATCGCCGCCGCGCACCAGCGTCGCGGGCACGGCGGCGCGCTGCTGCGCCAGGCGCTGCGCATGGCGCGCGAGGGCGGGGCGCAAAGCCTGTTCCTCGAGGTGCGTCCGAGCAACCTCGCCGCAATCGCCCTCTACGCCCGGTTCGGCTTCCGGCGCATCGCGCTGCGCCGCGGCTACTACCCGGCGCAGGCGGGGCGCGAGGACGCGCTGGTGTACTCGCTCGCGCTATGAGCGCGCGCCGGCTCGCGATCCTGAAGGAGATGGGCCTGGCGCCTGTCTGGCGCCTGAGGGAGCGCAACTCGGCGCTCGAAACCCCCAATGAGATTTCAGATTGGAGTGCGCTCGAAGTCGAAGTTCCGGCCTGTACTGCCTGCGCGCTGCACAAGTCGCGCACCCAGACCGTGCTCGGCGTCGGCGACCGCAATGCAGACTGGCTGCTGGTGGGCGAGGCGCCGGGCGCCGAGGAGGACCGGCTCGGCGAGCCGTTCGTCGGCCAGGCCGGCAGGCTGCTCGACAACATGCTGGCCGCGATCGGTCTCGCGCGCGGGGAGAACGTCTACATCGCCAACGTGCTCAAGTGCCGCCCGCCGGGCAACCGCAACCCCGAGCCCGGCGAGGTGGCGCAGTGCACCCCGTTCCTGCTGCGCCAGATCGCGCTGATCCAGCCCCGCATCATCGTCGCCATGGGCCGCTTCGCGGCGCAGACGCTGCTCGGCAGCGACGCCACGATCGCCAGCCTGCGCGGTCGGGTGCACCGCTACGCGGGCGTGCCGCTGGTGGTGACCTACCACCCGGCTTACCTGCTTCGCAACCTGCCCGACAAGTCCAAGGCCTGGAGCGACCTGCTGCTCGCGCGCCGCACCGTCGCCGGCGGCTAGTGCGCCGGCGCGAGCGTGTCGAGGCGCAGCGTCTGCGCGAACTCGCTCTGGCCTGCGCGCACGCGCAGCGTCACCAGACGCGAACCGGGACGGTCGAACTCGAGCGCGCAGGAAAAGCGCCCGGGTCGCGCGACGCTCGCCTCGGCGAGCACGCCGCCGTGCTCGTCGCTGACCGTGCACTGCGCCTCGCCCGCGCCCTCGAGCAGCGCCTCGAGGCGGAACGCCTCGCCCGCCGCGCGGCGGTAGGCCTGCGGATCGCGGTTCGCGTTGTACTGCAGGCCGTTGAGCTTCACCATGCGAACGAGCAGCTTGGGCATGACTTTCTCCATAAGTCGCCGCTAATATAACGCATGCAACGCGAACTGGAACGCATAGACGCCGAGATCGCCGCCTGGGAGCAAAGGCTCGCCGCCGGCGAGCCGCTCGCGCTCGAGCCCGCGCTCGAGGCCGCCGCCGGCGCCGCGCTCGCGCTCGTGCGCGCCTATCTCGCCGCCGAGGGCAGCAAGCCGGTGCCGGCGGCCGATGCCGACCTGCTCGACGCGTTCAAGGTGCTGGTGAAGGGCGACCCGACCTGGAACGCGATCCGCGACAACCTGCGCGAGCTGGTCTATTACCGCAATTGCCTCGCCACGGGCCGCGCCGATGCGCTGCCGGCGGTGCCGGAGAAGATGGCGATCCGGCTCGCGCGCCACCTCTATCTCTACCTGCGAACGCGCTGCGTCAAAGAGGGAAGAATCGCGGCGTGACGGCGCGCTTCATTTCCTCGCCGCGCTTCGCCTCGCGCGGCTACGGCCGCAACCACCCGCTCGCGATCCCGCGCGTGTCGCTCGCGCAGCAGCTCGCCGAGCGCTGCGGCCTGCTGGCCGAGGGCGAGTACCTGGAGGCGCGCCAGGCGACCGAAGCCGAGCTGGCCGCGTTCCACGAGCCCGGCTACATCGACGCGGTGCGCCGCGCCGAGGACGCGCGCGAGGTGGCGCAGGCCGACCGCGAGCGCTACGCCCTCGGCGTGCTGGAAAACCCCTGGTTCGCCGACGTCTTCACGCGCCCCGCGACCGCGGCCGGCGGCAGCCTGCAGGCGGCCGAGGAGGCGCTCGCGGGACGGCGCGCGTTCAATCCGGCCGGCGGCATGCACCACGCGCGCCCCGGGCGCGCGCAGGGCTTTTGCTACTTCAACGACAACGCGCTCGCGGTGCTGCGCCTGCGCGCGGCGGGGCTGCGCGTGCTCTACGTCGACCTCGATGCGCACTATCCCGACGGCGTGGCCGAGGCGCTGCGCGCCGACCCGGAAGTGCTGGTGCTGTCGCTGCACATGGACACCGGCTACGCCTATCCCTTTACCGGCGGGGCGGCCGAGGACCCGGACGCGGTCAATTTGCCCCTGCCGCGCGGCACCAACGACGCCGAGTATCTGCTCGCCTTCGATGCCGTCTGGCAGCGCGCGCTCGAACGCTTCGCGCCCGACGCGGTGGTGCTGCAGGCCGGAACCGACGTCATCGCGCCGGACCCGCTCGGCAAGCTCGCCGTGACCACGCAGGGCTTTCTCGCCGCGGTCGCGCGCGTGGTCGCGGGCGCGCCGCGGTTGCTCGCGACCGGCGGCGGCGGCTACCACCCGCTGCTGGTGGCGCGCGCCTGGGCCGGGGTCTGGGCGCTGCTCGCCGGGCGCGCGCTGCCCGCGGCGATGACCCCGGCGTGCGCGAGCCTGCTGCGTGAAGTGCGCTGGGAGCACGACGACGATCAGGTCGCGCCGTGGATGTTCGAGTCCTTCGCCGACCCGCCGGGACCGGCTGCGATCCGGCCCGAAGTGAAAGCGCTGGTGCGCGCTGCAGCGCGCCATCCGCGCCTGGCATGATTCGCGGGCACGCCACGCGGGCCGGCACCGAGGCCTACGCCGCGTCGTTCGGCGCCGGCTGCGCGCCGGGCCACTACAGCGAGTTCCTCAACCAGCACCTCAAACTTTCCTCGCTCGGCGTGGGCAGCTTTCCCGGCGCGGCGGACGATGCTACCGACGAAGCGGTGACGGGTATCGTCGAGCGCGCGCTGGTCTCGGGCCTCAACGTGCTCGACACCGCGGTGCACTACCGCTACGGCCGCGCGCTGGTCGCGTTGCGCGCGGGGCTCGAGCGCGCCTTTGCCGCCGGGGTCTCGCGCGAGCAGGTGTTCGTCGCGGTCAAGGGCGGCTTCCTGCTGTTCCCGGAAGGCCAGCCGTCCGACCTCGAGCGCTGGTTCGACGCCAACATCGCCGCGCGCGGCCTGGGCACGCGCGCCGACCTGGCCGGCGCGCACCTGCTGGCCGCGCCCTACCTCGCCTGGCAGCTCGAGTTCGCGCGCGCCGCGTTGGGGCTCGAGACGCTGGACGCGTTCCTGGTCGACCAGCCCGAG
>DATFMS010000054.1:0-3706 GCA_035266805.1 Burkholderiales bacterium | reverse complement strand
CGACCAGCAGCATGCCGCCGATAAGTCCCGCGGTGATGGCCTCGCCAAGGATTGCAGCGCCGAGCAGCACGCCCACGACCGGGGCGACGAAGTTGAAGCTCATCATGACGCTCGGCGTGTAGCGGCGGATGAGATAGAAGTTGACCGTGAACGCGAGTCCCGCCACCACCACGCCCTGGTAGACGATCCCGGCCAGCGGCGCGAAGCCGATGCTCTCGAAGCGGATCGTCTCGGTACCGAACGCGCCGACGGCGAACAGCGGCAGCGAAACGAGCATCTGCCACAGGGTGAGCCGTACCGCGTTGACGCGCCTGAGCAGGCGGCCCGAGAGCGCCAGCCGCAGGCCGAGCAGGCAGGCGCTCGCGAGCACGATCCAGTCGCCGTATCCCGCGCCGCTGGGCGCGGCGCCGCGGGCGAGTACCAGCGCGACGCCGGCGAAGGCCACCAGCGCGCCGAGCGCGCGCAGCGGCCGCAGGCGGTCGCCCGGGATCAGGAAGTGCGCGAACAGGACGCCGAACAGCGGGTTGGTGGCGATCAGCACGGCGCCGTTCACCGCCGCGGTGGCGTTGAAGCCGAAATTCATCAACGCGATCTGAAGCGTGAACAGCAGCCCGATGCCGAGCAGCGCCGGCCACTCGCCCGGCGCCGGACGCAACGGGATGCGCGCCACCAGCGCCCAGGCGGCGACGCAGGCGCTGCCCAGGGCGAAGCGCAGCAGGCCGCTCCACAGCGGCGGGAAGGCCTCCAGCCCGAGCTTCACCGCAACCGGGTTGCCGCCCCAGAGGGTGTGGATCGCCAGCGCGGCGAGCACCGCGCGCAGAGGAATGGACCAGCTCAAGAAAGTGCCTTTTCGCGGGAAAGAATAATCGGGGTCAGAGTCGATTTTCTTCGAAGTGGGTCGCTGTTTCGAGCTGCCCAAGGAAATTCGACTCTGACCCCGATTATGATTCGTTGGTGACCAGCCCGAACAACCTGCGCGCCGCGCTCGCTCCCGCATCGATTGCGATCGTCGGCGCCTCCGACAATCCGCACAAGGTCGGCGGCCGGCCGATCCTGTACATGAAGCGCTACGGCTTCCGCGGCGTAATCTACCCGATCAACCCGGCGCGCGCCGAAGTGCAGGGCCTGAAGGCCTATCCCGACGTCGCCTCGCTGCCGCAGGCGCCCGAGCTGGCGATCGTCGCGGTTTCGGGCGAGGAGGCGGTCGGCGCGGTCGCCGCCTGCGCCGCGCGCGGGGTCAAGGTGTGCGTAGTGATGTCCTCGGGCTTCGGTGAAATCGGCGCCGCCGGACGGGCGATGCAGGACCGCATGCTCGCCGCGGCGCGCGCGGCCGGCATGCGGCTGGTGGGGCCGAACTGCCAGGGTCTGGCGAATTTCGCCACCGGCGCGGTGGCCAGCTTCTCGACCGTGTTCAACGAAATGGAAGGGCGCGACGGCCCGGTCGCGATCGTCAGTCAGAGCGGTGCCTGCTCGCAGGCGATCTACGCCCTGGCGCGCGAGCGCGGCCTCGACGTGCGCCACGTGCACGCCACCGGCAACGAGGCGGACGTCACCGTGGCCGACCTGGCGGCGGAGATCGTGGCCGAGGACGGCGTGCGCCTGCTGTTGCTGTACATGGAGGCGATTGCCGACCCCGAGCGGCTGGCGGCGGCGGCCGAGGCCGCCCGCGAGCGCGACCTGCCGATCGTCGCGGTCAAGGCCGGCCGCACCGAGAGCGGCCGCCGCGCGGCGAGCTCGCACACGGGGGCGCTGGCAAGCGAGGACCGGGTGGTGGACGCCTTCTTCGAGCGCCACGCGATCTGGCGCGTCGACGATCCCTACGCGCTGGTCGCCGCGGGGCGGCTCTACCTCGAGGGCTGGCGCCCGCGCGGCAAGCGCTTCGTCGCGCTGAGCAACTCCGGCGCCAGCTGCGTCATGGCGGCCGACGCCGCCGACGAGCTCGGCCTGCCGCTGGCCGAGTTTCCGCCCGCGGCGCGCGAGCAGCTCGCCGCGGTGCTGCCGGGCTTCGCTACCGCGACGAACCCGCTCGACGTCACCGGCGCGCTGCTCGGCAACGCGCTGCTGTTCGCCAACGCGCTGCCGGTGCTCGCGGCGCAGGTCGAGAGCGACTTGACGCTGGTCGCGCTGCCGGTCGCCGGCGCCGGCTACGACGTCGCCGGCTTCGCGCGCGACTTCGCCGCCTACGCGCGCGACACCGGGCGCGCGGTCGCGCTTGCCGCGCCGCAGGCGGCGGTGCGCGTCGAGTTCGAGAAGGCCGGGCTGCCGGCGTTCATACGCGAGCGCGAGGCGATGATCGCGCTCAAGCAGCTCGCCGAGCACGCGCAACTGATGAGAAGGAGGCATCGGGAGTCCAATCCAGCCGCCGTTCCCGTCCTTCCAGAATCAAACTCAAAATTTCTTGATGAAGCGCAAAGTCTTGCACTGCTCGCCGCCGCCGGATTGCCGGTGGTCGAGCACCGGCTGTGCCGCTCCGAGGACGAGGCACGCGCGGCCTTCGCCGCGCTGGGGCCGAAGGTGGTGGCCAAGGCCTGCTCGGCGAGCGTGCCGCACAAGACCGAGCTCGGGCTGGTGCGGGTCGGCCTGAAGAGCGAGGAGGAGGTGATTCACGCCTTTCGCGACTTCAAGCCGAAAATCCCGGCCACCGACGGCGTGCTGGTGGCGCGCCACGCCGCGGGGCGCAGGGAGCTCGCGCTCGGCGCCCGGGTCGACCCGTCGTTCGGGCCGGTGGTGCTGGTCGGCGACGGCGGCATCTACCTCGAGGCACTGAAAGATTTCCAGCTCCTGCTGCCGCCGTTCGGCGAACGAGACGCGCTTGCAGCGCTGGCGCGGCTGCGCATCGCGCCGCTATTTTGCGGTGCGCGCGGCCAGCCGGCGCTCGATGTCGGTGCGTTCGCCCGCATGGCGGTGCAGCTGGGCGACGCCATGCTCGGCTGGCGCAGCCGCGTCGCCTCGATCGACGTCAATCCGGTGATGCTGTACGAGCAGGGCGGCGGCGCCCTCGCCGTGGACGCGCTGGTCGAAACCGCCCCGGCTTGCGCCAAGCTGTCTTAGCTTACATACTCCTGTCGCCGCGCCGGGCCCCGGCAATTCGAGCTCGGAACCGGCGTGTTGATCAATCCAGGAGGAGGTTCGACCATGAAACGTCGCAAGTTTCTGAAGGGCGCCGCCGTGGGTGGCGTCGCCGCAGCCGCCGCAACCGTATCGGCGCCGGCAATCTCGCAGGGCAGGAAGCAGCTGAAGATGGTGACCACCTGGCCGAAGAACTTTCCCGGCCTCGGCACCGGCGCCGAACGGCTCGCCCAGCGCATCACCACCATGTCGGGCGGTAAGCTCCACGTCAAGGTCTACGCCGCCGGAGAACTGGTTCCCGCGTTCCAGAGTTTCGACGCGGTTTCGCAGGGCAAGGCCGAGATGAGCCACTCGGTGTCGTACTACTGGCAGGGCAAGTCGCCGGCGTTCAACTTCTTCGCCGCGGTGCCTTACGGATTCACCGGGATCGAGCATTACGCGTGGATGCTTTGGGGCGACGGCCTCAAGCTGTACTCAGAGCTGTGCGACCAGTTCGGCATCGTGCCGTTCATGCGCGCGAGCACGGGCACGCAGATGGGCGGCTGGTACCGCAAGGAAATGAGGACGCTGGAGGACTTCAAGGGCCTCAAGTTCCGCATGCCCGGTCTCGGCGGCGAGGTGCTGCGCCGCCTGGGCG
>DATFMS010000053.1:0-26051 GCA_035266805.1 Burkholderiales bacterium | reverse complement strand
TCCGCATCGGCGGCTCAAAGTTCATCGAGCAATTCTGGGACCACGAGGGCTTCGCGCTGCGCCAGCCTGCCGTCGCGCCGCAGGGCGAGGCGCGCGACTTCAGCGACATCGCCACCGAGCTGGCGCGCCGCGTCGGCCTGCTCGAGAAGTACAACGCGGCGATCAACCGCGGCGTGGCGGGCGTCGCATTGAAGACGGACAAGTGGGATTTCTCCCTTGCAACCGAGAAGGCACACAAAGCTTCGGAAATCTGGGATGCGGTTTGCCGCGCGGCAAGCGCCGAGCTGAGCGACGGCGCGGAATCGAACGGCCTGGACTGGTGGCGCGAGCACGGGCTTCGAACCAGGCCGTTCTCGCGCCGCGACTGGTACCTGTATCCGACCATCGTCGAGCTGGGATTGCGCTTCGAGCTGCCCTACCAGGAGCGGCTGCTGCGCGTGGGCAAGGAGCTCGGGCGCCGGCTGCACGAGCACGACATGCACTGGTGGGATGCGCAGCTGACCGAATACCAGGCGCTGCCGGTATGGAAGGATTTCCCGGGGCTGTGGGAAACGTCGCTGCGCGAGATGGGCGGCCAGCCGGACGACTTCCCGTACTGGCTGCTGACTTCGCGCAGCATGCAGTATGCCTGGGGCGGCAACGTCGGCATGCAGCTGATCAAGGAGGTCGCCGACAACGTCGCCGGGCACAAGGGCGTGATCCTGAACACGCGCACCGCGGAGCGGCTCGACGTCGCCGAGGGCGACCTGGTCGAGATCGCCACGCCCAAAGCGAGCGTGCGGGCGCACGCGGTGCTGCGCCAGGGCATCCGCCCCGACACGCTGCTGCTGCTGGGGCAGTTCGACCACTGGGAGACGCCGTTCGCCAAGGATTTCGAGATGCCGAGCATGAACAAGCTGGTGCCGATGTCGCTCGCGCTCACCGATGCCACCGGCTCCGGCGCCGACGTGGCGCGCGTCTCGCTGCGGAGAGTAGCGTGACCCGCTGGGCCATGATCGCGGACTTGCGCCGCTGCGTCGGCTGCCAGACCTGCACCGCGGCGTGCAAGCTCACCAACGCCACTCCGCCGGACGTGCAATGGCGGCGCGTGCTCGACATGGAGGTGGGCGAATACCCCGAGGTCCAGCGCGCATTCGTTCCGGTCGGCTGCATGCACTGCGCCGATCCGCCTTGCATGCACGTCTGCCCCTCGACCGCGACCCGTCAGCGCGCCGACGGCATCGTCACCATCGACTACGACCTGTGCATCGGCTGCGCCTACTGCGCGGTGGCCTGCCCTTACCAGGCGCGCTACAAGACCGACGAGCCGAGCTTCGCCTACGGCGAGGCGATGCCCTCCGAGCAGCAGCGCTTCGACCCGCGGCGGATCGGCGTCGCCACCAAGTGCACCTTCTGCTCGGACCGCGTCGACGCGGGCCTGGCGGAAGGCCTCGTGCCCGGGGTCGATCCCGAGGCGACGCCGGCCTGCGTCAATTCCTGCATCGCCAAGGCGCTGCATTTCGGCGACGTGGAAGATCCGGGCAGCAACGTTTCGCAGCTGCTGGCGGAGAACCAGCACTTCCGCATGCACGAAGAGCTCGGCACCGAGCCGGGCTTCTACTACCTGTGGGACAAGCGCCGATGAGCCGGGGCACGAACTACGGCCCCAAGCCCTGGCTGCAGGCGCACTGGGATCTGCGCGCGGCGGCCAATTTCATTCTCGGCGGCACCGGCACCGGCTTGCTGCTGGCGGCGGCGCTCGCCGCCCCGCCCGCCTGGCGCTGGCCGCTCGCCGCCGGAATGGCGCTGATCGCCGCCGGCCTGGGCGCGGTATGGCTCGAGATCGGGCGCAAATTGCGCGCGATCAACGTGCTGTTCAACGCCCGCACCTCGTGGATGACGCGCGAGGCCTACGTCGCGGTCGTCGTGTTTGCGCTCGGCTTGGCGGGCCTTGCCCTCGGGCGTGCGCCCCTCGCGCAGGCTGCGGCGCTCGCCGCGCTCGGCTTCGTCTATTGCCAGGGCCGCATTCTGTTCGCCGCCAAGGGCATTCCGGCCTGGCGCACGAGAGGGGTCGTGGCGCTCATCGTGACCACCGCGCTTGCCGAGGGCGGCGGGCTGTTCGTCGCCGCCGCGATCCCGGCCCTCGGCGCGCCGCCGACGCCCTGGCTGATCGCTTTCGCGCTGGTGCTGGTCGCACGCGTGGCAGCCTGGTCGCGCTACCGCACTCGCCTCGGATCCGGCCCGGCGAATGCCGCGCTGGAGGCGAGCGGCCGGATTCTCATCTACGCCGGCACCGCTGCGCCGCTCGCGCTGCTGGCGATCGGCTTGATGCTGCCGGCACTCGCCCCTAGCGCCGATCTCCTCGCCGGGCTGGCGGCGCTCGGCGCGGGGTGGAGGCTCAAGTTCGTGCTGGTCAGGCGCGCCGCTTACAACCAGGGATTCTCGCTGCCGCAACTGCCGGTCCGCGGCGGCCACTAGCTCGCAAAGGAGGAACGACAATGAGCGCTTTGCTGCAAACACGCTACGCCAAGGTTCATCACCGCGCCGCCGCAACACGCGCGCCGCGGGCGGCGCAATTCTATTTCGAGCGCCAGGTCGAGACCGCGCCGCGCGAGGAACTGCAAAAGCTGCAGCTGCGCCGCCTGCGCGCAACGCTGAAGAACGCGGCCGAGAACGTGCCGCTGCACCGCGAGCGCATGAAAGCGGCGCGCATCAGGCCGCAGGACGTGCGCTCGCTCGAGGATCTGCGCAACCTGCCGTTCACGGTCAAGACCGATCTTCGCGACCATTACCCGTTCGGCATGTTCGCGCGGCCGCGCGCGGAGCTGACGCGCCTGCACGCGTCTTCCGGCACCACGGGCAAGCCGACGGTAGTCGGATATACGAAAAAGGACCTCGAGACCTGGGCCGGCCTGATGGCGCGCTCGATGGCCTGTGCCGGAGCGCGGCCCGGCGACGTGGTCCACAACGCCTACGGCTACGGCCTGTTCACCGGCGGGCTGGGCGCGCATTACGGCGCCGAGCGCCTGGGCGCGACGGTGGTGCCGATGTCGGGCGGCGCAACCGAGCGCCAGGTGGTACTGATCAAGGATTTCGGCGCCCGAGTGCTGTGCTCGACGCCGTCCTACGCGCTGAACATCGCCGAGGTCGCCGAGCGTGATGGCGTCGACCTGCGCTCGAGCGCGCTCGAAATCGGCCTGTTCGGCGCCGAGCCGTGGAGCGAAGCCATGCGGCGCGAGATCCAGATCCGGCTCGGGCTCAAAGCGGTGGACGTCTACGGCTTGTCCGAAATCATGGGCCCGGGGGTCGCCATCGAATGCGAGGCTCAGGACGGGTTGCACGGCTGGGAAGACCATTTCCTGTTCGAGATCATCGATCCCGAGTCGGGGCAACCGGTGCCCGAAGGCCAGGCGGGCGAGCTGGTGATCACCACGCTTACCAAGGAAGGCCTGCCGATGATCCGCTACCGCACGCGCGACATCACGCGCGTGAGCACCGCGCGCTGCGCCTGCGGCCGCAGCCACCTGCGCCTGCGGCGCATCACCGGCCGCAACGACGACATGCTGATCATCCGCGGCGTGAACGTCTATCCGTCGCAGATCGAGGCAGTGCTGATAGGCCTGCCTGATCTCGCGCCGCATTACCAGCTGGTGGTGTCGCGCCGCGGCAACATGGACGAGCTCGCGGTCGAAGTCGAGGCCGCGCCATCGCTGGGCTCGGGCGACGCCGTCTACCGCCAGCTTGCCGAGCAGGTGCGCTATCAGATCAAGTCCCTGATCGGCGTTACCGCCGACGTGGTGGTGAAGAAACCGGGTGAAGTGCCGCGCTCGCAGGGCAAGGCAGTCAGGGTGCGCGACGAGCGCCCGAAACTGGGATAAAGGCATAGCCATGGACATGAATCGCCAAGTCAACCGTCGCCTCCACGAAGAGCACATGAGCACGCTCGCGCTGTGGAACCAGTTCGAGCAGGCCATAGCCGCGCGCGCGGGCGCCTGGCCACCTGCGGCCGAGGACGCGGAGATCGAGCGCCTGCTTCGCAGCTGCGCCGTCGCGCTGGCCGAGGAGCTTTGGCACCACTTCGAATTCGAGGAGTCCGAGCTGTTTCCGCGCATGGTCGAGAGCGGCGAAGGGGACATCGCCGAACTGCTGGCCGAAGAGCACGCCACGATCCGCGCCGCCGCGCAGGCGTTCAGCGCGGCGCTTGAAACCCGGGACTGGCAGCAGCTGCGCAGCGCCGGGCTGGAACTCGCCGAGCGGCTGGTCGCGCACGTGCACAAGGAAGAGATGTCGCTCCTGCCCGCGATCGAGGACCTGCTGGACGAGGAAACCGACGCCCAGCTCGCGCTCGCCTACGCGAGCTGAAAGCCTCAGGCCAGGGTCTTGACGAAAGCGAGCCGCTGCGCAGGGCCGAAGCCCGCACGATAGAGGAATCCGAGCAGCTCGAAGTGCTCCTTCGCCACCACGGACTCGACGCGCTCGACCCGCAGCGCGTCGAGGTTGATGAACAGCTGCGACAGCAGCGCGCGCCCGATACCGGCGTGCGAGAAACCGGGATCGACACCGATGGTGTCGATCACCGCAACAGGCTCGGCGCGGCCGAAATCACCGTAGTCCGCGCTGGCCATCAGATAGCCGGCGGTAGTTCCGTCCTTGTGCGCCACCAGCGAGATCCGCAGCGCGGATTCGCTCAGCGCCTCGTGGAATTTATGGCGCATGTAGTCACCGCGATCGTGTCCTGTCAGACGGCGGTCGATCCGGATGACCGCGTCGAGGTCGGTTTCTCCGAGCGAGTGAACGTCGGCGAGATCGCGCGCCAGATGCTCGAAATGATTCGGCGCCGCGGCGCCGTAGTCGTTGTGGTCGCCCGGACGGTCCCGCTCCTCGACCTCCACCGGCTCATCTTCCCTTGCTCCGAGCTTGGCCTCGGCGATTCCGCAGTCGACCACCTGGTTGCGTCCCAGCCGGTAGCCGGCGGCGTCGAGAAAGCGCAGCATCTGATGGTCGCGCCAGCTTGCGCCGGTGCGCATTTCCTTCAGGCCTCGGCGCCTCGACTCGTCCTCGATCGCCCGCTCGAGCGCGAGGCCGAGGCCGCGCCCGCGCGCTTCCAGCTTCACCCCCACCACCTCGAGTCGCATCGCAGGCTCGATGCGGCCGAACTCGCCCTCGAGCACGCGGCCGAGGACGTAACCGGTTAGCCCGGATTCATCCTCTACCGCGGACTGCGCATGCAGCTTCGGCTCGCGCTTTGCCGCCGCCAGCCGCCGCTCGAAATAGCTGCGCCGCGTTCGCCCGCTGATCGAGGCGTCGATTGTCACAACCGTATCGAGGTCGGCCGCGGTCAGCGGTCTTTGCTTGATCTTCATGGATTGCGCCTCTCAGCCGTGGAGGCCGTGGTACTTCTCCATCAGCTGCTCGGGCGTTTCCGCGTATTCCGGGTTCTGCACGATGCAGTCGGCCGGGCAGACGAGCTTGCACTGCGGCTCGTCCTCGGCGCCGACGCACTCGGTGCACTTGAGCGGATCGATCACGTAGATCGGATCGCCGACGCTGATCGCTTCGTTGGGGCACACCGGCTTGCAGGCGTCGCAGGCGGTGCAGTTGTCGTCGATCAAAAGTGCCATTTCCAGTCTCCGTAAGATTTCAGGCGGCCGCCTTCTCCTGCAGCGCCTTGAGCTTGTCGTGGCGGAAGGCGCCCCACAGCGCGGCGCCGATCGCCCCGGCGTAGATCGAATCGGGATGGTTGACCGTTTCGAGCCCCGTGATCTTCTCGTTGACCAGCTCTTCGCGCAACGCGGCGAGCAGGCCGGCATCGAGCGCCAGGCCGCCGGTGAGCAGCACCGTGCCGCTCTTGATACCGGTGACCTTGAGCAGTTTCACCAGGCGCGAGGCCATCGATAGGTGGATGCCCTTCAGGATGTCCGGCGTGGGAATACCACGCGACACCATGTTGATGACATCGGTCTCCGCCAGCACCGCGCAGATCGAACTAATCTTCTCCGGCGTCTTCGCGGCCTTTGAAAGCGACCCGATCTCTTCGACCGCGACGCCGAGATAGCGCGCTATGTTCTCCAGGAACTGGCCTGAGCCCGAGGCGCACTGGCTGGTCATCTTGTAGGACAGCACCTTGCCTCGCTCGTCGATGTAGATCGCGCGGCCGTTGAGCGCGCCGATGTCGACCACCGCGCGCGCATCGGGCTGCAGGAAGACGCCGCCGCGCGCGTGCGTGGTCATCGAGTAGAAGTGCCCGGTGGCGAACTTCACGTTCTCGCCCTCGCCCGTGGTGGCGACGTAGTCCACGTCGTCGGGCTTGAGGCCGGCTTCCTCCAGCACCTCATCGTAGCCGTCCTTGGCGAGCTGCATGTTGTCGCGCCGGCGGATGCGCTCGCAGCGCCTTGCGAGCCATTCGCTCTTCGCGTTCGCGCCCGATCCGTCGGTCCTGAACAAAGTAGTCTTGACCACCCCGGAGCCGATATCGATGCCGATGGTATGGATCATTGCCGTGCCTCCGCGGTCCTGCCTTCCTCGACCACCGCGCGCCAGGCAAAAGTCGCGCCGCCAAGGGCGCCGGTGTAGATCGAGTCGGGATTGATGTTGAGGGTGACGTCGCCGTAGTTTTCCTTGACCAGCATCATCAGCGCTTTCACCGCAGCCTCGTTCTTCGCCACGCCGCCGGTGAAGGTGAACTGGTCGCGGATGCCGCCGGAGCGCGCCAGGATCGACATGGCGCGCAGGATGATCGCGCGGTGGAGTCCCGCCATGATGTCCTCGCGCTTCTCGCCCAGCGACAGGCGGTCGCGCAGCTCGGCGCCCGCGAACACCGTGCAGGTCGAGTTGATGCGCACCGTCTTGGTCGATTTCATCGCCAGGGGCCCGAGCTCGTGCAGGCCCATGTTCATCTCGTCGGCGATGTAGCCGAGGTAGCGGCCGCAGCCCGCGGCGCAGCGGTCGTTCATCTGGAAGCTCTCGACGATGCCGTGCTTGTCGACCTGGATCGCCTTGGTGTCCTGGCCGCCGATGTCGAGCACCGTAGCCGTGTTCGGGTACATCACGTGCGCGCCCAGACCGTGGCACAGGATTTCCGAGCGGATATGCTCCTTGGAGAACGGCAGCCGGGCTCGGCCGTAGCCGGTGCCGACCACGTAGGCTTCATCGAGGCTCGTATCGAGCACACCCTCTATGGGCGCGCGCACCGCATCCTGGGTCTTCGTATCATTGGTCAGGATCGAAAAGGTCCGGTCCAGCGCATCGAGCAGGTGAGGCTTGATCGAATCCCCGTAGACGCGGTTCTCGACTTCGATGATCGAGCGGTCGAAGACATTGAGCAGCATGTCGTAGCGCACCCCCGCCTCCTTGGCGACCGTCTCGCCCACAGCGAGATAGCGGCTGCCGGCGATGTCGCGGAAGAAGTCCGACTTGCGCTTCGCTCCCGGCGCGAACAGCTTGGGAGCCTCCACTTGCAGTCGCTTGAACACCTCATCGAGCGCCGCGAGCACCCCGGCCGCGGCATCGCCGAAACGCGTGCCCTCGGCGTTGCGCCGGCAGGTAGCCTCGAGATCGGCCAACTGCTCGAGGAACTGCTCGAGCCGGAAGTCGCGTTCGAGCTGCCCCACGAATTCCTCCAGCCGGTCGCCGTTGAGCGCGCCCGATCGCGACAAGGCCTCGCGAAAGAGATGGAAGCGCGCGTTGAGCAATGCCTCCTGTTTCGCGATCGCCGCCGCGGTGTCGTAGTTCGAGCGCGAATTGGTGATGCCGCGCCCGAGCACGTTTTTCTGCTCGTCCATCACCACCGCCTTGGTGGTGGTGGATCCCAGGTCGATTCCGATGAATGTTCTCATGGTCAATGCAGCGAGGCAGGGGCCGCCGACTGCGCGGCGGCGGCGCGCTTCTGTTTGATCATCTGGAAATAGCTCTCGAGGCGGTTCTTGATGTTCGCCGCCGAGAAGTAGCGCGGATCCACCAGGTCCGACTCGATGAACGCCGCCGGCTTCCCGGTGCGCTTCTCGACTTCGCGCAGGATCAGCAGCTGTCCGGCAGAGAAGCTGTTGCAGCTTTTGATCGAGTTGATCAGCAGGCCGTCGGCCTGGTACTCGTCCATGTACTTGCAGATCATGTCGATGCGCTGCGGGAAATTGAGGTTCGTATAGCAGCCCAGGCAGTACTCCGCCAGCGACTCGAGCGGATGGTCGGGATCGTGACGGAAGCCGAAATCGTACACGCCGCCGACCTTGGCGTAGGTCGACGCCACCACCACCGCGCCTTCGTCGTAGAACATCTTCCAGAAGTCCCGGAAGCTGGTCCAGTTGGGCGGGCCCTCGACCACCAGGCGGTACTTCTCTTCGCCCATTTCGCCCTCCGGGGTGACCGGGCCCTTGCCCTCGCGGATGCGCTGCTCGATCTCGCTGCGCAGCACCCGGTAGTACTGCGTCGCCTCGGGCGTGCCGCGGAAGGCGGTGAAGATCGGGCCAATGTAATACACCGCGCCGAAGTAGCCGTCGATGGGCGAGGGCTTGTGCTTGGCGGACTGCAGCGTCCAGACCAGATCCTCCTCCGCCTTGGCCGACTCTCGCATGTACTGGCGCAAGCGGTCGATGTCGAACTTCACTCCCGAGACCTTCTCCAGGGTCGGGATGACCTTCTCCTTGAGCTGCTTGACCACGTAGTCGCGCATACTCGGCGAGATGTGGCCGTCGCCCTGGTAGGGCACGTGCAGCATCACGGTTTCGCAGTCGTATTTCTGCCGCACCAGCTCGAACCACTTCATGAAGGTGAAACAGCCGGTGTAGGAAAGCAGCAGCACGTCCGGAGTCGGTAGCGGCTCCCCGGTCGGCCCGACCTGGCCCTGCAGCATCATGCCGAGATCGGTCTTGACGTAGGTGCACACGTCCTCGGAGTGGCCGTCGCGCTCGGCGTCCATGATGAACTTGCCGGATTTCTTGCGCATGCCGCTCTGCAGCGCGTTGGTCTCGGGCAGGCTGCGGGCGAAGTCGAAGCACATCAGCAGCTCGTTCAGGTTGCCGGGCACGAAGGTGGCGGACACCTTCTTGCCCAGCTGGCGCGAATTCGCGAGCTCGTGGTAGTTGTTGTTGATCAGCTCCTTCTGCAGCAACATCGCGTCCTCTTTCTGGGCCGCGGGCTTGGCTTTGGGGCTGACTTGGGGTTGCATCGCTGGCGTGGTCGTCATTAGGCGGCGCTCCACAGTTTGATTGAATCGGCAAAAGTGCCGGCCTGCTCGCGGATCGGCGCCATCTGGCCGGTGTTCTCCGCGTATTTGAAGGCGGTGTAGGGAACCTTGTACTTGGCGAGC
This sequence comes from Burkholderiales bacterium, assembly GCA_035266805.1. Classification (GTDB taxonomy): domain Bacteria; phylum Pseudomonadota; class Gammaproteobacteria; order Burkholderiales; family SG8-39; genus DAHVFK01. Next base: position 16,768 of record DATFMS010000053.1, on the reverse strand, counting down.
ACCTCCTGCAGCATCGGGCGCTCGAGCAGCGCCGGATCGCAGAATGACGGCGCGGCGAAGATCACCCCTTCGCCGGCGTTGCTCTTGACCTGCTTGAGCAGGTATTGCCCCTTGTCGGACTTCTTCTCATCGTACTTGGACGAGGTCGACGCCGAGCGGTGGAGGAAGGCCTTGGAGAGCTCGTCGAGCGGATCGCCGGTCGCCGGCACGTCGTCGAGCAGCCAGCGCATGACCAGCATGAAGTCGTCGTCGACAATGTAGCAACCCGCCATTTCGATCGACTTGATCAAACTGAGCGGCGGCTGCTCGCAGAACGCGCCGGTGAGGACGACCCGCGCGTTGTCGCGCAGGGCACGCTTTTCGGTGTCGGCGGCCGCGATATATTCTCGCACCAGCTTGGTGTGCTCCTCCGGCGGCAGCACGCATCCCGCCCGCAGCACCAGGTACACCTCGGAGGTGGGCGCCTGCCACGGTTTTTCGGCGCGGTAGGCGTACAAGTCGCGCAGCGCGCGGCGATTTTCGTTGTATACGGCGATCGAGGCGCGCAGCTCGTCGTCGCTGATCGGCTTGCCGCGCAGCTTGCCGAGGTCTTCGCGCATAACCTGCATCTCGCGAATATAGAACTCGCCGCCGATCGAGTCGTCGTAGTTCTGCGGCACGTCGAAGTACTTGACGTACTTGTCCTTGAACAGAATCTGCCACATCCCCGAGAGGTTTCGGATCACGTCGCAGATCGACGGGAACAGCATGCCGTCGAGGCAATCGAGCCTGCCGGTGAGGCCGAGCTCGAGCGTCGAGCGCGGGATGCGGCAGATGTAGCTCTGGTAGTAGGCGTCGCCCTGGATCACCTCCATCTGGTCGCCGCCGCCGAAGATCCCCACCGGGAGCATCCCGGCGGCGTGCACGATCTCGCGCGGCACGTAGATCGGCATGTAGCCGATCGCCTTGCGCTCAGGCGCGGCCGCCTTCCACTGCTTGACCGCGTTGAAGTGCAGGTCCTCGAACAGCGCCTCGCAGCGCCCGACGATATCTTGGACGGTCATTTGTGCTCCCACTTTGGTGCGCGCTTGTCGAGGAAGGCCTGCAGCCCCTCGACGGCGTCGCGTGTCGACATCAACCCGTCGAGGTACAAGGCCTCGACTTCCGCCAGGCGGCGGTGCATCTTTTCGGTGAGCGGGGCGCGCGCGGCGCGCAGCGCGTAGCCGAGCGAGCTCGCGCTCTTGGCGGCCAGGTGCGCGTCGAAGTACGCCAGCGCCGCGGCGGCCGGATCCTCGGCCAGTTCGTTGACCAGGCCCCACGCCTGTGCGGTAGGCGCGTCGATCGAGCGGCCGGAGAGCAACAGGTCCTCGGCCCGCGTCTGGCCGATGCGCGGCGGCAGCAGGCACGAGGCTGCCGGGGCGAACACCGCGAGCTTCATTTCGGGCTGGCCGAATTGCGCGTCCGGGGCGGCGAAGAGAAGGTTGCCGGCGCAGGCGAATTCGAGCCCGCCACCCAGGCACTGGCCGCGAACCGCAACGAGGATCGGCGCCGGCCACTCGAGCATGCGCAGCATCAGGGCGTGCAGCGCCTTCAGCATCGCCGCGCACTGCCCCGGCAAGTGTTCCTCGACGCTCGCGCCAAAGGAAAAGTGCGGCCCCTCGTGGTCGATCAGCACGCCGCGCAGAGCGGAGTTTCCGGCGTGCGCGGCGAACGCCCGGTCGAGCGCGGCGATCATCGCCGCATCGAGGATGTTCGCCTTTGGCCGCGCAAGGCGCAGCCTGAGCAGCGCACCCTCGCGCTCGATCCAGGCCTTGAGCGGCGTTTCGGCCATGCTCAGGCCTTGCGCTTGGCCTTGGGCTGGATCTGGTCGTGCAGCGGACCCACCCAGCTCTCGTTGCGCGCGAGCGCCTGCCGCAGCGCCACGAAATCGACCTCGCGGTCGTCCTTGGTGCCTTCGTTGAAGGCGGTGAATCCGGCGCGCGCCTCGGTCATCATGTTGAGCGCGAGCCAGGCGCGCGAGTCCTCCTTGTTGCGGTTCCAGGCCTCGAGCTTGGGCTTCCTGAGCTCCTCGAGCGTCTTGGTGGTGCAGTCGGGGAAGGTTAGCAGGATCTTCGCGCACAACTCCTCGACCTTGGCGTCGAGCATCGACAGATCGACCGCGCCCTTCGCCATCAGGGCCTTGCCCTGCTTGAGGGCGTCACCCGTTTTGGACTCGCCGAACCCGAGCCGCCCGAAGTCGTCGAACACGCGGCTGGTTTCGACCAGGGGATTGGCAACGAAGTTGCCGTCAAGCTTGAGCCCCGGGACGATGTCGCTGAGGATCCCCCAGTAATAGGCCTTGTGCGCGGAGAACGGCTCGCACAGGACGCAGGCGGCCATCGAGCGCTCGGCGCCGATGACCACCGGCAGGAAGTCGGTCGCGCCGCCGATCGGGGCCGAGCCGTGCTTGGGGCCTGCCTGGCCGAAGCGCGCCAGGTCCTGCGCGATCGAAAAATCGCAGGCCATGCCGATCTCCTGCCCACCGCCGACGCGCATGCCGTTGACGCGGCAGATGACCGGCTTGTCGCAGGCCAGGATAGACGACACCATATCGTTGAACAGCCGCATGTACTGGCGGTATTCCTGCGGGTGCCCCGCATAGTACTCGGCGTACTCCTTGGTGTTGCCGCCGGTGCAGAACGCCTTGTCGCCCACCCCGGTGAACACGACCGAGCTGACGTCGCGCGCGTTCGATACCGCGCGAAAGGCCAGAATCACGCCCTTTACCATTTCGGTGGTGTAGGAGTTGAATTGCTGCGCGTTGTCGAGCCAGATCCAGGCGTTATAGAGACCCTGCGCCACCTTGCCGTCTGGCGTTCGGGCCGGGCGTTTTTCGACCTTCACGCCGGGTACGGCGATCTCGGCCAGATCGTGGTTCTTCATAGGCTGCACCTTCGCCTCCATGGCTAATCTTCTAGGGTACGAGCACGGCGCGTTTCGAGATTTCGTGCTGATGCACGGCCTCGAATACGCGGTTGATGTCCTTCAGCGGCAGCGGCTCGACGAAAGGCTTGACCTTGACCTTGCCCTCGAGCACCAGATCGAGCGCCGCGGGGTACTGTTCCGGCGGGCAACCCCAGTTGCCGATGGCGCGCGCATCGAAGGCCATCAGGTTGGAAAGCCTCACTTCGACCTTGTCCATCGTGAATCCGACCACGCTCAGCGTGGCGCCGTGAACCAGCAGCCCCCAGGCGGTGCTCTGGCCGGCGGCGCTGCCGGAGCATTCGAAAATGAACCACTCGGTAGGGCGCAGGCCGTTCTGCTTGGCGAAGTCGGCGATCGTCGCCTTGAGCGCCTTGTGCTCGAGGCTCCTGGCATTGAGCGTCAGGCCGGCGCCGTAGGGCTTCATTGCCTCGAGCTTGACGTCGTCGACGTCGACCGCGACCACCTTGGCGCCGAAGGCGCTCGCCACCTGCACGCAGTAGCCACCCACGCCACCGGCGCCGATGACCACCGCCAGCGCGCCCGGCGTCACACCTGCGCGCCGAACCGCCTGGTACGGCGTGGTGAGCGCGTCGGCGACCACCGAAACCTCCCCCAGCTCGAGTCCGGCCGCCGCGAGACGCGGCTCGTCGACCTGGCACAGGCCGCGCGCGGGAACCACGATATGGGTGGCGAAACCGCCCTGGATGTCGTTGCCCGGCATCTTCTGCTTGCGGCAGATGGTGCCGAGGCCGCGCTTGCACAAATCGCACTCGCCGCAGGGCAGCACCGCCGGAACGATCACCGCCTTGCCCAGCCACTGCTCGGCGCCGGCTCCGGCGGCGACGACACGGCCCGAGACCTCGTGTCCCAGCGCGAGCGGCAGCGGGTGATTGGTGCGCACGCCGTCGTAGAAGTAGCCCAGGTCGGTGTGGCACACGCCGCAGCCTGCGACACAGACCGCTACCTCGCCCGCGCCGGGCGAGGCATCGAAGGCCTCGAGCACCAGCGGCGCCTTGGGTGCCGTCATCAGCCAGCGTTGGGCGTGGATTGCTGCCGCCATCTCCGTCTCCTCCACTTGATCTGCGCCGCGTTTTAACCTATTGTGGTATTCACGTACCACATTACCAATTTAGCCGAGGAGCCCTGCGGCGTCAACGCCCCGGACACAGCGATGAGCCCCCTTTTTACCCCCCACATGCGGGCGCGATTTGATCCAGAGCAAGGAATTCGCGGTTCGATGCGCGAGCATGGCGGACCAGGAGGAATTGCATGAACCTTCAAACCCACGACGCCGGCCGGCGCGAAAGCGTTTCGATAGCCCTCGCCGGCTCTGGCGGTGCCGGCGTGATGACCGCCGGCAACATGCTGCTCGAGGCGGCGGCGCAGGCCGGCTACTACGGGCTGATGACGCGCACCAGCGGGCCGCAGATCCGCGGCGGCGAGGCGGCGGCAATGCTGCGCGTGTCGACCTTCGCCTCCGACAGCCAGGACGACCGCTTCCACGTGCTGGCGGCGATCGACTGGCAAAACGTCAACCGCTTCGCCTCGGAGATTCCACTCACGGCGGGCAGTCTGCTGCTGGGCGATCCCGCGCAGGGCGAGCCGCCCGCCGGCTTCATCGGCATGGGCGCGCGCTACGCGCCCGTGCCGCTCAAGGAACTCGCCAAGCAGATAAGCGGCGGCTGGCCCAACATGGTTGCGCTCGGCCTGCTCGGCGGACTGATCGGACTTCCCGGGGACGCGCTCGAGCGCGCGGTCAAGAAGGCGATGAAAAAGGGCGGCGACGCGCTTGCCGCGGCGCTGGCAGCGGTCAAGCTCGGCCTGGCCGAAGCGGCCAAGCTCGAAGTCGGCTTTCCGCTCGCCGCGGCAACGGGCGGCGGCTCACGCTGGCTGATAAGCGGCAACGAGGCCGCGGGCTACGGCGCGCTGCGCGGCGGCGTGCGCTTCGTGGCGGCCTATCCGATCACGCCGGCGACGGAATTGCTGGAATGGATGTCGCCTGCGCTGGCCAAGGTCGGCGGCACGCTGGTCCAGGCGGAGGACGAGCTGGCGTCGATCAACATGATCATCGGCGCCTCCTACGGCGGCGTGCCTGCGCTGACGGCAACGTCAGGTCCCGGCCTCGCGCTGATGTCCGAGGCGATCGGCCTCGGCGTCGCAGCAGAGGTGCCGATCGTGGTGGTCGACGTGATGCGCACCGGGCCGTCCACCGGCATCGCGACCAAGACCGAGCAGGCCGACCTCAATATCGCCCTCTACGGCTTGCACGGCGACGCGCCGCACGTGGTGATTGCGCCCAACTCCGTATCGGACTGCCTGAGCGCGACGCAATGGGCGGTGGGCCTCGCCGAATCGCTCCAGGTCCCCGCGATCGTCCTCTCCGATCAGTACTTCGGCCAGGCGCGCGCAATCGTCGAGCGCCCGGCGGACTCGAGATTCGCGGCCGAGCGGCTGCGCGCAGCCGACAACGCCCCCGCCTACAAGCGCTACGCGATCACCGACTCGGGAATCTCGCCGATGGCGATTCCCGGCACGGCGGGCACCATGTACACGGCCGACGGCCTCGAGCACAACGAGCGCGGCACGCCCTCGTCGCAGGCGAGCGACCACCTGGCGCAGCTCGAGAAACGGCAACGCAAGCTCGCCGCGCTTGATTGCGCCGAGCAGTGGGCGAGCGTCGAGGGCGAGGGAGAGATGGCCGTGGTGACCTGGGGCTCGTGCACGGCGCCGGTGCGCGAGGCGTTCGCGCGCGCGCGCGCCGACGGCGTCAGCGCACGCCTGGTGTCGCTGCGGCTGCTGTCGCCGGCGCAACCGGAGCGCCTGAAGCAGGCGCTCGAGGGCGTCAAGCGCGTGCTGGTCCTCGAGCAGAGCTTCAGCGGCCAGTTCTACCGCTATCTGCGCGCCGAGTACGACTTGCCGGCGGAGGTGCACAGTGTGCGCCGGCCGGGGCCGCTGCCCTTTCGCCCGGATGAGATCCACCAGTTGCTCTTGAAGTGGAGCCGCCCATGAACGCCCCTGCGACGGTCGCGACGCTCGCCGCGAAGGACTTCAAGTCCGATTACAAACCGGTGTGGTGCCCGGGCTGCGGCGACTACACCGTGCTCGCCTCGATCACCCGCGCGCTCGCCGCACTCAGCCTGCGGCCCGAGAACGTGGCCGTGGTGTCCGGCATCGGCTGCTCGTCGCGCATCCCCGCCTACACGACGTGCTACGGCTTTCACGGCGTGCACGGGCGCGCGCTCGCCGCAGGCACCGGCCTGAAGGTAGCGCGCCCGGACCTGACCGTGCTGGTGGCGGGCGGCGACGGCGACGGTTACTCGATCGGCGGCAACCACTTCATGCACGCTTGCCGCAGGAACGTCGACCTGACCTACATCGTGATGGACAACCACGTCTACGGCATGACCAAAGGCCAGCCCTCGCCGACCACCGAACCCGACTGGAACAGCAAGATCTCGCCCGGCGGCACCGGCTTGCGGGAGTTTCACCCGCTGGTGATCGCACTCGCCTCGGGTGCGAATTTCATCGCCCGTGCGTTTTCGGGCGACCCCAGCGGCACGGCTTCGCTCATCACCGAGGCGATCCGCCATCCCGGATTCTCCTTCGTCGAGGTTCTTTCGCCCTGCGTCACCTTCCGCCCGGAGCAGCGCGCCTGGAAGGAAGCGGTGCGGCCCTCGCCAGTCGAGCCGACCGATGACCCGGCGCGCGCCGCGCGCCGTCTGATGACCGACGACGGCTTCAACCTCGGAGTGCTCTACAGGGGCGCGCGCCGCCCTTACGCCCCGGCCGGACGCCCGTTGCACCAGGTCGCAGAGTTGGAGAAGGAGTTCGCGTTATGACAGTCGGCAAGAAGAAGCCCAAGGCCGCGTTCGCGGAGTTCATGGCGCGCGCCTACGTGATGGAGGTCGACGCTTCGGATCGCTATGCGGACTTTGCCGACCAGATGGAGGTCCACAACAATCTCGAAGTGGCGCAACTGTTCCGCAAGCTTTCGCACATCGAAGGACTGCACGCCAAACGCATTCTCGAGGAAATGGGCTGGAAGCAGCCGCCGCGGGCGCTGCTCGCATGGCGCTGGGACGACGTGGAGCCGCCGGAAACCGCGGCGGTCACCGACCTGCACTACCTGATGCAGCCCTGGCACGCGCTCGAGATCGCGCTCAAGAACGAGCGCCGCGCCGAGAAATTCTTCGCCCGCATCGTGCGCTCGGTCAAGACCCCCGCCGCGGTGAAGAAGATCGCGGCCGAGATGGCCGAAGAGGAGCGCGAGCACGTGCGCCTCATCCGCGACTGGATGAAGCGGGTGCCCAAGCCCGAGCCCGGCTGGGACCGCGACCCCGACCCACCGGTCTACTCTGACTGAGGACGGTCATGGCCACCCCGCACAGCGTACTGCTCCCCCAGGGCTGGGCGCAGCCGATCGGCTACGCCAACGGCATTGCCGCTGCGCCCGGCCGGGCGGTGTTCGTCGCCGGTCAGGTCGGCTGGGACGCGCAGCAGAAATTTCACAGCGAAGCGATCGCGCCACAGTTCGAGCAGGCGCTCAGGAACGTGCTCGAGGTGCTGGCGGTCGCCGGCGGCAGGCCCGAGCATATCTGCCGCATCACCGCCTACTGCTGCGACAGACCCGCGTACCTCGCGGCGCGCGCCGAGCTCGGGGCGATCTGGCGCCGCCACATGGGGCGGCATTTCCCGGCCATGAGCATGATCTTCGTTTCCGATCTGCTCGATCACCCGGCGAAGATCGAGCTCGAGGCAACCGCGGTCGTTCCTACTTGAACTTGTAGTAGCGCTGGTTGAGCCAGGCCGCGACGCTCTGCTCGTCCTCGGCCGACAGGCCCGCGCGGGCGCGCTGGTTGCAGCCCTGCACTTGAGCGAGCAGCGCGGCCGGAGTGTGGATTCGTCGGTCGGCGCGCGTGAACACGCCCGAGCCGTCGCCGCCGAACTGCGCCACGTGGCAGGCGGCACACCTATCGAGGTAGAGCCTCTTGCCCTGCTTTGGGTCGCCAAATGAAAAGACGTCGGGAGCCGCACTCGCCGCGCCGGTGTACATGATCATTACTACTGCCAGAAATCTGAACATGGGCCCATCCAATATTGAGACTTGCCACACAAGGATAACTCAGCGTAAAACCCGTGGACATGATTAAGCGCGTCGTGCTCTGTACCTCCGCAGCCGCCCTGCTGGCGGCCTGTCAGTCGGGCCCGTCGCCGCTCACGCTGGTGAACATCGCGGCATCTCGCAACCCCGAGGCGGCGTTGCGCGGAGCGCTCAAGCACCGCGCCGAGCAGTATGAGCGGGATCCGCGCGTCCTGCTGGCCGACCTGCGCGCCGCGAAGCGCGATTTTTCGCGGCTGCAGGCGTTTCTATCCGGCAAGGCAAGCGCCAGCTGGGGCCGCAAGGACGCGAAGCTGCCGAGCCGTACGCGCTATGTCAAATACACGCAGAACTACAGAAGCCGCGCCGTGGTCGATTTCGACGCCGGCGAAATCACGGTCGAAACCGTCGACCAGAAAGAGCCTCGCACCAGCCTGAAGAATGCGATCGTCACGACGCTGCTTACGCCCGACGACCCGCGGGCGGTCGACCTCTACTCCGACAAGTCGATCACCCTTACCGGCTCGAGGCAACCCTACCTTCTGGGGTTGGTGCTGGATCAGGAGAAAAGACCGATCGACACCCCGGCGCGTGCCGAGCGCTTCGCCGACCACCTGCTACATACGCGCTTGAAAACTCGCAGCGTGAAGCTGCGGGGCGGAAAGAAGAGCGCGCTTTTGGTCAAGTTTCCACTGGTCGCCAACTTCGAGAGCAGCCAGGCGCAGAAGTACCGGCCGCTGGTGGAGAAATACGCGGCGAAGAACAACCTCAGCCCGAGCCTCGTCTTCGCCATCATCCGCACCGAGAGCAATTTCAATCCTTTCGCCGTCAGCCCGGCGCCCGCGTACGGAATAATGCAACTCGTGCCGGCGAGCGGCGGCCGGGCGGCGTACCGACGCGTCAGCGGCCGGGACGAGATCCCCACACGCGATTTTCTGCTGGATCCCGCCAACAACATCGAGCTTGGCACCGCGTATCTGGGTCTGCTGTTCCAGGATCAGCTCGACGTCGTCGCCAATCCGGTTTCGCGCGAGTACTGCGTGATCTCCGCCTATAACACCGGCCCCAGCAACGTGCTGCGTACCTTCGCCGCTGACCGCGTGGCCGCGGTCAACCGCATCAACGCCATGCAGCCGCCCGCCGTCTACGAGCGCTTGCGCGGCCATCTTCCCCACAGCGAGACCCGCCGCTACCTGGTCAAGGTGGTCAACTTCCGCCGACAGTTCCTCAGCTTCGAGAACTAGGTCCCAATAGCGATTCACTCAACCGTAACGGACTTGGCCAGATTGCGCGGCTTGTCGACGTCGGTGCCGCGCGCCAGCGCGGTGTGGTAGGCCAGCAGCTGCAGCGGCACCACGTGCAGGATCGGCGACAGCGGGCCCGCGTGCTCGGCGAGCCGGATTACGTTCACCGCGTCGCTCTCCTCGATTTGCGTTTCGCGATCGGCAAAAACGTACAATTCGCCGCCGCGTGCGCGCACCTCCTGCAGGTTGGATTTGAGCTTCTCGACCAGTACGTCGCCCGGCGCCACGGCCACCACCGGCATATCGCGGTCGACCAGCGCCAGCGGCCCGTGCTTGAGCTCTCCGGCGGCATAGGCTTCGGCGTGGATATAGGAGACTTCCTTGAGCTTGAGCGCACCTTCCATGGCGATCGGCCAATGGATGCCGCGGCCGAGAAACAGCGCGTGCTGCTTCTGGGCGAAACGCCCCGCCCAGCACTCCACTTCGGGCTCGGTATCGAGCACCTTTCCGAGCGCCGCCGGTACGTGACGCAAGGCCTTGAGAAGCGCGTCCTCGGCCTGCGGCGAGAGATGGCGCCCGAGTTTCGCCAGCACCAGCACGAGCAGGAACAGCGCCCCGAGCTGGGTCGTAAAGGCCTTGGTCGACGCCACACCGATCTCGGGGCCAGCGCGTGTCAGGAAGCGCAGGCGGGAAGCGCGAATCAGCGAGCTCTCGGGCACGTTGCAGATCGACAGCGTGCGCTCGATGCCGAGCGACTTCGCGTATTCCAGCGCCGCCAGCGTATCGGCCGTCTCGCCCGACTGGGAGATGGTGACGAACAGCCCGCGGCGGTCCGGGACCACCGCCCGATAGCGGTATTCGCTCGCGATGTCCACCTGCGCCGGCAGGCGCGCAATCGATTCGATCCAGTACCGCGCCACCATTCCCGCGTGGTAGCTGGTGCCGCAGGCGACGATCTGCACCGACGAGACGTCCTGCAGCATGGCCGCCGCGTCGGCGCCGAACAAACCCGGCTGCACCGAGTTCGCCGCGGCGACGATCTCGAGCGTAGCCGCGAGCGCCCCCGGTTGCTCGAAGATTTCCTTCTGCATGTAATGCCGATAAGGCCCGAGTTCGACCGCCTGCGCGGTCATTTCCGAGACGTGCTCCGGACGCTCGACGCGGGCGCCGCGGGCGTCGACGACGCGCACGCTATCCGGGCGGATCTCGGCGCAATCGCCGTCCTCCAGGTAGATTACGCGCGGGGTGACCTGGATCAGCGCCGAAGCGTCGGAGGCGGCAAAGTTCTCCTTTTCGCCCAGCCCGAGCAGAAGCGGCGCGCCCTTGCGCGCGAGCGCGACGACGTGCGGATCTTCTTCCGATACTACCGCGATGGCGAACGCGCCCACCAGCTCGCTCACCGCCTTGCATAGCGCTCCGAGCAGATCGGGACTGGTCTTGCGCAGCTGGGCTACCAGATGAGCGATCACTTCGCTGTCGGTGTCCGAGGCGAAAACGCAGCCTTCGCCGATCAGGCGCGAGCGGATCTGCTCGTGGTTCTCGATGATGCCGTTGTGCACCACTGCAAGGCCGCCGGAAACGTGAGGGTGGGCGTTCTTCTCGCTCGGCGCACCGTGCGTCGCCCAGCGCGTGTGCGCAATGCCCGTGTCGCCGCCCAGCTTCTGCGTATCGACCTGAGCTGCGAGCTCGGCGACGCGCCCGGCGGCGCGAAGCCGCCTTAGCCGCGGCTTGGTCGCCGAATCGAGCACCGCGACACCCGCCGAGTCGTAGCCGCGGTATTCGAGCCTTCGGAGGCCCTCGATCAGGACCGGAACGATGTCGCGGCGCGACGCCGCGGCGACGATTCCGCACATGGCGTCAGCTCTTCTTCCTGTTTGGCTTCCATGCGGGAATCGAGACCTGCTTGGCGCGCGCTATGGTGAGCTGGCCCGCCGGCGTGTCCTTGCTGATGGTCGAACCTGCGCCGATGTACGAGCCTTTGGCAATCTTGACCGGCGCCACCAGGGTCGCATCCGAGCCGATGAAGCAGTCGTCCTCGATTACGGTACGGTGCTTGGCCGTGCCATCGTAGTTGCAGGTAATGGTTCCCGCCCCGATGTTGACGCGCGCGCCGACCTCGGAGTCGCCAATGTAGGCGAGGTGGTTGGCCTTGGAGCCGGCGCCGAGGCGGCTTGCTTTCACTTCGACGAAGTTGCCGATGTGCACGTCCTCGCCGAGGTTCGCGCCCGGGCGCAGCCGCGCATAGGGCCCGATTCGGCAGCGCGCGCCCACCTCGGCATCGTCGAGGAGAGAAAAGGCAAGTACTTCGGTGTCGGCGGCCAGGGTCACATTGCGCAGCACGCAATTGGGTCCGATGCGGACCCGGTCACCCAGCCGCACCTCGCCCTCGAACACGCAATTGACGTCGACCGTGACGTCCTGCCCGCACTCGAGGCTGCCGCGCACGTCCAAGCGTGCCGGATCGGCGAGCGTCGCGCCAGCGTCGAGCAGGCGCCCGGCCTCGCGGCGCTGCAGCTCGCGCTCGAGCGCGGCGAGCTCGCGTTTGGAATTCACCCCGGCGACCTCGGCCCAGTCGCGCGCCTTGACCGCCGCCACCGCGACGCCGTCGGAAACCGCGAGCGCCACCACGTCGGTGAGGTAGTACTCCCGCTGCGCATTGTCGTTGCACACGGCCGCCAGCCAGGCGGCGAGGCGCTTCGCCGGCGCGCACAGGAATCCGGCGTTCACCTCTCGCAGGGCGAGCTCGGCCGCGCTTGCGTCGCGCTGCTCGGCCACGCGCAGTACGCGTCCCTGCGCGTCGCGCACCACGCGACCGTAGCCGCTGGGGTCGGGCGCATCCGCGGTCAGGATGGCGAGCCCGCCGCGCGCCGCCTGCGCCAGCTGCTTGAGCGTCTCGACCTCGATCAAGGGAACGTCGCCGTAAAGAACCAGCGCATCGTCGTCCGCCGGCACCTGGGGCAGCGCCTGCGCGACCGCGTGCCCAGTGCCCTGCTGCGCGGCCTGTTCCACCCAGGTCACGCCGAGGTCTGAGAACGCCGCCCTGACGTCGGCGCCACCGTGGCCGTGAACCACCACGGTCCGCGCCGGATCGAGCGCCCGCGCCGCCTGCAGTACGTGCGCGAGCAGCGGGCGCCCCGCCAGGCGGTGCAGCACCTTGGGCAGGGAGGAATGCATACGCTTGCCCTGGCCTGCGGCGAGCACAATCACGGATAGCGGCATGAAAGCGGCTACTTGCCCCCGAACACCGCGCCTCGCCTTTGCTCGCGTCGGAGCACGAAGGCGCAGGGCGTCATCGCGGCAGCTCGGAAAAGCCCATCAGGAATTCGTCTACCGCGCGGGCGCACTGGCGCCCTTCGCGGATCGCCCACACCACCAGCGACTGGCCGCGGCGCATGTCCCCGGCGGCGAACACCTTCGGCACGCTGGTCAGATAGCAGGTCTCGCCATCGGTGCTCGCTTTGGCGTTACCGCGCGGATCCTTCTCGACGCCGAAGGCTTCCAGCACCGCCTGCACCGGCGAGACGAAGCCCATCGCCAGCAACACCAGGTCCGCCGGCAGGACGAATTCGCTGCCGGGCAACTCGCTCATCTTGCCGTCCTTCCACTCCAGGCGTACCGCTTTGAGGGCCTTGACGTTGCCGTTCTCGCCGATGAATTCCTTGGTCGCAATCGACCAGTCGCGCTCAGCGCCTTCCTCGTGCGACGAGGAAGTCCGCAGCCGTTGCGGCCAGTAGGGCCAGACCGGGTTGCGCTCAGGGTCGGGGGGCATCGGCAGCAGCTCGAACTGGGTCACCGACGCCGCGCCGTGGCGGTTGGAGGTGCCGACGCAGTCGGACCCCGTATCGCCGCCGCCGATCACGACCACGTGCTTGCCGCGCGCCCACAGGTCTTCAACGTTCTTGTCCCCGGCCACTCGCCGGTTCTGCAGCGGCAGAAAGTCCATCGCGAAGTGGATGCCGTCGAGCTCGCGCCCCGGGACCGGCAAGTCGCGCGGCTGCTCGGCGCCACCCGCCAGCACCACCGCGTCGAAATCCGCCAGCAGCTTCTTCGGATTGACGGGCTTCGCCTGCTTGTTGCCCGCCCCGACCGGCGCCTGGCCGATCACGTGGTTGACACGGAACTCGACCCCCTCGGCTTCCATCTGCTCGAGCCTGCGGTCGATCAGCCACTTTTCCATCTTGAAATCCGGAATGCCGTAGCGCAGCAGCCCGCCGATGCGGTCGTTCTTCTCGAATACGACCACGTCGTGGCCGACGCGCGCCAGCTGCTGGGCACAGGCAAGGCCCGCGGGTCCCGAGCCGACGACGGCGACTTTCTTGCCGGTCTTGTGCGACGGCGGCCGCGGCGCGACCCAGCCTTCTTCCCAGGCCTTGTCGACGATCGCGTGCTCGATCGACTTGATACCGACCGGGTCGCTATTGATGCGCAGGGTGCAGGCCTCCTCGCACGGGGCCGGACAGACCCGACCGGTGAACTCGGGAAAGTTGTTGGTCGAGTGAAGCGTTTCGATCGCCGTCTTCCAGTCCTGGCGATAAACCAGGTCGTTCCAGTCTGGAATGATGTTGTTGACCGGGCAGCCGGATATGCAGAACGGGATTCCGCAGTCCATGCAGCGCGCGCCCTGGATCTTCGCCTCGTCGTCGCTCAGGCGCAGGATGAATTCGCGATAGTGCTTCTTGCGCGACTCCTTGTCCTCGCTTGCTTCCTGCAGGCGCTGATACTCGAGAAATCCGGTGACCTTGCCCATTTAGGCTGCCGCCTTCTTGTGAGCAGCCGCACGCTCGCCCAGCGCGCGCCGATACTCGCGCGGGAAAACCTTCACGAATCGCGGCCGATACGACGCCCAGGCGTCCAGCACCTCCTGAGCCTTGCTGCTGCCGGTGTAGCGCACGTGCTTCTCGAGCAGCCGCTTAAGGATCACCTCGTCCGCTTCGCCCAGATGCCACAGGTCTGCGCTCAGCTTGGCCTGTTGCTCGGATTCCGACAGCACCGGCTCGAGGTCCACCATCGCCGGGTTGCAGTGATTCACGAAGTCGCCGTTGGCATCCAGCACGTATGCGATGCCGCCCGACATGCCGGCAGCGAAGTTGCGCCCGGTTGCGCCCAGCACCACGACCGTGCCGCCGGTCATGTACTCGCAACCATGGTCGCCGACCCCTTGCACCACGGCGTTCGCGCCGGAGTTGCGCACCGCGAAGCGCTCGCCGCCGACGCCGCGGAAGTAGGCCTCCCCCGCGATGGCGCCGTAGAGCACGACGTTGCCGGTAATGATGTTTTCCGCCGGTTCGCCCCTGAACTTCGGCGACGGCTGCACGCTGATGCGCCCGCCCGACAGCCCCTTGCCGCAGTAGTCGTTGGTGTCGCCGATCAGGTCCAGCGTCACGCCCTTGGACAGAAAGGCGCCGAAGCTCTGACCCGCCGATCCTGCCAGCCGGACATGGATGGTGTCGTCCGGCAGGCCGTCGTGGCCGTAGCGCCGCGCAATCTCCGACGACAGCATCGTGCCGACCGTGCGGTTGATGTTGCGGATCGGCATGTCGATCGAGACCTTCTCGCCGCGCTCGATGGCGGGACGCGCCAGCTCGATCAGCCGGTTGTCCAGCGCCTTGTCCAGTCCGTGCTCCTGTGCCTCGCTGTGGAAGCGCGCCACGTCCTGCGGCATGCTCGGCATGTAGAACACCCTCGAGAAGTCGAGTCCTTTCGCCTTCCAATGCTCGACGCCCTTGCGCATGTCGATAAGCGCAGTGCGGCCGATCAAGTCGTCGAACTTGCGAATGCCAAGATTCGCCATCAGCTCGCGCACTTCTTCTGCAACGTAGAAGAAGAAATTCACCACGTGTTCGGGCTTGCCCGAGAACTTCTTGCGCAACACCGGATCCTGGGTCGCGACGCCGACCGGGCAGGTGTTGAGGTGGCACTTGCGCATCATGATGCAGCCCTCGACCACCAGCGGTGCGGTGGCGAAGCCGAACTCGTCGGCGCCAAGGATGGCGCCAATTACCACGTCGCGGCCGGTCTTGATCTGTCCGTCCACCTGAACCGCGATGCGGCCGCGGAGCTGGTTCAGGACCAGCGTCTGCTGCGTTTCCGCGAGTCCCAGCTCCCACGGCGTGCCGGCATGCTTGATCGACGACCATGGCGATGCGCCGGTGCCGCCGTCGTGACCGGAAATCGTCACGTGGTCCGACTTGGCCTTCGCCACGCCCGCCGCCACCGTGCCGACCCCCACCTCTGAAACCAGCTTGACGCTGATCGAGGCCGCCGGATTTGCGTTCTTGAGGTCGTGGATCAGCTGCGCCAGGTCCTCGATCGAGTAGATATCGTGGTGCGGCGGCGGCGAGATCAGCTCGACACCGGGGGTCGAGAAACGCAGCTCCGCGATGTACTCGGATACCTTGCGTCCCGGCAGCTGCCCACCCTCACCGGGCTTGGCGCCCTGCGCCATCTTGATCTGGATCTGTACCGCCGACGCCAGATACTCGGCGGTGACGCCGAAACGCCCGGAAGCAACCTGCTTGATCTTGGACTTGAGCGAATCGCCTTCCTTGAGCTCGATGTCGGCCTCGACCCGCCCCTTACCGAGGCGCGACGCAAGCGTCTCGCCCGGCTTGACCGGCGCGTAGCGGCGGTGATCCTCGCCGCCCTCGCCGGTATTCGACTTGCCGCCGATGCGGTTCATCGCCACTGCGAGCGTGGTATGTGCCTCGGTGGAAATCGAGCCGAGCGACATGGCGCCGGTCGAGAATCGCTTGACGATCTCGGCGGCGGGTTCGACCTCCTCGATTGGAACCGGCTGCGCGCGGTCGAAACGGAACTCGAACAGCCCACGGAACGTCATGTGGCGCTTCGATTGGTCATTAATGATGCTCGCGTACTCCTTGTAGGTCGAGTACGAGCTGCGACGCGTCGCGTGCTGCAGCTTTGCGATCGCGTCCGGCGTCCACATGTGCTCGTCCCCGCGCACGCGCCAGGCGTACTCGCCTCCGGCATCCAGCGCGTTTCTGAGCACGGGGTCTTCCTCGTCGAACGCAGCGCGGTGCACGCGGATCGCCTCTTCGGCGACCTCGAACACCCCTATTCCTTCCACCGACGAGGTCGTGCCGTTGAAATACTTGTCGACCAGGGCGCGCGACAGCCCGACCGCCTCGAAGATCTGCGCCCCGGTGTAGGACATGTAGGTGGAAATGCCCATCTTGGACATGACCTTCGCCAAACCCTTGCCGACCGCTTTGACGAAGTGCTTGCAGGCCTTGTCCGCGTCGATTCCGTGGGCCAGCCGGCCCTTGCCGGCGAGCTCGATCAGGGTCTCGAACGCCAGATAGGGATGCACGGCTTCGGCACCGTAACCGCCGAGCAGCGCGAAATGGTGCACTTCGCGCGCCGAACCGGTTTCGACCACGAGACCGGTTGAGGTGCGCAGCCCCTTGCCGACCAGGTGTTGGTGGATCGCCGACACTGCCAGCAGCGCGGGGATCGCGACGTT
>DATFMS010000052.1:0-4551 GCA_035266805.1 Burkholderiales bacterium | reverse complement strand
ATTGCCTCAGCCCTGTCGCACAGGACGATCGATGGCTCGCCCATCAAGGAGTACTACACCCATCAGCCCGACAATCCCTATGAGTGGAGCCTCAAGTGGGACGGCGAATGGCAGATTACCTACGAGACCTTCCGAGACATGGGTATGGCTTACGCGGTAGGTCTGATCCTGATCTACCTGCTGGTGGTGGCGCAGTTCCGCTCCTACAGCATACCGCTCATCATCATGGCGCCCATTCCCCTCACCATGATCGGCATACTGCCGGGTCATGCGATTCTGGGGCAGCAGTTCACCGCGCCATCGATGATCGGCATGATCGCGCTCGCCGGCATCATCGTGCGCAACTCGATCCTGCTGGTCGACTTCGTCAACCAGAAGCTGGACGAGGGCGTGCCGCTGCGCGACGCGGTGCTGCATTCGGCGGCCGCGCGCGCCAAGCCGATCGCGCTCACCGGCCTGGCGGCGATGATCGGCGCCACCTTCATCCTCGACGACCCGATCTTCCAGGGCCTGGCGATCTCGCTCATTTTCGGCATCTTCGTCTCGACCCTGCTGACGCTGGTCGTGATCCCGGTGCTGTACTACGTGGCGATGAAAAAGAAAACGGGGTCAGAGTCGAATTAACTAGAATCGGGGTCGGAGCCGGCCAGTTCATTCGGCTCCGATCCCGAATTTGGTTCCTGGAGGGGCGATGCTGATCTTCCGGCAGCTGTTCGATTCGCAGTCGTCGACTTACACCTACCTGCTTGCCGATCCGGCCACTCGCGACGCACTGCTCATCGACCCCGTCTTCGAGCACGCGCAGCGCGACGCGGCGCTCGTCGCCGAGCTCGGGCTCAGGCTCGGCTGGACCCTCGAGACCCATTTGCACGCCGACCACGTCACCGGCGCGTGGCTGCTGCGGCGTCGACTCGGCAGCCGCATCGCCGTCGCCAGGGCGAGCGGCGCGCAGGGCGCAGACCGCTATCTCGAGCCGGGCGAGCGGATCGACTTCGGCAGGCGCCACGTGCAAGTGCGCGCGACGCCCGGCCACACGAACGGCTGCGTGAGCTACGTGCTCGACGACCGCTCGATGGCGTTCACTGGCGACGCCTTGCTGATCCGTGGCTGCGGGCGCACCGACTTCCAGCAGGGCAGCGCGAGCACCTTGTACCGATCGGTGCACGAGCAGCTGTTCTCCCTGCCCGCGGATTGCCTGGTCTACCCGGCGCACGACTACCGCGGCTTGACCGCGTCCAGCGTCGGCGAGGAGAGGCGCTTCAATCCGCGCCTCGGCGGCGACGCCGGAGAAAGCGACTTCGCCGGCTACATGGAGAACCTCGGGCTCGCGCACCCGAAGCAGATGGCGGTCGCGGTTCCCGGCAACCTGCAATGCGGCCGCCCGCAGGACGATACGGGGCTCGGCCAGGAGCCGCGTTGGGCGCCGCTCACTTACACCATCGCCGGAATATGGGAGCTGCCACCGCAGTGGCTCGAGGAGCACCTGCGCGACGTGCAGATCGTCGACGTGCGCGAGCCGGACGAGTTCGCGGGCGTGCTCGGCCACGTCCCCGGCGCCCGGCTGATCCCTCTGGGGCGGCTCGCCGAGCACGTCGATAAGCTCGCAAAGGACCGGCCCGTGGTCACGGTGTGCCGATCTGGCACGCGCTCGGCACAGGCCAGCGTGATGCTGCGCAAGGCGGGCTACGACAAGGTCGCGAACCTCGCTGGCGGAATGCTGCGCTGGCGCTCCCAGCAGTATGTGGTGGAGGGCGCGGCCGACTAGCCCATGTAACGGGGCAGCAGCAGCGAGATCACCGGGAAGGCGACCAGCAGCGAGAGGCGGAAGAAGTCCGCCACGATGAACGGCAGCACGCCGCGGAACACGGTCGTGGTGGGCACCTCGGGCAGGAGCGTCCTCAGCACGAACACGTTCATCCCGATCGGCGGCGTGATCAGGCTGATCTCGGTCACCACCACGACGATCACGCCGAACCACACCAGGTCGAAGCCGAGGTGCTGCACCAGGGGGTAGAACACCGGCACGGTGAGCAGAATCATCGAGATGCTCTCCAGCACGCAGCCGAGCACGACGTAGATCAGGCACATCGCCGCGATCACCACCAGCGGCTGGATCTCGAACCGGTTGACGAAGTCGCGCAGGTCGCCCGGCATGCTGGTGTAGTTGATGTAGTTGGCGAACATCATCGCCCCGATCAGGATCACGAACAGCATCGAGGTGGTGCGCGCCGCTTCGCTCAGAACGCCGAGCAGCGACTTGAGGCCCAGCTTGCGCCGCGCCAGCGTGAAGGCAAAGGCCCCGGTCGCGCCCACCCCGGCGGCTTCGATGGGGGTGAACACGCCGCCGTAGATGCCGCCCATTACCAGCGTAAACAGCGCGATGACGCCGATCACGCCGCGATACACGAACGCCAGCGCCATGGTGCCGAACGCGCCCAGCACCATGGCGTCGTCGGCCTGCATCACGCCCAGCCTGGCGAGCACGGTGAGCACCGCGCCGAGCGCGAGGAAGGCGCCGACGCCGCGCAAGGTGGCGAAGCGCGCCTTCCAGCTCAGGCGTTCGCCCGGCGGGCCGGCCTTGGGGTCACGCCAGGTGGTCCATTGCACCGCCATGGCATAGAGAAAGATGCCGAGCAGCCCGGGCAGCACCCCGGCGGCGAACAGCTTGCCGATGTTGGTGCTGGTGATGATGCCGTACAGCACCAGCACCGTCGAAGGCGGAATCAGGATGCCGAGCGTGCCGCCGGCCGCGATGCAGCCGGTGCCGAGCGCGTTCGAATAGCCGAACTTGCGCATCTGCGGCATCGCCACCTGCGACATGGTGGCGGCGGTGGCGAGGCTCGAGCCGCAGATCGCGCCGAAGCCGCCGCAGGCGGCGATGGTCGCCATTGCCAGCCCGCCGCGCAGGTGGCCGATGAAGGCGTAGCAGGTCGCGTACAGCTCCTCGGCCATTCCGGCGCGCGAGACGAAGGTGCCCATCAGGATGAACAGCGGCACCACCGAGAACAGGTAGTTGAAGCCGGTCTCGTAGGTCACCTGGGTGGCCATCGCCATCGCCGGCGCCCAGCCCTTCATCAGCGCGGTGCCGCCGATGCCGACCAGGCCCATGGCGAACGCGATCGGCACGCGCAGGAAGGTCAGCGCGAGCATCGCCGCGAAGGCGAGCAGCGCTTCACTCACGGGGCGCTTGTCGGGCGAACGAGTTGTAGAAGTGGATGATCCCCGCCATCACCAGGAAGGCGACGATGGCGTAGATGAAGGGCGCGTACTTGATCAGCAGCACCGTGGTCGTGTCGCCGTAGTCGGCGGCGCGCCCGGCCTTGCGCCACATCAGGTGCGCGAGGCCGAGCATCAGCGCGCCCGAGGCGAGCTCGATCGCGATCCGGTACGCGCGCCGCAGCCGCGGCGCGAACAAGCGCTCGACCAGGTCGACCGTCACGTGCTCCTCGCGCCGGACCACCAGCGGCAGCCCGGCGAAGATGAGCAGCGCCATCATGATCTCGGTGATCTCGAAGGCGCCGACCACCGACTGGTTGAACAGATAGCGCCCGACCACGTCGACGAAGGTGAGCAGCATCATCGCGAACAGCAGCGCCGCCGCGATGACGCCGAGCGCGGCCTCGACCAGGCGCGCGAACCGCGCCATGCCTATTTCTTCATTCGCGCTTCGAGCTTGTCGATCTCGGCGTGGTACATGGCGAAGGCTTTGGGCCCGTCGACGTTGCGCCTGGCGGCTGCCTTGTACCAGTCCTCGATCACCGACTTCGCCAGCGCCTTGACCTCGGCTTCGAACGCCGGGCTGGCGTGCGTGATCTTGACGTTCGCCTTCTGGATCGCCTCGAGGCCGACCTTGTCCGCCGCGTCCCACATGTGGCCGGCGAAGCGCGCCACGTACTCGCCCGAGATCTTGTTCAGCGCGTCCTTGTCCTTTTGCGGCAGTGCGTCCCACTTGCCCGGGTTCATGAAGAAGCCGAAAGTCGAGCTGTAGAAGCCGCCGTGGAACAGGGTGGCGTAGTGGATCAGCTTCTCGAGGTGGAACGACGCCGGCGACTCGAGCGGGAAGAACACGCCGTCGGCGACGCCTTCCTTGAGCAGCGTGTAGGCGAGCGGCGCCGGCTTGAACATCAGCGTTGCGCCCATCGCCTTGCCCATGTCGGCCGCGATCCCGCCGCCGGTGCGGATCTTGAGGCCCTTCAGGTCGGCCAGGCTGGCGACCTCGTGCTTGCTGTTGAAGATCTGACCCGGGCCGTGGGTGAACACGCCGAGCAGGTGCACGCCCTTGTATTCGTTCGCCGGGGCGAAGTACTTGTAGTGCACGCGCGAATAGGCCACCGAGTTGATGGTCGCGGTGGCGCCGCCGCCGGGCAGCTCGCCCAGCTTGGTCAGCAGGAAGCGCGCCGGGGTGTAGCTCGCAGTGACGTAGGACAGGTCGACCAGGTCGTCGCGCACCGCGTCGAAGGTCCCCGGAGGCGCCACCGGCGCCTTGGGCAGCATCTGGAACCTGACCCGGCCGCCGGTCGCTTTCTCGGCCTTGTCGGCCCAGCCCTGCAG
>DATFMS010000051.1:0-2381 GCA_035266805.1 Burkholderiales bacterium | reverse complement strand
CCAAGTAAAATCTCGATCGCTCGCAGCCTGATCGACGCCTTTGCGGCCGAGATCAGGGGCGAAATTTGAACGGGCGCCTAGCTTCGCGCAGCCGACGGATTCGGCTGCCGGGGCGGCCCAAGAGGGGTACTGCACGAATTGAACACGACACACGCTTTTCGTTTTTGCGCCGCAAGGCGCGACGGAAGGGCGCAGCCTGGTGAGAGCGCTGGGTTGCGCCTTCGCGTTTTTCGGGGAGAACGAAAATGAACGGTCTGCATCTCATCGGTGACCTCACCGGCTGCCGCTGCGATCCGCAGCTCCTGCTCGACGGCGAGCGCTTCCGCGAAAAGTGCATCGAGTTGATCAACGACTCGGGGCTCGCGATCATGGACGTGAGCTTTCACCAGTTCGACGGTTCCGGCTTCACCGGCGCCGTGGTGCTGGCCGAATCGCACCTTGCGATCCACACCTGGCCCGAGACCGGCGGCCTGACGCTCGACGTCTACGTGTGCAACTACAGCGCCGACAATTCCGCCAAGGCGCGCCAGGTGTTCGAGGCGATCATCGACCATTTCCAGCCGACCGACGCCGCTCGGCACGAGATCGAGCGCGGCGAGCACCTGCTGATCGAGCCGCTGAACGATGGCACCGGCTTCTACATCAAGGCCCGGCGCCGCATCGGCGAGTGGCAGACCCGGTTCCAGAAGATGGCGATCTTCGACACCGCCCAGTACGGCAAGCTGTTCCGCCTCGACGGGTTCAACATGACCTCCGAAAAGGAGGAATTCGTCTACCACGAGAACCTGATTCACCCCGCGCTGGCGGCCCATAACGCGCCGAAAAAGGTTCTGGTGATCGGCGGCGGCGACGGCGGCTCCTCGGAGGAGGCGCTCAAGCACCCCTCTGTCGAGCAGGTCACGATGGTCGAGATCGACGAGGACGTGATCCGCGTCGCCAAGGAGCACTTCGGCGCGGTGCACAACGGCGTCTTCGACAACCCGAAGCTGCGGCTGCTGATCGAGGACGGCATGCGCTTCGTGCGCGAGACCAGCGAAAAGTTCGACCTCATCGCGCTCGACCTGAACGACCCGATGGGACCGGCCGAAGCGCTGTACTCGACCGAGTTCTTCCAGCAGCTGCGCCACACGCTCGCCCCCGGCGGCGCGCTGGTGCTGCACATCGGCTCGCCGGTGGCGCGCCCGGATCGGGTCGCCGAGCTGGCGCAGCGCCTGAACGGCGTGTTCCGCATCGTGCGCCCCTACACCATGTACATCCCGCTCTACGGCTCGTTATGGGCCATGGCGGTGTGCTCGGACAAGCTCGACCCCAAGGCCTTCACCGCGGACGAGATCGACCGCCGCATCGAGCAGCGCAAGCTGCAGGACTTGCGTTACTACAACGGCGAGACCCACGAAGGCGTGTTCGCGCTGCCGAACTACGTGCGCGACCTGGTCGCGCCGCCGCGCCTGAAGCAGCCGGCGCGCGGGCGCCGGCTCGGCGTGGTGCGCGCCGCAGCGAAGTAGCGCCGCCGCCCGAAATTGTGCCGCTTCAGGCGAGCGACGCCAGCACGCCGCGCACGATCGCAAACAGCTGGTCGATCTCCGCCTTCTTGATGATGAGCGGCGGCGCGAGCGCGATGATGTCGCCGGTGTAGCGGATGTAGGCGCCCTTCTCGAAGGCCTTCAGGTGGGCGTCGAAGCCGCGCGTACCGGGCGCGCCGGGGCGCGGGGCGAGCTCGATCGCCGCGATCAGGCCGATGTTGCGGATGTCGATCACGTTGGGCAGGTCCTTCAGCGCGTGCGCCTGCTCCTCCCAATAGCCCGCGAGCTCGGCGGCGCGGGTGAGCAGGCCTTCTTCCTGGTAGACGTCGAGCGTCGCCAGGCCCGCGGCGCAGGCGAGCGGGTGCGCGGAGTAGGTGTAGCCGTGCGGCATCTCGATCGCACCTTCCGGCCCGCCCATGAAGGCCTGGTAGATCTCCTCCTTCATCAGCACCGCGCCCATCGGCACCGTGGCGTTGGTGATGCCCTTGGCGGTCGTGATCAGGTCGGGCGTCACGCCGAAATACTGCGAGCCGAAGGGCTTGCCCAGGCGCCCCCAGGCGGTGATCACCTCGTCGAAAATGAGCAGGATGCCGTGCTTGTCGCAGATCTCGCGCAGGCGCTCCAGGTACCCCACCGGCGGCACCAAGACGCCCGTCGAGCAGGCCACCGGCTCGACGATCACGGCGGCGACGGTCGAGGGGTCGTGCAGCTGGCAAAGCCGTTCGAGGTCGTCGGCGAGCTCGGCGCCGTGCTTGGGTTGCCCGCGCGAAAAGGCGTTCTGCGCCAGATCGTGGGTATGGCGCATGTGGTCCACGCCCGCAACCAGGGCGCCGAAAATCTTGCGGTTGCCCGCGATGC
>DATFMS010000050.1:0-9438 GCA_035266805.1 Burkholderiales bacterium | reverse complement strand
GCTCCTCCCAGTAGCCGGCGAGCTCGCCGGCACGGGTTAGCAGGCCTTCTTCCTGGTAGACATCGAGCGTCGCCAGCCCCGCGGCGCAGGCAAGCGGATGCGCGGAGTAGGTGTAGCCGTGCGGCATCTCGATCGCACCTTCCGGCCCGCCCATGAAGGCCTGGTAGATTTCCTCCTTCATCAGCACCGCGCCCATCGGAACGGTGGCGTTGGTGATGCCCTTCGCGGTGGTGATCAGGTCGGGCGTGACGCCGAAATACTGCGAGCCGAAGGGCTTGCCCAGCCGCCCCCAGGCGGTAATCACTTCGTCGAAAATGAGCAGGATGCCGTGCTTGTCGCAGATTTCGCGCAGGCGCTGCAAATACCCGACCGGCGGCACCAGCACCCCGGTCGAGCAGGCCACCGGCTCGACGATCACGGCGGCGATGGTCGAGGGGTCGTGCAGCTGGGCGAGGCGCTCGAGGTCGTCCGCGAGCTCGGCGCCGTGCTTGGGCTGCCCGCGCGAGAAGGCGTTCTTCGCCAGGTCGTGCGTATGGCGCATGTGGTCGACGCCCGCCACCAGCGCGCCGAAGATCTTGCGGTTGCCGGAGATGCCGCCGACCGCGGTGCCGCCGAAATTGACCCCGTGGTAGCCGCGCTCGCGCCCGATCAGGCGCATGCGGTGGCCCTCGCCGCGCATGCGATGGTAGGCCAGCGCAAGCTTGAGCGCGGTGTCGACCGACTCAGAGCCCGAGTTGGTGAAGAACACCCGGCTGATGCCTTGGGGTGCCAGCTTCGCAATCCGATCGGCAAACTCGAACGCCGCCGGATGCCCCATCTGGAACGGCGGCGAAAAGTCCATCGTCGCCACCTGCTTCTGCACCGCTTCGACGATCTTGGTGCGGCAGTGCCCGGCGTTCACGCACCACAGTCCGGAGGTGCCGTCGATGATCTGCCGGCCCTCGGGGGTGTAGTAGTGAATGCCCTCGGCGCGCGAGAACAGGCGCGGCGCCTTCTTGAACTGGCGGTTGGTCGAGAACGGCATGAAGAAGGCCGAATTCTCGAGTGTGTGGGCGACGGCTTCGGAGCGTGCGCGTTCGTTCATGATCGTGTCTCCATCAAGGGGCTAGGCCGCGCGCGTCAGGGCGGCGTGCAGCAATACGTTACACCCGGCGGCGAGGTCCTGGGGCGTGGCGTTCTCGATTTCGTTGTGGCTGATGCCGCCCTCGCAGGGTACGAAGATCATCGCGGTAGGTGCCACGCGCGCCACGTACACCGCGTCGTGGCCGGCGCCCGAGACGATGTCGCGCTGCGTGTAGCCGAGCGCGCCCGCCGCGTCGCGCACCGCACCCACCATCGCGGCGTCGAAATGACAGGGCGGAAAGTAGGTGACTTCGGCCAGATCGATCGCGACGCGGCATTCGGTCTCGATCGCCTTGAGGCTCTCGCGCAGCGCGGCGACCATTGCCGACAGCGTCTCGTCCTTCTGGTTGCGGAACTCCACCGACATGCGCACCTCGCCCGGCACCACGTTGCGCGAATTGGGCTTGACCTGCATCGAGCCGACCGTGCCGCGGGCGTAATCCGGGAACGCGAGCGCGATCCGGTTCACCTCCAGCACCAGCCGGCTGGCGGCGATCAGGGCATCTTTCCTCAGCTCCATCGGCGTCGGGCCGGCGTGGGCGTCCTGGCCGCTGATCACCGCATCGAACCAGCGCTGTCCGAGCGCGCCTTGCACCACGCCGATCGTGGTCTTCGTATCCTCCAGCATCGGGCCCTGCTCGATATGCGCCTCGAGGTACGCGCCCAGCCGGTGCTCGGAAGCGCGGCCGGCATAGCCGATCGCCTGCAACGCATCGCCCACGCTCGTGCCGTCCACGTCCTTTTGCTCCAGCACGTGTGCCAGCGGGAACGCGCCGGCGAACACGCCAGAGCCCATCATCACCGGCGTGAAGCGCGAGCCCTCCTCGTTGGTCCAGGACACCACTTCGAGCGGGGCGCGGGTCTCGGTGCCGGCCTCATTGAGCGTGCGCAGCACCTCGAGACCCGCCATCACGCCGTAGGCGCCGTCGAATTTACCGCCCGAGGGCTGGCTGTCCAAGTGGCTGCCCATCGCCACCGGCGGCAGCGAGGGGTCGCTGCCCGTGCGGCGCGCGAACATGTTGCCGATGGCGTCCACCTCGACTTCCAGCCCGGCCTCGCGCGCCCAGCGCGCGAACAGGTCGCGCGCCTCGCGGTCGGTCTCGCTAAGCGTGAGGCGCCTGACGCCGCCCTTGGGCGTCGCGCCGATGCGCGCGAGCTCCATCAACGACTGCCACAAGCGGTCGCCGTTGATGCGCAGCTGCTGCATCTCAGCCGCCGTAGGCGACCACCTTCTGGCGCTGCTCGCCCAGGCCCTTGATGCCGAGCGTGACCACGTCGCCCGGCTTGAGGAACACCGGCTCCGGCTTCATGCCCATGCCGACGCCCGGCGGCGTGCCGGTGGTGATGATGTCGCCGGGCAGCAGGGTCATGTACTGGCTGAGGTAGGACACGATCGTCGCCGCGCCGAAGATCATGGTGCGCGTGTTGCCCGTCTGCATGCGCTTGCCGTTGACGTCGAGCCACATGTCGAGCACCTGTGGATCGGTGATCTCGTCGCTGGTAACCAGCCAGGGGCCGATCGGGCCGAAGCTGTCGCAGCCCTTGCCCTTGTCCCATTGCGACGACTGGAGCTGGAACGCGCGCTCGGAGACGTCGTTCACCACGCAATAGCCGGCGACGTGCTCGAGTGCCTTCTCCTCCGATACGTACTGCGCCTTGCTGCCGATCACGATGCCCAGCTCCGCCTCCCAGTCGAGCTTGGTCGAGCCCTTGGGCTGGATGATGTCGTCGTTGGGCCCGCTGATGCAGGTGGTCGCCTTCATGAACACCACCGGCTCGCTTGGAATCGGCATCCCGGCTTCCTTGGCGTGGTCGGTGTAGTTGAGGCCGATCGCGACGAACTTGCCGATGCCGACGTAGGGCACGCCGAGGCGCTGGTTGCCGTTCACGATCGACAGGGTCTCTGGCTTCACCTTGGACAGCATCTTGAGCCCGCGCGGGGACAGTTCGTTGGGGCCGATGTTCGCCACCACTTTCGACAGATCTCGCAGCCTTCCTTCGGCGTCGATCACGCCCGGCTTCTCGAATCCGGACTTGCCATAGCGGCACAGCTTCATATTGTCATTCCCCCGTCAATTGAATAGGCGTTTCCGGTCGCGAACAGCGACTCGTCGGAAGCAAGAAAAACCAAAATCCCCGTCATGTCGTCGACCGTCCCGAGCCGGCCCATCGGCTGGCGCGCGATGAAATCGGCCCTCGCCTTGACCGGGTCGGGAAGGGCGGCGATGCGATCGTGCAGCGACGGCGTGTCGACGGTGCCCGGGCAGATCGCATTGCAGCGGATGCCCTGCTTCACGTAGTCCGCCGCGATCGCCTTCGTGAGGCCGATCACGGCGGCCTTGGTGGCGCCGTAAACGAAGCGGTTCGGCAGGCCCTTGATCGAGGATGCGATGGACGAAATGTTGATGATCGAGCCACCGCCCTTTTTCAGCATCCCCGGCAGGAAGGCGCGCGTAACCAGGTACATCGACCTCACGTTGAGGTTGAAGCTGAAGTCCCAGTCCTTGGGCGCGCAGTCGAGGATCGTGCCGTGGTGAACAAACCCTGCGCAGTTGAACAGCACGTCAATCTGCCCGACTTCCTTCGCCAGCCTGGCGATCGCAGCCTCGTCGGTCGCGTCGAGCACCGCGGTACGGATGCCGTCCTTGCCTTCGATTTCAGAGAGCGTTTTCGGATTGACGTCCGTGGCCCAAACCTTGGCGCCTTCACGCGCGAAGGCGACAGCGGCGGCGCGGCCGATGCCTTGCCCCGCAGCAGTGATGAACGCGGTCTTGCCGGCGAGCCTTCCTGACATTTCTGTCCTCCCACAAGCGGGAATCGATTATAGCGGTTCGGCGCCGGTCGACGCGGTACACTTTCGAATCCGTTCACTCCGGGGAGGAAGATGAACCAGCTCGATTTCGCAGGCCGAACCGCGGTCGTCACCGGCGCCGCGCAGGGCATTGGCCTTGCCATCGCCAAGCGCCTGCTTGCATCCGGTGCAAAGGTCCGCATCTGGGACCGCGACGACAAGCTGCTGGCGGGCGCGCTCGCGGCGCTAGGGCGCGAAGCGAGCGGCGATGCGATAGACGTGACCGACGCCGCGGCAATCGAGAAATCGGTGAAGAGCGCGCTCGAGACTTTCGGCAAGATCGACGTGCTGATAAACAATGCCGGCATCGCCGGACTGAACACACCGACGGCGGACTATCCGGTCGAGGAATGGAACAAGGTGCTCGCGGTCAACCTCACCAGCCAGTTTCTCACCTGCCGCGCGGTCGCGCCGCACATGGCCAAGGCCAAGTACGGCCGCATCGTCAACATCGCCTCGATCGCGGGCAAGGAAGGCAACCCGAACGCGGCGGCCTACAGCGCTTCCAAGGCCGGCGTGATCTCGCTCACCAAGTCGCTCGGCAAGGAGCTGGCGCAGGCCGGTGTGCTGGTGAACTGCATCACCCCGGCGGCGGCGAAGACCGCGATCTTCGACCAGATGACCGAGCAGCACATCAACTACATGCTGTCCAAGATCCCGATGGGACGGTTCGTGCAGGTTGACGAGGTCGCCGCGCTGGCCTGCTGGCTGGCCTCCGAGGACTGCTCGTTCTCGACCGGCGCGGTGTTCGACATCTCGGGCGGAAGGGCTACCTACTGACATGGCAAAGAAGAATCCGACGCAGCGCAGCATCCAGTGGTTCGGGCGCGAGGACATCTACGGCTTCATCTACCGCAGCTGGGTGAAGAACCGCGGCGTGCCGCAGGACCAGTTCGACGGCCGGCCGGTGATCGGCATCTGCAACACCTGGTCCGAGCTCACGCCCTGCAACACCCATTTCCGCGTCATCGCCGAGCACGTCAAGGCGGGCGTGCTCGAGGCGGGAGGCTTTCCGCTCGAATTTCCGGTCATGTCGCTGGGCGAAACGCTGCTCAGGCCGACGGCGATGCTCTACCGCAATCTCGCCAGCATGGACGTCGAGGAGTCGATCCGCGGCAATCCGCTCGACGGCACCGTGCTGCTGGTCGGCTGCGACAAGACCACCCCCTCGCTGCTGATGGGCGCGGCGAGCGTCGATCTGCCCGCGATCGCGGTGTCGGGCGGCCCGATGCTGTCGGGCAAGTACCGCGGCACCGACATCGGCTCGGGCACCAACGTCTGGTCGATGTCCGAGGACCTGCGCGCCGGCAAGATCACGCTGGAGGAGTTCCACGAGGCCGAATCGTGCATGCACCGCTCGCACGGGCACTGCATGACCATGGGAACGGCGTCGACGATGGCCTCGATGGTCGAGGCGCTGGGCGTGGGCATGCCCGGCAACGCGGCGATTCCGGCCGTCGACGCCCGCAGGAACGTGCTTGCGCGCGCCGCGGGACGGCGCATCGTGCAGATGGTGAAGGAAAAGCTGACGCTGTCGAAGATCCTGACCAAGCAGGCGTTCGAGAACGCGATCCGGGTCAACGCCGCGATCGGCGGCTCGACCAACGCGGTGATCCACCTGATCGCGATCGCGCGCCGCATCGGCGTCGACCTGCGGATCGAGGACTGGGACCGCTGCGGTCGCGGGGTTCACACGCTGCTGAACCTCATGCCCTCGGGCAAATACCTGATGGAGGACTTCTTCTACGCCGGCGGCCTGCCCGCGGTGATCCGCGAGCTGGGCGAGGCGGGCATGCTGCACAAGAACGCGCTGACGGTGAACGGCGAAACGATCTGGGCCAACAACAAGGACGCGCCGTGCTGGAACCGCGACGTGATCCATACCTTCAAGAAACCGTTCAAGAAGAACACCGGCATCGCGGTGCTGCGCGGCAACCTGTGCCCGGGCGGCGCGGTCATCAAGCCCTCGGCGGCGACACCCAGGCTGATGAAGCACCGCGGCCGCGCGGTCGTGTTCGAGAACATCGAGGACTTCCACCGCCGCATCGACGACCCGAAGCTCGAGATCGACGCGCGCAGCGTCATGGTACTGAAGAACTGCGGCCCCAAGGGCTACCCGGGCATGGCCGAGGTCGGCAACATGCCGCTGCCGCCCAAGCTGCTGAAAAAAGGGGTCACCGACATGGTGCGGATATCGGACGCGCGCATGAGCGGCACGTCCTACGGCAGCGTGGTGCTGCACATAGTGCCCGAGGCGGCGGCCGGCGGCGCGCTGGCGCTGGTCGAGAACGGCGACATGATCGAGCTCGACGTCGCCAAGCGCCGGCTCCAGCTTCTCGTCTCGCCAGCGACTCTGAGAAGCAGAAAAAAACGCTGGAAGGCGCCGAAACCGCCGCTCGAGCGCGGCTACTGGAAGCTCTACCACGACCACGTGCTGCAGGCGAGCGACGGCGCCGACCTCGATTTCCTGGTCGGCAAGAGCGGCCCGCTGGTGCCGCGCGACAACCACTGAGGGGCGAATCATGCTGCAGGCCGCCGAGCTGACCATACGACTGCATCCGAACGACGACGTGGTGATCGCCCGGCTCGAGATCCCCGGCGGCACGCTGCTGGCGAAGGAGAACGTGCGCGCGGCGGACGCGATTCCGGCCGGGCACAAGGTCGCGGCGCGCGAGCTGGCGCAGGGCGCGCCGGTGAGGCGCTACGACCAGGTCATCGGCTTCGCCACCCGCGCGATCCATGCCGGCGAGCACGTGCACGTGCACAACCTCGCGATGGGCGACTTTGAAAGAGACTATTCTTTTTGCTCGGACAGGAAAGATACCGACTACATAACGCCACAGGCAACTTTCCAGGGCATCGTGCGCGCCGACGGGCGCGTGGCGACACGCAACTTCATCGGCATCCTCACCAGCGTGAATTGCTCGGCAACCGTGGCGCGCATGGTCGCCGACCACTTCCGCAACAACCTGCACGAGTATCCCAACGTCGACGGCGTGGTCGCGCTGACGCACAAGACCGGTTGCGGCATGGCGACCGTGGGCGAAGGCATGACGCTGTTGCAGCGCACCCTCGCCGGTTACGCGCAGCACCCGAACTTCTACGCCGTGCTCAATATCGGGCTGGGCTGCGAGGCCAACCAGATCAACCTCTGGCTCAACAGCACGAAGCTCAAGACCTCCGACAAGCTGCAAGCCTTCACCATCCAGGATAAAGGTGGCACCACCAAGGCGGTGAGGGACGGCGTTGCGCGCATCAAGGCGCTACTGCCCGAAGCGAACAAGGTGAAGCGCGAGCCGGTGCCGGCGAGCCACTTGATCCTGGGCCTGGAATGCGGCGGCTCCGACGGCTACTCGGGGATCAGCGCAAATCCGGCCCTCGGTGCGGCCGCCGACTTGCTGGTGCGCCACGGCGGCACCGCGATCCTCTCCGAAACGCCGGAGATCTACGGTGCCGAGCACCTGCTCACGCGCCGCGCGATGACGCGCGAAGTCGGCGAAAAGCTGCTGGCGCGGATCCGCTGGTGGGAGGACTACACCGCACGCAACAAGATGGAGATGAACAACAACCCCTCGCCCGGCAACAAAGCGGGCGGCCTGACGACGATCCTGGAAAAGTCGCTCGGCGCGGCCGCCAAGGGCGGCACGATGAACCTGGTCGACGTCTACGAGTTCGCCGAGAAGGTCAGCGCGAGGGGCTTCGTTTTCATGGACACCCCCGGCTACGACCCGGTGTCGGTGACCGGGCACGTGGCAGGCGGCGCGAACATCGTGTGCTTTACCACCGGACGCGGGTCGGTGTTCGGCTGCAAGCCCACGCCCTCGCTCAAGCTCGCCACCAACTCGCGCCTGTACGCGCACATGGAAGAGGACATGGACGTCAATTGCGGCACCATCGTCGACGGCAGCGAGACCGTTGAGCAGGTCGGCGAGCGCATCTTTCGCCTGGTCCTCGAGACGGCATCGGGTGCGCGATCGAAGTCCGAGCTGCTGGGCTTCGGCGAGGACGAATTCGCGCCGTGGGTCGTCGGCGCGACGATGTAGGGCCGTCAGCCCGCCGTCACGCGGCTAGCGCCACTTGATCGAGCAGCCGACCGACGGGGTCTGCTCGCGTGGCCCCTGGCCGGTCTGCGCGATCTGCAGCATCGCCTCGTAGAGCTCGCGCCGAGCGCCGGGGACCGCTTCGCGGCGCGAAGCGTCGAGCCGGCCGCGGTACTGCAGCTCCAGCTTCGCGTTGAAGCCGAAGAAATCCGGCGTGCACACCGCGCGGTAGGCCTTCGCCACCTGCTGCGTTTCGTCGAACACGTACGGAAACGGGAAGTCCTTCTCGCGCGCGACGCGCTGCATGTTGTCGAACGAGTCCTCGGGGTAATCGCCGGGGTCGTTCGACATGATCGCGATCGAGCCGATCCCGTGGCCGGCGAGCTCGCGGCACTCGCCCACGATGCGCTCGATCACCGCCTTCACATAGGGGCAGTGATTGCAGATGAACATCACCAGCAGGCCGTTCGGCCCGCGCGCGCTCGCCAGGCTGTGGCGCTTGCCGTCGACCCCCGGCAGGTCGAAGTCGACCGCCTTCCAGCCGAAATCGCACACCGACGTCTGCAGGCTGACCATGCGAAAATCATAGCATGCGAAAGAAGCCCGCTCGAACCCCGCGCTTGTACGTCGAGGGGCCGCTGCGGGCCGGCGCCCGCATTGCGTTGCCCGCGCGCGCGGCCCATCACGCCAGCGCGGTGCTGCGCCTGCGCGAAGGCGAGCACCTGATCCTGTTCGACGGCTCGGGCGGCGAGCACGATGCGCGCATCGCGTCCGTCGCGCGCGGCCGGATCGAGGCCGAGGTCTCCGAGCGGCGCGAGGTGGAGCGCGAGTCGCCGCTCAGGGTGACCCTGGTGCAGGGAGTCTCCTCCGGCGAGCGCATGGACCTGACGGTGCAGAAGGCGGTCGAGCTCGGCGTCGCGGCGATCCAGCCGGTGCTGGCGGAGAAATCGATCGTGAAGCTCGACCAGAAGCGCGCTGCGGCGCGCGTCGAGCACTGGCGCAGGATCGTGGTCGCCGCCTGCGAGCAATCCGGTCGCAACCGCGTGCCCGCGGTGCTCGGCGTCGTTTCGCTCGCCGATTTCTGCCGCGCTGCGCCGGCCGGAACGCGTCTGCTGCTGTCGCCCGACGCCAGCCTTGGCCTGCGCGCCGCCGCGGCGCGGATCGAAAGCATGGTGGCCCTCGCCGCCGGTCCCGAGGCCGGATTCAGCGCGAACGAAGAAGCGCTGCTGATCGCCGCCGGATTCGAGCCGGTTCGGCTCGGACCGCGCGTGCTGCGCACCGAAACGGCCGCGCTGGCGGCGCTTGCCGCGCTCAATGCGCTCGCCGGGGACTATTAAGCTTAGAATTCCGCGAACCGCGACGACACTGGAACCGCATGAGCTCCCCGCCCAACCCCGAAGCCTTCGTGCGCTGGTTTCGCCAGGC
>DATFMS010000049.1:0-6484 GCA_035266805.1 Burkholderiales bacterium | reverse complement strand
CGACCACGTTGGCGCAGCCCGTCTCGTCCTCCAGGGTGACGAAAATCACGCCGCTCGCCGTATCGGGCCGCTGCCGGCAGGTAACAAGCCCTGCAGTGCGCGCGACCTTTCCGTGCGGCAGCGAATACAAATGCCCGGCAGTGAGAATGCCGAGGCGCCCGAGGCGGCCGCGCAGCAGGGCGAGCGGATGCCTGCCGAGGGTCAGGCCGAGACTCGCGTAATCGGCGACGATGTTTTCGCCCTCTCCCGGCGCAGCGAGTTCCGCTGCCGCCTCTCGCACCGGCGCGCTGCGCAGCATGTCCGAGGTCTGGTCTACCCCGGCTGCGCGCCAATGTGCCCGCCGACGATGCCCGGCAAGCGAAGCGAGCGCACCGGCTGCGGCCAAGCATCCGAGATCGCGTCGATCGAGCGCAGCCCGGCGAGAGAGATCCTCTACCGACTCGAACGGGTGCGATGCTGCGATCCGTTGCGCACTGGCCTCGGATAAGCCGCTCACCATTCGCAGGCCGAGACGCAGCGCACGCCCTTCCAGCGTGCAGTCCCACGTGCTCGCGGCCACGTCCACCGGTCTGACCTCAACGCCATGGCGCTGAGCATCCCGTACCAGCTGGGCAGGAGCATAGAACCCCATAGGCTGGCTGTTGAGCAGCGCAGCGCAGAACTCGGCCGGTTTATGGCACTTGAGCCAGGCCGAGACGTAGACCAGCAAGGCGAAGCTGGCAGAATGTGACTCGGGGAAACCATACTCGCCGAAACCGAGAATCTGCCGATAAATGGCTTCGGCGAATTCGCGCGTATAGCCGCGCTCGAGCATGCCGCGCACCAAGCGCGCCTCGAAGTGCTCGAGCCCGCCCTTTCGGCGCCAAGCCGCCATCGAGCGACGCAACTGATCCGCCTCGCCGGGAGAAAATCCGGCCGCCACCATCGCCAGCTGCATGACCTGCTCCTGGAAAATCGGCACGCTCAGAGTGCGCTCCAGCACTACCCTCACCGCTTCGCTCGGATAGGTCACTGTTTCCAGGCCCTGGCGACGCCGCAAGTAGGGGTGCACCATGCCGCCCTGAATCGGTCCGGGGCGCACGATCGCGACCTCGATCACCAGATCGTAAAAATTGCGCGGCTTCAGGCGTGGCAGCATGCTCATTTGCGCACGCGATTCGATCTGGAAAACACCCACGGTGTCGGCGCGCTGGATCATGGCATACACGGCAGGATCCTCCGCCGGCACGTCCTGTATTCTCATGCCGACGAGTTCCAGCGTACGGCGGATCGCCGACAGCATGCCAAGCGCCAGCACGTCGACCTTGAGCAGACCGAGTGCCTCGAGATCATCCTTGTCCCATTGAATGACCGTGCGCTCCGGCATCGCCGCGTTTTCGACCGGCACCAGCTCTGCCAGCCGTCCGCGCGAAATGACAAAGCCGCCAACGTGTTGCGATAGGTGCCGGGGAAACCCGATCAGCGCATCTGTCAGCTCGAGAAACCGCCTCACCGCGAGGCTCGACGGATCGAGACCTGCCTCAAGCACATGCTCCGCGAGCCTGCTACGGTCGTCCCACCAGACGAGAGTTCGCGACAGCCGCTCCACCTGCCCGGGCGCGAATTCAAGTGCCTTGCCCACATCCCGCACCGCGCTGCGCGGCCTGTAACAGATCACCGTCGCGGCAAGCGCCGCCCGCTCCCGTCCGTACTTGGCGTAGACGTACTGGATCACTTCCTCGCGCCGCTGGTGCTCGAAGTCGACGTCTATATCGGGCGGCTCGTCGCGTTCCTTGGAGACGAAGCGCTCAAAAAGCATGCTCATCCTGTCCGGATCCACCTCCGTGATGCCGAGCGCATAGCACACTGCCGAGTTGGCCGCCGAGCCGCGCCCCTGGCACAGGATGCCGCGGCTGCGTGCGAACTGCACCAGATCGTGGACCGTCAGAAAGAACGCCTCGTAGCGCAGCTCGGCGATCAGCTTCAGTTCGTGCTCGACGAGCTTCGATATCCTTTGCGGGACGCCGGCAGGAAAGCGCCAAGTCAGCCCCTGCTCGGTGAGCCGCCGCAGCCAGCTCTCGGGCGTCTCTCCTGCGGGAGTCAGCTCCTCGGGATATTCGTAGCGCAACTCGTCGAGCGAGAAATGGCAGCGCTCCGCGATCTTCATTGTTTCGGCCAGCAGCGCGTCCGGATAGATTTGCGCGAGGCGCATGCGCGGCCGCAGGTGCCGCTCGGCGTTCGGATGCAACGTCCGTCCGCACTCCACCACCGGCTTGCCGATACGAATCGCCGTAAGCAGGTCCTGCAAGCGGCAGCGCGAGCGTAAATGCATGTGCACGTCCCCGGCGGCGACCAAGGCGAGCCCCGAGGCAGCGGCGAGCTGACGCAGCATCGCGAGCCGCTCCCGGTCGTTGCCTCCGCAGTGCAGTTCGGCCGCGATCCAGGCCTTCCCCGGAAAGTGTCCTGCGACCCAACCTGCGGCTTCATAATCGATTTCGGGGCCGGGCATCAACAGCGCGAGCGCGCCGCTTTCTGCCGGCGGAGCGAGGTCTCTGCGCGTAAGCGCATAGCTGCCCTTCTTCGCCCGCCTCCGGCCGGTCGTGATGACGGAAGAAATCGCGCCGTAGGAGCGGCGGTCGGCGGCGATGAGAACGAGCTTGACACCATCCTCGAGCCTTACTTCACTGCCTACAATGAGCTTCAGACCGAAGCGCTTCGCCGCGACATGCGCGCGAACGACCCCGGCGAAAGAGCACTCGTCGGTGAGCGCAAGCGCGGCGTAGCCGAGCGCCGCCGCGCGTTCCACAAGTTCTTCGGGGTGCGAAGCGCCACGCAGAAACGTGAAATTCGACAGGCAGTGCAGCTCTGCGTACCGAGGCAGACAGGAATGCATCGGCCTAAGCGAACATCCCATGCAGGTACCACGCGCCAGCCGTGCCGCGTTCGCGGAATACCCACAAAAGCGCCGCGTTCGGCGTGCGCGCGATGAAGTAATCACGCGCGATCTCGCTCTCGTCCCACCATCCCGATTCGATGCGCTCGGGACCAGCCAGCAACTCCAGCGGACCGCCCTCGTGCGGCACACCTCTTTCTTCTTTCAATCTGCGCGGCGGCTCGATCAGCCATAGTGGCCGCGCTCTTGTGCCCTCTTCTCCATGCAACGACCGCTCTCCTGCTGCAAGCACCCGCCAGGCGCGTTCAGGACGATGCTCAGAGCGCAGGCACAGGCCATGCACCGCTTCACTCCCAAGCCTTGCCTGCAAGCGCTCGATGAGCCGCACCCATGCTTCACTCTCGGCGTGCGGACCTCCGAACAGCTCAATCGTGCTGCCATGCAGCGGGACGAAATTCTCCGCCTCGATCCGGATCGCTTCGACCGGTCTGACGAGCCTGCATGCAGAGAGACGTTCGCGCAGCAGCGGCAACAAGCGCTCGGCCTCGCGGCCCGGCGAAGCGAGCCCGACCTTTAGCACGCTCGGGCTTGCGTCGCGGTGCAGCAGTGTCAGCAGGAAATGCCGTACGCCCGCTTGGCGCGCGGCGAGCAACCCCTCCAGCTGCACGAGCAATCGCCGTGCGGCAAAAAGCACCCCTTCCGCGTGCGTGACCTCCCCCGGCAGCTCGAGCTTCGCGGCGAAACGCAGCGGCGGCGCGAAGAAGTTGCGCGGCTCCGGCATCCCTCCCAGCGCCTGCTCCAGTCCGTCGAGCAATGCCTGACCGAAACGCCGGGCAACGCCTTCACGCGGCAGGTTGCGCAATTCGCCTATTGTGGTGATACCGATGTTGCGCAGCAAACCGAGCCCATCCGGCTTGTCGCAGGCCACTGCGACGGGAAGTGTTGCGAGTGCCATTTCAAGCGCAGCGCGATCCAGAATCAGCGTTTCTCGACCCGCGCTCGCGAGCCACCATGCGCTCCGTGCTGTCGGCGCTGCGGCAAGCGTCGGAGTAAAGCCCATCTGGTCGATGCCGGCGCGGATCCGCTCCACCATCGCTGCCAGGCCGCGGAACAAGCGCAGGCTGCTCTCGATTTCGGCCAGAATGCCATCTGGCGCTTGAAGGGAAACATGCGGCGTGAATCGGCACATCCAGCCCGCGATACCCTCGAGCGCTTCTTGCTCAGCCGCCCGATTGCGCGGCCAAACGCGCAGCTGCGATGCGAGCGCGCATGCCGCAGCGAGCCCCATCCCCGGCCGTACGCCGAGCGCTTCGGCCCGTGCGTCACAGGCAAGCACGCGACCAGCGTCGGCAACCGCCCATGGCACGCAGTCCGATTCAAGCAGGGCACGGCCGCGCGACAGTGCCTCGAGCGCAAGGCGCGGAAAACGGAGCGCCACCCAGAGCATGGACAGGCCTTTCGATCTTGATGCCGAGAGGGTTCGCGACCAAAGCCCCTCGGCGCTTGAGAATGCGAATCGCGAGCCCTTCCGGAGCGGGCTCAAAGGCGATGCGCAAACAGGCGGGCGACGCCTCGTGTGCCGCCTGCATCGGGCGAAACAGCGCGATGAACGCGCCATGACCGGCCCCTGCCGCCACCGCAAGTCGCCGCAATTCGGCGTATCGGATGTCGCGAAACCACGCCAGCAAAGCATGGCAACCCCTTCCGCGCAGCACCTGCTCCGCGGCCCACAAACCGTCGCGTCGCCCCGGAGCGCGCACGACCGAGAGATATTCGAGGTCGACCCCTGCCGCCGCGAGCGCCGGCGCGTAGGGCAGATGCGGCGGCGCAAGCCAAACGATGCGCCGCCCGCTCGCGGAAAGGGCTGCTAGCGCCGGAAGTACCAGCTGCAGCTCACCAACGCCTTCACGCTGACCTAGAATTTCCGTCAGCGCACCCGTAGGCCAGCCTCCGCCCGGCAATTCGAGATCCAGCGTGGCAAAGCCGGTCGGCACCGTTGGTCCAGGCCCGGACGCGAGCGCGCCGCCGCGCCAGACGGAACGTTGCGAAAGGATATCGGCGAGCGAGGTTTTCATAGCACCCTGATACTGTATTTATATACAGTATCAGGGTAGCTGGCAAGCGCGACTTACTTTAGCCAGCGCTTGATCGACTTGAGGATGCGCTGATCGCCAAACCCGAGCTGCAGCAGAACCGGGGCACGCTCAAAGAGCTCGCTGTAGCGGCGGATGCGCCCTCCCTCGAGCATGCAACAGCTGATGCCGTCAAAGCCGACCCGTCGCCCCTCGCTGCCCGCGATTTTCGACACATAGGCAAAGCGGTAACGCGCGTAGCCGATGCGCCCGTCGCTGCACGCGTCCGACACATGCCACTTGAAGTCCTTCGCATCGCGGTGGAACAGCCCTGTGACCATGCCCGCGATCGCCTCCCGGCCGGCGAATTCGCCGTAAAAGCCGTCGTGATAGACCCCGTCAGGCGTGAAACATTCCGCTGCGACCAACGCGTCGCCCGCGCAGATAGCGGAAGTCATGCGTTCAAGCAGTTCCGCGAAACTCCTGCTTGCGTCACTCATTTTCGAGCAACGCCTTCGTCAGGGCGAAGAATTTGGCGATGCGCGGACCGAGTGCCCCTTCCAGCGCTGGGCGCCGCTCCGCGACGAAGGCGCGCAGCGCATCGATCGACTTGCATTCCTCGAGTTGCAGGGCGATCGCGTCCCCTGCCGGTCCCATGGCGTCCGTGAGGGCGTGCGACAACTGCAAGCGAACTTCCTTGAAGTCCACCAGCGTCGACGCCGGCGCCTCGCGCACGAATCCCTGCGCGATCAGTCGCTCGAGCATCGGCTGCACGTTGCCGATCTTCTCGAACTGCTTGACCAAATCGGCGCCGGTCACCTTGCCGTTCACCACGATGAGCAGCGCGCGCAGCCGCTGCTCCAGCCCTTGCCCCCGCGTCCTGATCTCCTCGACGCCTTTCTCGGTCTTCTGCAGCACCGCCTGCAGGTTCATGGTCGCACCGGAACACGCCCTGAAGCCGCTAGCCTACCCCAGCAACCGGCCGGCGGCGGCCATGCGAAAAAACATGCACCCGGCGCACCACGCTATCCGATTGAAAATTCAGCACGTTTCGGGCGCACGCCTTCCACGGTGCATAGGAAAGTTGTACTTCGCGAGCGTTTTCCAGAGTGGCGTGTTGCGCACCCGCGCAGTCGCTGGAGGCCCACAACCCCTTGAGCAATAGAAGCAATTTGGAAAATTGCGGCCGGCGCAGGACATACTGGCATGGGTATTGCGGAGATAAAGGTGGAAGCAACAAACAGGGAAACCAAGCTGGAGAAGATCATGACTGCCACTACTTTCACTGCGAATGTCACAGGTTATCGGTTCGCCGGTCTCGACCGTGCAGCCAAGTATGCAGGTCTCACCAACGAAGCCGCCGGGACGCTGGTCATGCTCGGGGCGGCGCCGTTCATCGGATTGGCTTTCGTTGTCGCGTTGCCGTTTGCCGGGCTCGCGCTCATCGCGTGGCTGGCGGCGAAAGCGCTGCTGGCCAACCGCCGGGCGGTCTGGAAGCGCGTGCGCAACGTGGTCCTGTTCCTCGCGGCCCCCTTCATCG
>DATFMS010000048.1:0-13353 GCA_035266805.1 Burkholderiales bacterium | reverse complement strand
ACGTGCTGTTCGCGCTGACCGGCAACGACCAGGCGAACATCCTCGCCAGCCTGGTGGGGCGCTCGCTCGGTTTCAAGCGGGTGGTGACCAAGATCGACGACTACGAGTTCGAGCATATCTGCAAGGAGCTCGGGCTCGAGGACGTCATTGTGCCGACGCGTACCGTCGGGCGCTTTCTCGCCGAGCGGTACGCGGCCAAGCCCAAATGAGTCCGCGGACGATGACAGGGGAAGCGCTCGTCGGGCAAAATACGGCCCTTCGGTGGGCGGGCCCACAATCGAGAGACGCAACATGAGCTACGAATTCGGGCAGTTCATCACGGAGCTACGCGCGACGTTGCGGCGCGGAAGCGGCGCTGCCGAGCTGGAGGAGGTGCGCCAGCGGCTGGCGAAATTGTTGTCCAACAGCGCCTTCGTCGAACAGACCTGCGGTGCCGGCGCCGAGGGCGGGTTGCATCGCCTGCACGTCGACGACGAGCTCGGGTTCGAGGTGCTGGCGCACGTCAACGAGAAGGCGCGCAAGTCGCCGCCTCACGATCACGGCAAGTCTTGGGCGATCTACGGCCAGGCGGTCGGCTACACCGACATGACCGAATACCGCCGCATGGACGACGGCAGCGATCCCGAGCAGGCGAAGCTGGAGCAGACCCGGCGCTACAGGCTGAACCCAGGGCAGGTCGGAGTGTTCGCCGGCAGCGCGATACATGCCATCGACTATCCGGACAAGTCGCGCTTCATCCGCGTCACCGGAACCAACCTCGACGCGATAGACCGTGTGGCCTACGACGAGCAGAGCGGACGCATCAAGCGAATGGGAGCGCAGCAGGCAACCTGATGAGCGACGCTTTCGGCATTCTTTCCTACGGCGCCTACCTGCCGCGGCGCCGGCTGCAGCGCAAGACCATCGCGGCGGCAAACGGCTGGTTCAACCCGGGGCTGCGCAGCCTGGCGAAGGGCGAGCGCGCGATGGCCAACTGGGACGAGGACACCGTCACGATGGCGGTCGAGGCCGCGCGGAACTGCCTGGCGGGCATGCCGCCCGCGGCGATCGGGCAGTTGATGCTCGCTTCGACGACCCATCCCTACGACGACCGGCAGAATGCGGGGATCGTGGCCACCGCGCTGCACCTGGGCTCGGCGTTGCGCGTGCTCGACGTCACCGGCAGCTTGCGCGCGGGCACCTCTGCGCTGGCGACGGCGCTCGCGGTGGGCGGCAACGCGCTGGTGGCCGCGGGCGAGCACCGCCTGGCCAAGGCCGCGAGCCCGCAGGAAATGCACTACGGCGACGGCGCCGCCGCCGTACTGGTGGGACGTGGCGAGCCGATCGCGCGCCTGGTTGCGGCTCACAGCGAGACCGTCGACTTCGTGCACCAGTATCGCGGCCACGACCGCGCCCACGACTATGCCTGGGAAGAGCGCTGGATCCGCGACGAGGGCTACATGAAGATCGTACCCGCCGCGCTCGGCGCCCTGTTCGCGGCCTCGGGTACCACGGCTTCCTCGGTGACGCACTTCTGCATGCCGTGCACCCTGCCGCGGGTGGCGGCCGGGCTCGCAAAGCGAGTCGGCCTGCCCGAGACGGCCCTGCGCGACAATCTTGCGGCAGCGTGCGGCGACAGCGGGGTGGCACACCCGCTGCTCATGCTGGCGCACGCGCTGGAGGACGCCAAGCCCGGCGACCGCGTACTGGTCGCGGCGTTCGGCCAGGGTTGCGATGCGCTGCTGTTCGAGGTCACCGAGGCGATCCGCAAGCTGCCGCCGCGGGCAGGGGTGAAGGGCGCGCTCGCGCGCCGCAAAGAGGAGACGAACTACGAGCGCTTCCTCGCCTTCAACGATCACATCACGCTCGAGCGGGGCATGCGCGCCGAAACCGACCTGGGCACGCCGCTGTCTACCCTTTATCGCAACCGCGACATGATCACGGGGCTGGTCGGCGGGCGCTGCCGCGATTGCGGCACGCTGCAGTTCCCGCGCGGACGCTACTGCGTCAACCCGAAATGCAACGCGCTCGACTCGCAGGACGATCAGCCGTTCTCCGACCTGGGGGCAAAGGTGATGTCCTACACCGCCGACGTGCTGACCTACAGCCCCGATCCGCCCGCGTACTACGGCATGATCCAGTTCGACGACGGCGGGCGCATGATGGCCGACTTCGCCGACGTCGACGAGGGCAAGGTCGAGGTCGGCATGCCGATGCGCATGATGTTCCGCATCAAGGAAAACGACGCTGCGCGAGGCTTCGTGCGCTATTTCTGGAAGGCTACGCCAGCGGCAAATTCATAGGAGGTCCGATATGGCAAGCGGAATCCGCGACAAGGTAGCGATCCTCGGCATGGGCTGCTCGAAGTTCGGCGAGCGCTGGGACCGCAACGCCGAAGACCTGATGGTCGAGGCGTTCGAGGAGGGACTCAAGGACGCCGGCATCGAGCGCGACCAGATCGAGGCGGCATGGTTCGGCACCGCGATCGAGGAGCAGCACGTGGGCAAGTCGGGAATACCGCTCGCGATGACGCTGCGCCTGCCCTATATTCCGGTCACCCGGGTCGAAAACTATTGCGCCACCGGCACCGAAGCGTTCCGCGGCGCGGTCTACGCGGTGGCCTCGGGCGCGGTCGACATCGCGCTCGCGCTCGGCGTCGAGAAGCTCAAGGACACCGGCTACGGCGGCCTGCCGCAGCGCGGTCGCGGGGGCCTGAACAATCTGTTCTGGGCCAACATCTCGGCTCCCGGCTCGTTTGCGCAGCTGGCGGCGGCCTACCGCGCCAAGCACCGCGTCGACGCCAAGGACCTGAAGCGCGCCATGGCGCACATCTCGGTCAAGAGCCACGACAACGGGGCCAAGAACCCCAAGGCGCACCTCAGGAACCGCATCACCGAGGACGATGTCATGAAAGCGCCGATGATCGCCGACCCGCTCGGGCTGTACGACTGCTGCGGCGTCTCCGACGGCTCGGCGTGCGCGATCGTGACCACGCCCGAGATCGCGCGCGGACTGGGCAAGAAGGACCTGGTCGCGGTCAAGGCGCTGCAGCTCGCCGTATCCAACGGGCAGGAGGTGCAGTTCGACGACTGGGACGGCTCTTACTTCGCCACCACTCGCGTCGCCGCCAAGCGCGCCTACAGGGAGGCCGGCATCGACGATCCGAGGAAGCGCATCTCGATGTTCGACGTGCACGACTGCTTCTCGATCACCGAGCTGGTGACCATGGAGGATCTCGGCATTTCAGAGGAAGGCAAGGCGATCAACGACGTTCTGGACGGCTTCTACGATGCTTCCGGCAGGGTTCCGTGCCAGATCGACGGCGGCCTGAAGTGCTTCGGCCACCCGATCGGCGCCTCCGGGCTGCGCATGCTGTACGAGATGTACCTGCAGCTCTCGGGGCGGGCCGGCGAGCGCCAGCGCCCCGCTCCGGTGCTCGGCATGACTCACAACCTGGGCGGCTTTCCGAGCCAGAACGTCTCCTCGGTCACCATCGTCGGCAGCTACGGCGCCTGACGCTCTGCCGAAGCCGGCGAGCGGCGGATCGAAGCCAGGGAGGAGGGCTGTCTTCGATCCGCGCGCTCGCCGCCGCGGTCCTTGAGTTCGTTGGTGGCGTAGGCCCATACGACGTAGCGCTGCGGGCCGCCGGCGCGCAGCGCATCGAACGGAAAACAGGTCACCAGCGTCAGGCGCGTGGGGCCTTCCTGCTTGGCAATCCAGACCTCGCGGCGATCGAGCACCTGCGCGTAGCGCACGGCATAGCTCAGGCGCTTGCCGTCGCGCGTCTCGACCACGATCTCGGCGCCGGCCGGCAGGTCGCGCAGGAACGCGAGGTGAGTGTCGCGGTGTCCGCCGACCACGCTGTTGCCCTGCCGCCCGGGCAGCGCAGTTCCGCGCAGGTGCCCGGGCCCGAATGCCATGGCGGCGCCGTCAGCGCCCTCCAGCACGTAGCGCTCGATGCCGAGCGAGGGCACCGACATGCGCGCTACCGGCCAGGTGTCGGCCCAGGGCCAAGGCCTGGCGTGCGGCTCTCCCGCGAGCGTGCGCTGCCAGGCCTGGGCGATCAGCACCTGT
Source organism: Burkholderiales bacterium (assembly GCA_035266805.1). Lineage (GTDB taxonomy): Bacteria > Pseudomonadota > Gammaproteobacteria > Burkholderiales > SG8-39 > DAHVFK01. The sequence goes on along the minus strand of DATFMS010000048.1, from coordinate 9,300 downwards.
GCCAGCCAGGCCTTGGCCTGGATCCAGGCGCCGTGCGCGAATTGCCATCCGCCGAGCGTCAGCAACAGTGCGACGAGCAGCAACCGCATGCGCCCAAGCCCGGCGCACGGCGCGCGAACGGGCACGTCGCGGCGTGCGCCGGGCCAGGCGCATTCAACTCCCAGGCAGAGCTCGTGCTCGCGCGTCATGCCGAGCCCCTGCGCCAAACGAGCATTGCCGCGGCGAGCAGCAGGCACAGCAGCCCCGTCAGCAGCGCAAAGCGGCTGTCGGTCGCGCCCTGAGGCAGTTCGCCGAACACCTTGTCGTATTCCCATCCCGCGGGCAGGTTGGTCGGGATCTCGGCGTGCCCGAGCTGCGCGCCGGCCGGGCGTGCCGGGGTACGCTCGACCGCCACGAAGCTGGTGTAGCGAGTGACGAGACGATGCGCCATCGCGAGGGCGATCACTTGCTCGCGAACCTGATCCGGCGACGCGCCCTCGCGCATCGAATCGATCAGGGAAGCCACCTTGGCGCGCGCCCACAGCGTACCCATGCCGGCGCTACCCTGGCCGGCGGAGAGCGGCACGCGAGCTTGCCAGACGTGCCCGCCGCGCACTCCGTTGACGCGCAGCTCGCCGTCGAGACGCTCGAGCGCGGCGCTGATGACCAGGGGCTCGCCGGCGTACAGGTCGGGAATCCGCGCCGGCCAGGCCTCTGCGCGCGCTGCCTCGGGCCAGCGCAGCGTTATGCCCTTCAGGACCGGCGCTTCGAGCTTGGCGAACAGCGCCGCCATCTTCGCGCCGACTTCATCGATGCGCCCGATGTAGGTGAAGGTTCCGCGGCCGAGTTCGGCCGCCTTGCGCATGAAGTGGCCGTTCGGCGCCGAGCCGATGCCCACCGTGAACAGCCGCGAGTCGCCGAGCCGCGCCCTGATCAGGCGGAACAGCTGCTCTTCATTGCCGACCGCGCCGTCGGTCAGGAAGACGACCTGCCTGACGCGGTCTCCTGCGTCGCCGCCGCTGAGCGCAAGATGCAGCGCCGCGGCCATTTCGGTGCCGCCCCGCGCCTCCAGGCCGCGCACCCAGGAGATGGCGCGAGCAAGCTGCGTCGGCGACGCCTCGCGCGCCGAGGGGAACAGCGCATGCGCGAAAGAGTTGAACTCGACGACGTTGAAACGGTCTTCGGGCGCGAGCCGCTCGAGCGCGAGCACGAGCGCCTCGCGCGCCTGGCGGATCGACGTCCCCGCCATCGAGCCCGATGTGTCGAGCACGAATATGACTTCCCGCGGCAACCGCGCCGCGGCCGCCGCGGAGGTCGGCATCAGCATCAGGAGCGCGTAGTAGCGTTCGCCCTTTTTCTCGGTGAACCAGGCAAGCTGCGGCGCGGCTTCGGGGCGCGGCGCCCAGCGCAGCACGAAATCCCGGTTGGCCGGCGTGCTGCCGTCGGCGAGGGTGATCTCGCGCCGCGTCTCGCCGAGCGTTTTGACGTCGACCCGGTGGTAGGGACTCGAGACCTCCGCCAGCGGCATGCCGGCGTCGAGCGCGACCCGGATCGACACGGGATTTATCGGCGCGCGGTCTTCCCGAGGGCGTAGCACCGCGGGCGTGATGCGCGCCGCGTCGACGACGCCGTGCGGGATGTAGCGCGGGCCGACCACCATCGGAAAGCGCAGCGAGAAGCGGCCGTCCCGATAGCGCAGCGTTTCCTGGTACTCGAGCTCGACCACGATCGTTTCCCGCGGCCCGATGTTGGCGACCCGGGCGGTGAAGATGTTGGGCCGCTCCTGGTCCAGCAGCGCCGAGCGCTTGCCTTGTGCGCGCGCCGCGGCGTACATGCGCTGTGCCGCGGCCCGCTCCTCGATCTCGCCCTCGACGGTGCGCCCGCCGACGCGCAGAAGCAGGTGGTCGACCGCCGCCTTCTCGGGCAGGGGGAACACGTAGACGCCCTCGTACCAGCCGGCGCCCGGGTTGCTGAAGGTCTGCACCACCCGGGCCCGCGCCACCATGCCCGAGACGTGAAACGCGACGGCCGTGGAAAGCAAAGGCGCGCTGAGCGGCTCGCCCGCAGCGCGCGGGCGCAGCAGCAGCGTGCCCTGCGGCGGCGCCTCCGCGGCTTGCGCCTGGCTGGCGAAAAGCAGCGCGACGCTGGCCAGGGCGACGGCCGTGACGATTCCCAACGCCGCCGCGAGGAATACGTAGCCGATCAAGTCGAGGGCAATCCTTCCTCTCAGGCTTTTTCTTTCCAGGTTCTTCACGGCGCCTCCGTCGGTGGTCGATTCCGCGGCATAGTGAAGACCGATTACAGGCCCCGAGTGAGGCGCGAGCGCGGCACGATGCTGGCGCGGCGATGGGCAATTGTGGCAATCCCGTGGCAGCGGCCTCCGCCAGGACGGCGATCGGCTATATTCGTCACCATGTCACGCCGCATCGCCATCGTGGAGGACGATCCAGCCATCCGCGCCAACTACGCGGACGCGCTACGCAAGCACGGCTTCGAAATCGCCGCCTACGGCAGCCGGCCGGAGGCGCTCGCGGCGATGAAGGGCAGGCTGCCCGATCTCGCCATCATCGACATCGGCCTCGGCGCCGACGTCGATGGCGGATTCGAGCTTTGCCGCGAGCTGCGGGCGCTGTCGGCTGCGCTGCCGATCATCTTTCTCACCGCGCGCGACAGCGACTTCGACGTGGTTTCGGGCCTGCGCCTGGGGGCCGATGACTATCTCACCAAGGACATCAGCCTGCCGCACCTGGTGGCGCGCATCGCCGCCCTGTTTCGCCGCGCCGAGCTGGTGCGCGAGCCGCAGGCGAGCGAGGAAACGCTCGAGCGCGGCCCCCTGATGCTCGACCTGAAACGCTTCAGCGTGTCGTGGAACGGCGAGCCGGTGCCGCTGACGCTGACCGAATTCTGGATGGTGCACGCGCTGGCCAAGTTCCCTGGACACGTCAAGAACCGCGAGCAGCTCATGCGCGAGGCGCAGCTGGTGGTCGACGACAGCACCGTCACCTCGCACATCAAGCGCATCCGGCGCAAGTTCCTCGCCGCGGATCCGGCGTTCGACCAGATCGACACCGCCTACGGCATGGGCTACCGCTGGAAGGCATAGGGAGCGCCATGCGTGTGCGCATCAGCCTGCGCGCCAAGCTCGCGCTGGTTTCCCTCGTTCTGCTCGCCCTGCCGCTCGCGGGCGCGCTCTACGTCAACGAGATGGAGCGCTTCCTGCTCGAGGGCGAGGAGCGAGCGCTGCTCGCCACCGCGCGCGCGGTGGCGACGGCGCTGCACGATCGGCCGCAGTTGCTCGCCGCCGCGCCCCGACGCGACGACGATGCGCTGCGCCGGGAAGCCGAGCAGGAACTGCGTCGGCTGGCGCAGAGCGAGGGCCAGCCGGTCGCGCAGCCGCCGAGCGTCGCCCTGGCGCGCGAGGCGGCGGTCGACACCGGTCCCGCCCAGCAGGAAATCGCCGCCATCCTGCGCGGTGTGGAGCGCTCGAGCTCACGAATCTGGGTCGTCAACCGCCGCTACCAGGTGCTGGCGCTGGCCGGCAGTCTGCGCCAGCCGGCGCCGCGCGAGGCAGGCGGCCCGCTGCAGCAAGCGTGGCGGCACGCGATCGGCTGGCTGATTCAGCGCCCAACCGAGGACTTCGCCGAGGCCTTGCCCGACGACGTGCTGGCGACCGGGCGCGACATCACCGCTGCGCTGCAGGGCACGCCCGGCACGCGCATGCGCCGCACCCCCGACGCACGCGCGGTGGTGCTGTCGGCGGCGTACCCGATCTGGAACGGCGACGAGGTTGCGGGCGCGGTCGTGGTCGAGGAGACGACCAACCCGATCGTCTCGCTGCGAAGCGCCGCGCTCGAGCGCCTGCTGTTGCTCACCCTCGCCGCCTTCGCCGGCGCGGGCGCGATCCTGATCGCGTACGCGACGCGCCTGTCGCAGCGCATCCGCAGGCTGCGCGACGAGGCCGAGTCCGCGATCGACGCGCGCGGCCGCATCGCCCGGCTTGCCGCCGGGTCGGCCGCCGGAGACGAGATTGGCGACTTGTCGCGTAGCTTTTCCGCCATGCTGGCGAGGCTGGCGCAGCATCACGCCTATCTCGAAAGCATGGCCGACCGGCTCTCGCACGAGTTGCGCACGCCGATCGCGGTGGTGCGCTCATCGCTCGAAAACCTCGAGCTCGCGCCCCTGCCGCAGGAGGCGCAGCTCTACATCGCGCGTGCCGAGGAGGGCCTCGGGCGGCTGAACACGATCCTGCAGCGCATGAGCGAAGCGTCGCGCCTCGAGCAGGGCCTGCGCACCGCGGAGCGCGAGCGCTACGACCTGGTGCCGGTGGTACGGGGCTGCGTCGAGGGTTACCGCCTGGCCTACCCGAATGTGCGGATCGCGCTCACGCTCCCAGAGCGACGCGTCGAAGTCGAGGGTTCGCCCGATCTCGCTGCCCAGCTGCTCGACAAGCTGGTGGAAAACGCGGTCGACTTCTGCCGTGCGGGCGAGCCGGTCCGGGTGATTCTCGAGGAACAGGGCGGCGCAGCGGCGCTGGGGGTGGAGAACAAGGGACCATTGCTGCCCGCGGACATGGAGGGGCGGTTGTTCGAATCGATGGTCTCGATACGCGGCGAGCGGCGCCCCGGGGCGCCGCACCTTGGCCTCGGGCTGTACGTGGCGCGGCTGATCGTCGAGTTCCACGGCGGCTCGATCGCCGCCGCGAACCTGCCCACCGCGGACGGAGTCGCAGTGCGCGCGCGCTTTCCGGTCGCCTGGCGCTAAAATCGCAAGTCAGCACTCTCTGCTCAATCCATTGGAAGACTTCGATCTGCTGGTTGTCGGCGGCGGCATCAACGGCGCTGGCGTCGCCCGCGACGCCGCCGGGCGCGGGCTTTCGGTGCTGCTGGCCGAAAAGGGCGACCTCGGCGGTGCCACTTCGTCCTGGTCGTCGAAGCTGATCCACGGCGGGCTGCGCTATCTGGAGTACTACGAATTCCGCCTGGTGGCCGAGTCGCTTGCCGAGCGCGAAGTGTTGCTCAGGATCGCGGGCCATCTGGTGTCGCCGCTGCGATTCGTCATGCCGCACGTTCCCGAGCTCAGGCCGCGCTGGATGATCCGTGCCGGCCTGTTCCTGTACGACCATCTCGGCCGGCGCACCACCCTTCCCGGATCGCACGCGGTGCGCCTCGACCGCACGCCCTACGGCGCAGGCCTGAAGCCGGCGCTCAGGCACGGCTTCGTCTATTCGGATTGCCGGGTGGACGACGCCCGGCTGGTGATCGTCAATGCCATCGCGGCGCAGACGCTCGGCGCCGAGGTCCGCACCCGCACCGAATGCCTCTCGGCGCGGCGCGAAGGCGGCGCCTGGCGCGCCAAACTTCGCTCCGAGGACGGCGGCGAGCGGGAAATCGGCGCGCGCGCGATCGTCAATGCCGCGGGGCCCTGGGTCAAGCGGGTGCTGAACGACCGGCTCGAGCAGCCGAGCCGCGACGACGTGCGCCTGGTGCGCGGCAGCCACCTGGTCCTGCCGAGGCTGTACGACGCGGAGCACGCCTACATCCTGCAGAACGACGATCGGCGCGTGGTCTTCATGATTCCCTTCGAACAGCGCTATACGCTGGTCGGCACCACCGACGTGCCGCACGACGGCGACCCGACCCACCCCGAGGCAAGCGCCGAGGAGGCCGGGTACCTGTGCCGCGCCGTCAATCGCTATCTCGCGCGGCCGACCGCGCCAGCGCAGGCCGTCTGGCGCTACGCAGGGGTGCGACCGCTGTACGACGACGGCAGCGGCGGCGACCCCTCGGCGATCACCCGCGACTACACCCTGCGGCTGGACGACCTCCGCGGCGCGGCTCCGGTGCTGTCGGTGTTCGGTGGCAAGATCACGACCTACCGCCGGCTCGCAGAACACGTGATGGAAAAGCTCGAGCCGTATTTTCCGGGCATGAAGGCGCCGTGGACCGCCGGCGCGCCGCTCCCCGGCGGCGATTTCGGCGGCGGCTCCCCGGCGCAGGCTCTGGCCGCGCTGGCCGCGCGCTACAGCGGTCTGCCGCAGGAAACGCGGGACGGCGTGCTGCGGCGGCACGGGACGCTGGCGGCCGAGGTGCTGGGCGACGCGCGCTCCGCAGCCGACCTCGGCGAGGATTTCGGCGCCGGCCTGTGCGAGCGCGAGCTGGACTATCTGCAGCAGCGCGAGTGGGCCTGGTCGTCCGAGGACGTACTGTGGCGGCGGACCAAATGCGGCCTGCCGATGAGCGCGGCGCAGCGCGCGCGGGTCGCCGAGCGTATCGGCCGATGACGCCGCTTGCCCAGCTGCGCGATCCGCAGCGCATTCGCGGCCTGTTGTTCGACATCGACGACACGCTGACCACCGACGGGCAGCTCACGGCCCAGGCCTACGCGGCAATGGAGCGCCTGAAGCGCGCTGCAAAACTGGTGCTGCCGATCACCGGTCGGCCAGCGGGGTGGTGCGATCACATTGCGCGCATGTGGCCCGTCGATGCGGTGGTGGGCGAAAACGGCGCGTTCTATTTCTGGCACGACGCCGCGGCACGGCGATTGCGCAAGCGCTACATTGACGCCGACGACGAGCGCGTGCGCCACCGCGCCCGTTTCGAGGCAATCGCGCAACGCATCCTGAGGGAAGTCCCCGGCTGTGCGCTGGCGTCGGACCAGGCATACCGGGAGAACGACCTGGCGATCGACTACTGCGAGGACGTCGCGCCGCTTCCGCTCGAGGCGGCCGAACGCATTGCCGCGTTGATGCGGGAAGAGGGTTTGAATGCGAAAATCAGCTCAATCCACGTCAACGGCTGGTTCGGCCGCTACGACAAGCTGGCGACCACGCGCCTATTGCTCGATGAGCGGTTCGGGCTGCGCCTGGAGGCCGCCAACTCAGAGCTGGCGTTTCTCGGCGATTCGCCGAACGACGCGCCGATGTTCGAGTTTTTCGACAATTCGATCGGCGTGGCGAACGTGACGCGCTTCGCCGGCCGCCTCGCGGCGGCGCCAAAGTACGTGACGCGCGAAGCGGCCGGAGCCGGCTTTGCCGAACTCGTTTCTTTCCTGCTTGGGGGGCACTGATGCACTGGTGGGGTCTTTATCTCGTGATCGGCAGCGCCGTCGGCTTCCTTGCCGGGCTGCTCGGCGTGGGCGGCGGAATGATCACGGTGCCGGTGCTGCTGTTCGTCTTCACCGCGAAGAGCTTTTCTGCGGACCATTTGATGCACCTCTCGCTCGCCACGGCGATGGCCACGATTCCTTTTACGTCGGCATCGAGCGTGCGCGCGCACCACGTGCGCGACGGAGTCGACTGGAGCATAGTGTTTGGAATGCTCCCCGGGCTGGCGGCGGGGGCGCTGCTCGGCGCACTGGTTGCCGGCGCGGTGCCTTCGCGGCCGCTGGCGATTTTCTTCGCCGTATTCATCTCCTATGCGGCGCTAAACATGTTCCGCAAGGTTCAGCCGAAGGCGACGCGCCAGCTGCCCGGCCGTCTCGGCCTCGGCGTCGTGGGCGGAGTGATCAGCTTTCTGGCGAGCTTCGTGGCGGCGGGGGCAGCGTTCATGACGATTCCGTTCATGACCTGGTGCAACGTGCCGATGAAGCGGGCGATCGGCACGGCGGCGGCGCTCGGCTTTCCGCTCGCGCTTGCATCGACCGCGGGCTACGTTTACGCAGGCTGGCACGCCGCCGGCCTGCCGTCGGGGACGTTCGGTTTCGTCTATCTGCCGGCGCTGATCCCGGTGGTGGTCGCCAGCACGCTGACCGCCCCGCTCGGCGCGCGCTTCACGCACCGGCTGCCCGTGCGCAGGCTCAGGATGGCGTTTGGCCTGCTCTTGCTCGCGCTGGCGCTGCACATGCTGTCGGCTCTGTGGTAGTAAGGTGCCTCCTGAATCGCACTAGAGGATCGTTGCATGGCGGGCCCCCTTTCGCATATTCGCGTACTCGACCTTTCGCGCGTTCTGGCGGCGCCATGGACCGGGCAGAACCTCGCCGATCTCGGCGCCGAGGTGATCAAGGTCGAACGACCGCTCAAGGGCGATGATTCGCGAGCCTTCGGCCCGCCGTGGCTGAAGGACGCCGCGGGCAAGGAAACCGGCGAATCCGCCTACTTCGCCTGCGCCAACCGCGGCAAGAAGTCGATCACGGTCAATCTCGCCGCCGCCGAGGGCCAGCGCATCGTGCGCGAGCTGGCGGCGAAGTGCGACGTGCTGCTGGAGAACTACAAGCCCGGCGACCTCGGGCGCTACGGCCTCGGCTACGACGAGCTGAAAGAGGTCAATCCGCGGCTGGTGTATTGCTCGGTTACCGGCTTCGGCCACACCGGCCCGTACCGGGACCGGCCCGGCTACGACTTCATGATCCAGGGTATGGGTGGGCTGATGAGCGTTACCGGCGAGCGCGACGACCTGCCCGGCGGCGGCCCGCAAAAGGCGGGCATTCCGATCGCCGACATCATGACCGGGATGTACGCGACCGTCGCGGTGTGCGCGGCGTTGGCGCACCGCGCGGAAAGTGGAATCGGGCAGCACCTCGACCTGGCCCTGCTCGACTCTCAGGTGGCGGTGCTGGCGAACCAGGGCGCCAATTACCTTGCGACCGGGGTCTCGCCGCGGCGGCTGGGAAATGCGCACCCGAATATCGTTCCCTACCAGCCCTTCAAGACAGCAGACGGGGATGTGATCGTCGCTTGCGGCAACGACAACCTGTTCCGTAAATTCTGCGAGGTGGCGCAGTGCCAGCACCTTGCCACCGACCAGCGCTTCGCGAGCAACGGCAAGCGGGTCGAAAACCGCGCCGAGTTGACCGCCATCCTGGACGGAATCTTGCGCAGCCGCACGACCCGCGACTGGACCGAGGCCCTCGAGGCCGCGGGCGTGCCGAATGGCCCCATCAATACGCTTGAGCAGGTATTCCGTGAGCCGCAGGCGATCGCGCGCGGCTTCAGGGTCGAGATACCGCACCCGCTCGTGGGAACGGTATCGCTGGTGCGAAGCCCGATGCGTTTCTCGGCTACGCCGCTCGAGCACAAGGTCCCGCCGCCCCTGCTCGGCCAGCACACCGAGGAAGTCCTGCGCGGGCTGCTCGGCAAGAGCGACGCCGACATCGACAAGCTGCGCGCTGACGGCGCGCTTTAAGCTCCTCGGCGCCGGCTAGGCGGCCGCGCCACTGGCGAGCAGCGCTTCGATCTCTGCCGCGGCGAAGCCGAATTCGCCCAGAACCTCGCGTGTGTGCTCGCCGTAGCATGGCGCCGGGCGCGCGACGCGGCCGGGCGTGGCGGAAAACTTGATCGGCAGTCCGAGCGCGCGGGTGTGGCCCGCGCGCGGGTGCTCGAGCTCG
>DATFMS010000047.1:0-6579 GCA_035266805.1 Burkholderiales bacterium | reverse complement strand
ATCCCGCACCGTCCTGGCCGCTGCGTTTGCGGCGCTCGGCTTCGCCGCCTCGCCCGCGATGGCGACTGAAGAGCTCGATTTCATCCTGAACTGGGTGCCGGGCGGGGATCATGCGCCGTACTACTACGCCAAAAAAATGGGCTGGTACGAAGACGCGGGCGTGGACCTCAATCTCGAACCGGGCAAAGGCTCGATGCTTGCGGCGCGGCGCGTCGGGGCAGGCGCAAACCCGATCGGACTGGCGGACATGGGCACGGCGCTGCTGGCCAAGGGCAAGGGCGCCGATTTGGTCGCGGTCTACAACGTGTACGCCAACTCGCCGCAGGGCTTCTACTGGCTCAAGAGCTCCGGCATCACGGGCATCAAGGATTTTCCCGGCAAGAAGATCGGCAATCCGGCGGCGGACGCCGCGCGCCCGATGTGGCCGGCGATCGCCAAGGCGAACGACGTCGATCCGGATTCGGTCACCTGGGTAAACGTCGACCCTAACGCCAAGCTCGCGGCGCTCAAGGCACACTCGATCGACATTACGACCTCGTTCTACAACCTGCACCACATCTTCAAGCGCGTGCTGGGGGACGACATGGGCTTTCTCGCCTGGCGCGAGGTGGGCGTGAACCCATACGGCAACTCGGTGGTCGTGAACGGAGCGTTCCTCAAGAAGCACAAGGCGCTGATCGGGAAATTCGTGAAGGTCACCCAGCGCGCCTTCCATGCCTGCGTCGAGAATCCGAAGCCCTGCATCGACGCCCTGGTCGAGGCCAACGGCGCGCTGAAGTTCGACAACGAGATGGAAAACTGGGGCGAGGTCGAGGTGCTGATGAGCGACAAGTACTCGCGCACGGTAGCGCTCGGCTACCACGACCCCGCACGCATGAAATCCGACTACGAGCTGGTCAAGCAATACATCGGCATCGACGAGCCGTACGACGTGAAGACCGTCTACACCAACCAGTTCCTCGACAAGTCGATCAAGATGCCGAAATGAGTTGCGGCGCGCGATCCGATGGCTGATCCGCGCATTAAGACGACCGTAGTCGGCTCCTACCCGATTCCGGATTGGCTGGTCGCCCTGCCTTCCGAGCAGGCGCTGCTCGACGCCACGCGCGTCGTGCTCGACACGCAGGAGCAGGCAGGCCTGGACCTGGTGTGCGATGGCGAACTGTATCGCTTCGACGTCAACCACCCCGAGACCAACGGCATGATCGAGTACTTCGTTCAGCCGATGGACGGCGTGCGAACGCGACTCACGTTCGACGAGCTACTGGGTTACCGCGAGAAGCATGGAATGCGATTCCGGACCCGTCCGCCGGGAGTCGTCGACGGCCCGGTGGGTCCCGGCACGCTCGACCTGCCGCTCGCTTGCAGCCGCGCCCGCAACCTCGCTTCGCGGCCGCTGAAGTTCACCGTCACCGGGCCGCACATGCTCGCCAAGACGCTGCTGGACACGCACTACGGCGACCTCGCCGCGCTGGCGCGTGCGATCGGCGACGTGCTGGCGGCCCAGGTGGGCCACCTCGACGCGGACGTGGTGCAGCTGGACGAGGCCAACCTGCCCGGACACCCCGAGGAATGGGAGTGGGCGGCATCGGTGATCAACCGCGTGCTCGATGCGGTGCCGAAGGGCGCGAAAGGCGCAGTGCACCTGTGCTTCGGCAACTACGGCGGCCAATCAGTGCAGCGCGGCGCCTGGGGCAAGCTGCTGGATTACCTCAATTCGCTGCACGCGGACCACATCGTCATGGAGTGCGCGCACCGGCCGCCCGAGGAGCTCGCGGTGTTCAGGGACTTGCGGCCCGAGATCGGCATGGGCGTCGGCGTAATCGACATCAAACGCACCGAAGTGGAGAGCGCCGAGGAGGTTGCGCGCGCGATCGAGCGCGCCGAGAAGACGCTGGGGTCGGGACGCGTGCGCTACGTCCACCCCGATTGCGGCTTCTGGATGCTCAAGCGCGGCATTGCGGACGGCAAGATCCGCGCGCTGGTTGCCGGCCGTGACCTCTACGAGGGCCGCCGCGGACAGCGCGCCGCGTAGACGCTTTAGCCGCGATCACAGCGCGCCGCGCTGGCGCAGCAGCCGGTAAGTTCCCCATTTCACCACGTCGTTGAAGACGAACCACGCCAGCGCATAGGTCCACATCCAGAGCGCGTACTGCCAGCCGATCGGCGCCACCAGCAAGCCGTACACCGCGATCACGGTCCCCAGGATCTCGGTGCCGAAGGTGGCCGCGAGCAGGAGCGGCGCCGGATAGGGCCGCTGCCAGAACCAGCCACCCGTGCGCGTGATGTAGAGCGTGCTGTGGCCGGCCACGATCAGCTTGAGGAACAGCATGGTGCGGATCGTGTCTTCGGCAAAGCCGTTCTCCTTGAGCAGGAAGAACAGCAGAAACGACGCGATTACCCCGCTCACGCCCAGCACGCTGGAAACGGTCAGCATCTCGGGCATGTTCCAGCGCACCGGATTGCGGTCGACTCTCGTGTTGTCGTAGGCGATGGCGAGGATGGGAAGGTCGTTGAGCAGCGCCAGCAGGATGATCATCAGCGCCGTGATGGGGTAGAAATTGAACACCACGATGCTGAAGGTCATGAACAGGATGATGCGGATGGTCTCCGCGATGCGGAAGATCGAGTAGCTCTTCATCCGCTCGAAGGTGATGCGCGCCTGCTTCACCGCTTCGTTGATCACGCCCAGCCCGGACGCAGTGAGGATGATGTCGGCCGCGGCGCGCGCGGCGTCGGTCGCGTTGGACACGGCGATGCCGCAGTCGGCCTTCTTCAGCGCCGGCGCGTCGTTCACGCCGTCGCCGGTCATGGCCACGATATGCCCCGCCTTCTGCAGCGTGTCGACGATGCGGTATTTGTCCTCCGGCACCACCTCGGCGAAGATCGCGACCGATTCGATCATCTCGACGATGGCCGACTCGTGGGTATGGATGAACTCCCGCTCGAGCAGTCGCGTGTCGTAGATCTTCGCCACTGATTCCATCACCTCGTCGGCGAAGCGCTGTGCCTCCTTGCGCGACACCTCCGGCTTGAGCCGCTGGTAGATGGCGCTCGAGAGCGCCGACGCGAGCGTGAGCAATTCGCTGCCGGCGCTGCCCGAGATCTGCTCGGAGCGCATGGTGCGCGCCTTGAGCCCGAGCAGGCGCCCGATCTCGAGCGCGATGGCGAGGTTGTCGCCGGTGACCATTTTCACGTGCAGGCCGTGCGCCCGCATGTCGGCGATGACTTGCTTCGAGTCGTCGCGCGGCGGGTCGTAGAGCGGGATCAGCCCCAGCAGCTCGAGCGCGCCACCGCCCTTGCTGCGCCCGACCGCCAGGGTCCGGTAACCCTTCGCCGCCTGTGCATCCACCGTCTTGCGGATATCCTGCGCGCGCTCATCGGGCAGCTCGGCCATGCCGAGCAGCACCTGCGCCGCGCCCTTGATCGCGACGAAGCGCTCCCCGCCCTTCTCGACCTGCGCCTCGGTTCGCTTGCGCACCGGATCGAAGGGCGTGAAGGAATCCTGCTTGTAGGCCCTCCAGTCGAGATCGGCGAACTGCTCCTCGATGTAGCTGAAGATCGGCAGCTCGATCGGGTCCCGGTTCTCCGGCTTCGAGGCCAGCGCCGCGACGAGGAACAGCTCGCGCTCGTCGTGCCCCTCGAATGCCACCGGCTCGGCCACGTGCATCTCGTTCTTTGTCAGCGTCCCGGTCTTGTCGGAGCAGAACACGTCCACGCCGGCCAGCTCCTCGATCGCCGTCAGCCGGCTGACGATGGCCTGGCGGCGCGCGAGGTTCATCGCGCCGACCGCCATGGTGACCGACAGCACGGCAGGCAGCGCCACCGGGATCGCGGCCACGGTCAGCACCAGGGCGAAGCGGGCGATTTCGAGCAGGGGCGCGTGCCGGAACAGCGCCACCATGACGATCACGACTACCAGCACGACCGTGAGCACGATCAGGAAGTCACCGATGCGAATGACCATCTTCTGGAAATGGCTGCGCTCCTCGAGCGACGCCTTGGCAACCAGCGCAACGACGGTGTGGAAATTGGTCTTGGTCGCGGTGTTGACGACCACGGCCAGCATCTCGCCCTGCTTGACGATGGTGTTGGCGTAGGCGGCTTCGCCCGCCTTCTTGTTCACCGGCAGCGACTCGCCGGTGAGCGCCGACTGGTCGACGCTCAGGTAGTCGCCCTCGAGCAGTTGCACGTCCGCGGGCACGACGTTGCCGATGCGCAGCCTGACGATGTCGCCGGGCACCAGCTCGCGCGCCGGAATGGTGTTGAAGGTGCCCTCGCGCAGGACCACGACCTCGCTGGCAAGGCGCTGCTTGAGCGCCTTGAGCGCGTTCAGCGCTCGATGCTCCTGGAAGAAGTCGAGCCCCGCGTTGACCAGCAGCATCACGGCGATGATGGTGAAGTCCTCCCACTTCTGCACCACCGCCGAGAGGATCGCCGCGGCCTCGATCATCCAGGGGATCGGTCCCCAGAAGCGCCGGAACACGCGGTGCCAGAGCGGCTCCTCCTTTTCCTGGATCTCGTTGTAGCCGTAGCGCGCGAGTCGCTCGCGTACTTGCTCGGCGCCCAGCCCTTTGTCCGCCGCGACCTCGAGCCGCTTGAGCGTTTCGGCTACCGGCTGGCGGACGTAGTCGTCGGTCTTCAGGCCTGCGGCCGGCGCGCGCGGCGCGGCGGTCGAAGACGCGGGCTTGGCAGTAGGTGTCACGGCGGGTCCTTCCTCTTTGTCAGCCGGAGTACATTTTCGCTCGCGGCCGTTAGTCGGCTGACCCGCGCGGCGCGCGCCCCAGCCGCCTTTCGAGCTCGAGCACGCTCATGGTCGTCTTCAGCACCGCGTCGGGGTTGAGGCTCATCGAGTCGATGCCGATCTCGACCAGGAACTGCGCCATCTCGGGATAGTCGGAGGGCGCCTGGCCGCACAGGCCGGAGTGGCGCCGGTTGCGGCGGCAGCCTTCGACCGCGAGCCGGATCATCTCCATCACGCCCGCGTCGCGCTCGTCGTAGTCGAAGGCGACGATTTCCGAGTCGCGGTCGACCCCAAGCGTGAGCTGGGTTAGGTCGTTCGAGCCGATCGAAAAGCCGTCGAACAGCCTGGCGAAGGCGTCGATCTGGATGACGTTGTTGGGAATCTCGCACATGACGTAGATCTCCAGGCCGTCCCTGCCGCGCGCGAGCCCCTGCTCGGCCATCGCCTTGAGCACGCGCTCGGCCTCCTCCACGCGGCGGCAGAACGGAATCATCAGCTTCAGATTCGTCAGCCCCATCACCTCGCGCACCCGGCGCATCGCCGCGCACTCGAGGGCGAAGCCCTCGGCGTAGGCCGGATGCGTGTAGCGCGAAGCGCCGCGAAAGCCGATCATCGGATTGCCCTCGGCCGGCTCGAAGGCGCGCCCGCCGACGAGCGCCGCGTACTCGTTGCTCTTGAAATCGGACATGCGCACGATCACCGGCTTCGGATAGAACGCGGCGGCGATGGTACCCACGCCCTCGGCCAGGCGCTCGATGAAAAAGTCGGCGGGCTTGGCGTAGCCGGAGCACAGGCGCGCGATCGTGGCGCGCTCGGCGGCGTCGGCGACCTTCTCCGGATGCACCAGCGCCATCGGGTGCGCCTTGATCGATTCGCTGACGATGAACTCCATGCGCGCCAAGCCGATGCCGTCGTTGGGCAAGAAGCTGGTCTTGAACGCAAGCTCGGGATTGCCGAGGTTGATCATGATCTGCGTGGCCGGACGCTCCAGCCCTTCGAGGTCGGTGCGCTGCACCTCGAACGGCACTTTGCCGCGGTAAATCCGGCCGACGTCGCCTTCGGCGCAGGACACCGTCACCGCCTCGCCGCTCTTGAGCGCCGTCGTCGCGTTGTCCGCGCCCACGACCGCCGGGATGCCGAGCTCGCGCGCCACGATCGCGGCGTGGCAGGTGCGCCCGCCGCGGTTGGTGACCACCGCGCCGGCGGTCTTCATCACCGGTTCCCAGTCAGGGGTCGTGGTGTCGGCGACCAGCACCTCCCCGGGGCGGAACTCGGACAGGTGGGCGACGTCCGCAATGACGCGAGCATTGCCCGTGACCACCTTTTCACCGACCGAGCGGCCCGAGGTCAGCACTTCGCCGGAGCCCTTGAGGGCGTAGATTTCCAGCACGTTGCCGCGCTTCTGCGAAACCACGGTCTCGGGGCGCGCCTGGACCATGTAGAGCAGACCGTCGCCGCCGTCCTTCGCCCACTCCATGTCCATCGGTCGCGGCTTGCCGGCCTTGGCGCTGTAATGCTTCTCGACCTTGATCGCGTAGTCGGCGAGCGTCAAGACCTCTTCGTCCCCGATGCAAAAGCGCTCGCGCTCCGCATTCGAGGTCGGCACGTTGCGCGTCGTGTGGCGGCTTCCGCCTTCGGCGTACACCATCTTGATCTTCTTGCTACCGAGCGTCCTGCGCAGCACCGCGCGGCGGCCGGCCTCGAAGGTCGGCTTAAAGACGTAGAACTCATCGGGATCGACCGCACCCTGAACCACGTTCTCCCCCAGCCCGTAGGCGCCGGTGATGAACACCACGTCGCGAAATCCCGATTCGGTGTCGAGGCTGAAGATGACG
>DATFMS010000046.1:0-8374 GCA_035266805.1 Burkholderiales bacterium | reverse complement strand
ACACCGAAAGCAGCGGAATCGGGCGCAGCAGCCGCCGCAAAGCCCATCGATCTCTCGCGCATCAAACATCGAGCGCACTAACATCGCCTTCAAACGTCATCCAAGCCATGGCGTTTGGACCTATTTCAACAGCCTGCTAGCTTTTTTGCGCGAGGATGAACAGGCGGCGGAACGGAAACAGCGTGCTGCCGTCGGCTTCGGGCGGATAGGCCGCCAGCACGCGCGCGCGGTAGTCGGCTTCGAAGGCGCCGCGCGCGGGCTCCTCGAGCCGGTCGAGAAATGGCTTGAGCCAGCTGCCCTTGGTGAACTCCGCGACCGGGTTGACGCCGCGCAGCACCTGGAGGTACTCGATCTCCCAGATCTCGAGCGCCGCCGCCTTGTCGTGCAGCAGCCGCCAGTAGAACTGCGGCTCGGCCACCGGGTTCGCTCGCAGCTGCGGCTCGAGCCGCGCGCGCCACGGCCCGCTCTCGATGGTGTCGCGCACCGCGGTGTGCGAAGGCGCGCCGAAATTGCGCGGCATCTGCACCGCGAGCCAGCCTCCCGGCGCGACCGCCTCGAGCAGATCCGGGAACAGGCTGTCGTGCCGGTCGAGCCAGTGCAGGGTGGCGTTGCTGTAGAGCACGTCGACCGGCTGCGCCGGACGCCAGGCGCCGACGTCGGCCTCGATGAATTCGGCCTGCGGATGATCGGCGCGCGCCCTGGCCAGCATCTGCGGCGAGCCGTCGACGCCGGTCAGGCGCGCCTGCGGCCAGCGCTCGCGCAGCAGCGGCATCAGGTTGCCCGCGCCGCAGCCGAGGTCGACTACCGCGCGCGGCGCGGCGGCCGGCACGCGCGCCAGCAGATCGAGCGCCGGCCGCAGCCGCTCGCCCGAGAATTTGAGGTATTGCGCGGGGTCCCAGCTCATTGAAGTCGAGAATAGCAAAGGCGCGCCGCGCGCACGCCGCTGCGCGCGGCGGCTTCCAGAGTCGGCGGATATTCGGGGTCGGTGTAGTCGCCCGCGAGCAGCACGTCGGGCCACGGCGTCTCGGGGCCGGGGCGCGCTAGGCCGGGCGTGCAGGCGACAGTGGCGCGTTTTTCGGCGATCACGCGCGACCAAAGCGGCGCCGGCAGGCCGGGCAGCGCGGCGGCGAGCTCGCGGGCGCAGGTCGCCGCCAGCTCGTCCTGGCTCATCTGCTCGTGTCCGCCCTGCGCGCTGATCACGCAGGCGAGGCGCCCGCGCTCGCCGAGCAGCGCGCCGCGGTCGAACACCCACTGCACCAGGCCGGCGTCGAGGCCGAGCATCGGCAGCGGCAGCCGCACGCGCTCCGGGTACTGCAGGTAGCACGTAAATATGGGTTGGTACGCGAACCCCGGCGCGAAGTCGGGCATCAGCGCCGCGAGCTGGTGCGGCCCGACCGCGACCACCACCGCAGCGTGCTCGCGCCGCAGGGCGTCGAGGTCGCGCACCCGCGCGTTGAGCCGCAGCTCACCGCCGTGCGCAGCCAGCCAGGCCGCAGCCGGCTCGGGAAACAGGCGGCTCAAGTCGATGCGCGGCAAGAGCAGGTCGCTCGCGCCCGGCGCGCCGCCGAGCGTGTCGCGCAGCACGGCGAGAAAGGCCGCGGCCGAGGCGCGCGCGGGCGGGGTATTGAGCGCCGAGACGCACAACGGGCGCCACAGGTGATGTGCGATAGAGCCCTCCTGGGCGTGGCGCGCGAGCAGCTCATCGACGCTGCAATCCTCTGCGAGGCGAAAGCGCCGCCGCCGCAGCGCGAGCACGAAGCGCAGCGCGCCGAGGCGCTCGCCGAGCGGCGCGCCGCGCGTGGCGAGCAGCCCGCCGAGCAGCCCGAGCGGGGCGGGCAGCCAGAGCTCGCGCAGGGCGAAGCCGCTGGCGTAGCGCAGCTCGAGCGGCATGCGCAGCAGCGCGTCGCTCGGCACGCCGACGCGCCGCATCAGGCCGAACAACTCGCCGTAGGCGCCGATCAGGACGTGCTGCCCGTTGTCGAGCGCTTCGCCCTGCGACACGATCCGCCGCGCGCGCCCGCCCGCAACCGGGCCCGCTTCGTACACCGTGACCGGCACGCCCTGCGCGGCGAGGGTGACGGCGCAGGCCATGCCGGCGTATCCCGCGCCGACGATCGCTACGCGCCGACCCATGTCTTCCAGGCGATCCACAGCTTGCGCAGCGGGGTGAGCGCGGTGCGCCGGTCGAGCACGCGGAAGCCGTCGCGCTCGATCTCGGCGAGCAACGTGCGGTAGATCGCGGCCATGATCAGCCCGGGCCGCTGCGCGCGCCGGTCCGCCGGCGGCAGAGCATCGAGCGCGCGGGCGTAATACGACTCCGCGCGGCGCGCCTGGAAGCGCATCAGCGCGGCGAAGGCGTCGCTGTAGCGCGCGTTCAGGATGTCGGCCGCGCTGACTCCGTGCGCCTTCAGGTCCTCCATCGGCAGGTAGATGCGGTTGTTGCGCGCGTCCTCGCCCACGTCGCGGATGATGTTGGTGAGCTGGAACGCGGTGCCGAGCCGCTCGGCGTATTGCAGCGTGCGCGGGTCCGAGTAGCCGAAGATCCCGGCCGAGAGGATGCCGACCACGCCCGCGACGTGGTAGCAGTAGCGCTCGAGGCCCTTGAAATCGAGGTAGCGCGACTGCTCGAGGTCCATCTGCATGCCGTCGACGATCTCGTTCAGCCGCTCGGCGCTGACGCCCAAGCCGGCCGCGGCGGGCGCCAGCGCGCGCGTCACCGGGTGCTGCGGCGCGCCGGCGTAGAGCCGCGCGATCTCAGCCCGCCACCAGTCGAGCTTGGCGCGCGCGAGCTGCGGCTCGGAGACGCCGTCGACCGCGTCGTCCACCTCGCGGCAGAAGGCGTACAGCGCGGTGATCGCGCGCCGTCGCTCGGGCGGCATGAACAGGAACGCGTAGTAGAAGCTCGAGCCGCTCCCGGCCGCCTTCTGCTGGCAGTACTCGTCGGGAGTCACAGTGCGCGCCAAAGAAGCAGTGGCCAGTCGTACCATTGCAGCACCGGGCGGCGGCGAAATACGTCGCCGCCCGCCGCGGCGAGCTTGTCCAGCACGCGCAGCCCTCCCTGCACCGTGGCGCGGATTTCGAGCCCGACGCGCCCGGGCAGGCTGCGCCCGAGCGGCGCGCCGGACTGCATCATGGCCCGGGTGCGATCGATCTCGAATCCGATCAGCGCGCGCCAGGCGTCGTCGCAGCGGCCTTCGGCGACGTGCTTTTCGCTCACGCCGAAGCGCGCCATATCGTCCTGCGGCAGGTAGATCCGTCCCTTGCTGTGATCGATCGCCACATCCTGCCAGAAATTCGCCAGCTGCAGCGCGCTGCACACCGCGTCCGATTGCGCGAGGTTGTCGGGCGTCGCGGCACCGAACAGGTGCAGCAGCAGGCGGCCGACCGGATTGGCCGAGCGGCGGCAGTACTCGCGCAGCTCGCCGAAGTTGGCGTAGCGCTGCTTGACCACGTCCTGCGAGAAGGCGTCGAGCAGGTCATGCAGCGGCTCGAGCGGCAGGCCGCGGCTGCGCACCAGGCGCGCAAGGTCCGCGAACAGCGGCTCGCGCGGCGCTTCGCCGCGCGCGATGCGGCGCAGTTCGACGCGGTACGCGTCGAGGCGCGCGAGTCGCTCGGCCGGCGCCGCGTCGCCTTCGTCGGCGAAGTCGTCGGCGCTGCGTGCGAAGCGGTAGATCACCGCCACGGGCTCGCGCTCGGCGGCAGGCAGCAGCAGCGAGGCCACCGGGAAATTCTCGTAGTGCTCGATGGGCACGGGTTGATTCTTAAAGGAAAAAGCGCTGCGTGCGCCAAGGGGATGACGTTTTCCACAGTATAATGGAGCGCTTTTGCAGTGCCCGCTCCGGGCGAAGGTGGCGGAATTGGTAGACGCACTGGATTTAGGTTCCAGCGCGGAAACGCTTGTGGGTTCGAGTCCCACCCTTCGCACCAAATGTAGCGCAGGAGCGCGCGAAAAGCAGGCGGTGGGCGCAACACAACGAGGAAACGATACGCATGGCGGCAAACGTGGAAAACCTGGGCACCCTGGAGCGGCGCCTTTCGATGTCGGTGCCGGTCGACGAGATCGAGCGCCAGGTCGACGAGCGGCTGAAGAAGCTCGCGCGCAACGTCAAGATGCCGGGCTTCCGTCCCGGCAAGGTGCCGATGAAGCTGTTGGCGCAGCAGTACGGGCCCCAGGTCCGCAGCGAAGTGCTAGGCGATGCGGTGCAGAAGGCGTTCAGCGACGCGGTCAAGGAGCAGAACCTGCGCGTGGCGGGCTACCCGCGGATCGAGAAGCACGACGGCGGCGACGACAAGGCGCTCGAGTTCAGCGCCACCTTCGAGGTCTATCCGGAATTCAAGCCCGGTGACGTCAGCGGCGCGACGATCGAGCGGCCGCAGGTGACGGTCGACGACGCCGCGGTCGATCGCACGCTCGAGATCCTGCGCAAGCAGCGCACCCAGTTCGCCGCCGTGACGCGCGCCGCGCAGGACGGCGACCGCGTGACGGTCGACTTCGAGGGCAAAATCGACGGCGTGCCGTTCGACGGCGGCAAGGCCGCCGGCTTCGGCTTCCTGCTCGGCGAAGGCCGCACCTTGCCGGCGTTCGAGGCGGCCGCGCGCGGCATGTCGGCCGGCGAGAGCAAGACCTTCGAGCTGACCTTCCCGGACGACTATCAGGGCAGGGCGGTGGCGGGCAAGACCGCTTCGTTCGCGCTGCAGATGAACAATGTGGAGGAGCCGCGGCTGCCGGCGCTCGATGCCGAGTTCGCCAAATCGCTCGGGGTCGCCGACGGCGACCTGGACAAGATGCGCGCCGAGATCAAGGGCAACGTCGAGCGCGAAGCGCACAAGCGGATCGAGGCGCGGCTCAAGGAGCGGGCGCTGCAGACACTGCTCGATGCGACCAAGTTCGAGCTGCCGAAGTCGCTGGTGCAGATGGAAGCGCAGCAGCTGGTAGAGCGCGCGGCGGCCGACCTGCAGGCGCGCGGCGTCAAGCTCGAGCAGGTGCCGCTCGAACCGGCCGCGTTCGAGGAGACCGCAAAGCGGCGCGTCGCGCTCGGCCTGATCATCGGCGAGCTGGCGCGCGCCGAGGGGCTGCAGCCCAAGCCGGCGGAGGTGCGCGCGCTGATCGAGCAGGAGGCGCAGGGCTACGAGAGTCCGGCCGAGGTAGTAAAATGGTTTTATATGCAGCCGCAGCGTTTGTCCGAAATGGAGGGCCTCGCGCTCGAGGGCAACGTCGTCAAGTGGGTGCTCGACAAGGCCCGGGTGGAAGACAAGGCGGTGTCCTTCGACGAACTGATGGGGAGCGCCGCATGATCTGGCAGCAATCTAAGCCCGAAACGCAGGACCTCGGGCTGATCCCGATGGTGATCGAGCAGTCGGGGCGCGGCGAGCGCGCCTACGACATCTATTCGCGCCTGCTCAAGGAGCGGGTCGTGTTCCTGGTCGGGGTTGTGAACGAGACGACGGCGAACCTGATCGTCGCGCAAATGCTGTTCCTCGAGTCGGAGAACCCGGACAAGGACATCTTTTTCTACATCAACTCGCCCGGCGGTGCGGTATCGGCCGGCCTGGCGGTGTACGACACGATGCAGTTCATCAAGCCGCACGTCAGCACGCTGTGCATCGGGCAGGCGGCGAGCATGGGCGCGCTGCTGCTCGCCGCGGGCGAAAAGGGCAAGCGCTACTGCCTGCCCAACTCGCGCATCATGATCCATCAGCCCCTGGGCGGCTTCCAGGGGCAGGCCTCCGACGTCGAGATCCAGGCGCGCGAGATCCTGTACATCAAGAGCAGGCTCAACGAAATCCTGGCCAAGCACACCGGTCAGCCCATCGAGAGGATCGCGAAGGACACCGATCGCGACTACTTCCACTCGGGCGAAGAAGCGGTAAAGTACGGTCTGGCGGATAAAGTACTGGTGTCGAGGGAAAGCACCTAGGAGCGCGCATGTCGGACAAGACCTCCTCGAGCGAAAAGCTGCTGTACTGCTCGTTCTGCGGCAAGAGCCAGCACGAAGTGCGCAAGCTCATCGCAGGGCCGTCGGTATTCATCTGCGACGAGTGCATCGAGCTGTGCAACGACATCATCCGCGAGGAGACCGCGACCGACCGCAGCGGCAAGGGCGCCAAGTCGGATCTGCCGACCCCGCGCGAGATCAGGCAGATCCTTGACCAGTACGTCATCGGGCAGGATCCGGCGAAGCGGATCCTCTCGGTCGCCGTCTACAACCACTACAAGCGGCTCAAGCACCTGTCGAAGAACGACGAGGTCGAGCTGGCGAAATCGAACATCCTGCTGATCGGCCCGACCGGATCGGGGAAGACTTTGCTGGCTCAAACCCTGGCCAGATTATTGAATGTTCCTTTTGTCATTGCGGATGCGACAACCCTGACCGAGGCCGGATACGTCGGCGAGGACGTCGAGAACATCATCCAGAAGCTGCTGCAGAACTGTGACTACGACGTCGACAAGGCCAAGCGCGGCATCGTCTATATCGACGAGATCGACAAGATCTCGCGCAAGTCGGACAACCCGTCGATCACCAGGGACGTGTCGGGCGAGGGCGTGCAGCAGGCGCTGCTCAAGCTGGTCGAAGGAACGGTGGCCTCGGTGCCGCCGCAGGGCGGGCGCAAGCATCCGAACCAGGACTTCGTGCAGGTCGACACGACCAACATCCTGTTCATCTGCGGCGGGGCATTCGACGGCCTGGAGCGGATCGTGCGCAACCGCACCGAGAAGACCGGCATCGGTTTCGGTGCCGAGGTGCGCAGCCCGAAGAACGCGAAGGCCACTTTCGACATCCTGAAAGGCGTCGAGCCCGAGGATCTGATCAAGTACGGCCTGATCCCCGAGTTCGTCGGCCGCCTGCCGGTGGTGGCGACCCTCGAGGAGCTGGACGAGAACGCGCTGATCCAGATCCTGACCGAGCCCAAGAACGCGCTGATCAAGCAGTACCAGCGCCTGTTCATGATGGAAGGGGTCGAGCTCGAAGTGCGCCCGGCGGCGCTCAACGCGGTCGCCAAGCGGGCACTGGCGCGCAAGACCGGCGCGCGCGGCCTGCGCTCGATCCTCGAGACGGTGCTGCTCGACACCATGTACGAGCTGCCGACGCTCGAGAACGTGAGCAAGGTGGTGGTCGACGAGGCGATGGTCACCGCCGACGGCAAGCCGCTGATGATCTACTCCGACCAGCACAAGGTGGCGGGCGGCTCGGCCTGAGCGCGAACCACCCGGCCTCCAGGAGGTCTCATCCTTCTGGATGGCTGATCTGCAAGAATCTGCCAAGCGATATTTCGGGTCTGTCGGCGCGTTGCGGCGTCGCGGGCTTGCGTGTAGGCTTGGACGCATGTTTGCTATTGATTTGGCGCCAGAAGCCCCCAGCTTGATAAGACTTCCCACGCCGCAACCGAGGCCGTAAATGTCCGACGCCCCCGAAGTCCCCGCCGCCGCTCCGCAATACCCGCTGTTGCCGCTGCGCGACGTGGTGGTTTTCCCGCACATGGTGATCCCCTTGTTCGTCGGCCGGCCGAAGTCGATCAAGGCCATGGAAACGGCGATGGAGTCGGGCAAGTCGATCCTGCTGGTGGCGCAGAAGTCGGCGGCCAAGGACGATCCCGGGCCGCAGGACATCTACGACATCGGCTGCGTGTCGAGCATCCTGCAGATGCTCAAGCTGCCCGACGGCACGGTAAAGGTGCTGGTCGAGGGCGGCAGCCGGGCCCAGATCCGCGAGATCGTCGACCTCAAGACGCACTGGACCGCCGAGGCGGCGCCGATCGCGCTCGAAGGCGCGCCCGCGCCCGAGGTCGAGGCGATGCGCCGCGCGCTGTTGTCGGCGTTCGACCAGTACGTCAAGCTGAACAAGAAGATCCCGCCCGAGATCCTGACCTCGCTGCAGGGCATCGACGAGGCCGGGCGGCTGGCCGATACGGTCGCGGCGCACTTGCCGCTCAAACTCGAACAGAAACAGCAGGTGCTGGAGATGTTCGACGTGAAGCAGCGGCTCGAGCACCTGCTGTCGCAGCTCGAGACCGAGATCGACATCCTGCAGGTCGAGAAGCGCATCCGCGGCCGCGTCAAGCGGCAGATGGAGAAGAGCCAGCGCGAGTACTACCTGAACGAGCAGGTCAAGGCGATCCAGAAGGAGCTCGGCGAAGGCGAGGAAGGCGCGGACCTCGAGGAAATGGAAAGGCGCATCCAGAAGGCGCACATGCCGAAGGAGGCGCGCAAGAAGGTCGAGGCGGAGCTGAAGAAGCTCAAGCTGATGTCGCCCATGTCGGCCGAGGCGACCGTGGTGCGCAACTACGTCGAGACGCTCGTCAACCTGCCGTGGCGCAAGAAGTCGAAGATCTCCAAGGACATCAAGGCGGCGCAGGAGATTCTCGACCGCGACCA
>DATFMS010000045.1:0-7599 GCA_035266805.1 Burkholderiales bacterium | reverse complement strand
AGGTCGCGAACGCTCCCGCGCAGATGGTCGCGCTCGGCGCCGCCGGGCTCGAAAGCCACATCCGCACCATCGGCCTGTACCGCACCAAGGCGAAAAACGTGATCGCGCTGTCGCGCATGCTGCTCGAGCGGCACGGCGGCGAGGTGCCGGCCGAGCGCGAGGCGCTCGAGAAGCTGCCCGGGGTGGGGCGCAAGACCGCGAACGTGGTGCTCAACACCGCCTTCGGCCAGTCGACCGTCGCCGTCGACACCCATATCTTCCGCGTCGCCAACCGCACCGGGCTCGCCCCGGGCAAGGACCCGCTCGAGGTCGAGCTGAAGCTGCTCAAGCTCACGCCGCCCGAGTTCCTGCGCGACGCGCACCACTGGCTGATCCTGCACGGGCGCTACGTCTGCGTCGCGCGCAAGCCGAAGTGCGGGCTGTGTCCGATCCGCGATCTGTGCGAGTTCAGGGGCAAGAGCGACGATGTTTGAGCCCACGCGCGAGCAGGTGCGCGACTTCTTCTTCGAGACCTGGCGCAAAGTCCAGGCCGGCGAGGCGCTGACGGGCATGGAGGCGCTGGCGCTGGACGTGGTCCTGCTGCACCCCGAATACCACGCCGTGCTGGCGGACCCGGAGCGCACCCGGGAGAGGGATTACTTTCCCGAGCTGGGCCAGACCAACCCGTTTCTGCACCTGAGCCTGCACCTGGCGGTCGAGGAGCAGCTGTCGATCGATCAGCCGCGCGGCATCGCGGCGCGCTTCGCCGCGCTCGTGGCCAGGCACGGCGAGCGCCACGCGGCGATGCACGACGCGATCGAGTGCCTGGCGGAAATGGTGTGGCGCGCGCAGCGCGAGCGCGCCGAGCCCGACGGCGCGGCCTACCTCGAGTGCCTCGGCAGCCGCGCCCGCCGCTGAGCGCGGGCGCGATCCCCTGAGCGCGGGCGCGATCCCTTGAGCGCGGGCGCGATCCCCTGAGCGCTCGGCGCGATCCCCTAGCGGCTCAGCGGATTTCCTCTTCCTGCGGCGTGTAAAGGCGCGACGGCTGGGCGGAGAACCAGGCCGCCACGTCTTCCATGTCTTGCTCCGAAAGGGTCGAGGCGAAGCCCTTCATGATCGGGTTGCTGCGCTTGCCCGACTTGTAGTCCTTCAGCACCCGCACCAGGTAGTCGTAGTACTGGCCGGCGAGCACCGGGTATTGGGGGCTGGTCGGCTTGGAGCCGTCGGCGCTGTGGCAGGCGGCGCACACCTGCGCCGCCTTGGCCTTGCCCGCCTCGGCGTTGCCGCCCGCCAGCGCGGCCTGCGACAGCCCAAGACCCAGCGCGAGCGCCAGCGCGTTGCGGAGCGCGGCGCTCATCGCTTCACCTGTCCGTAGTAGGCCGCCAGGTCCGCCATGTCCTGCTCGCTGAGGCCGCCGGCGATCGCACGCATCGATGGATGCCAGCGCGCACCCGACCTGTACTCCTTCAGCGCGTTGAGGATGTACTCGGGCTGCTGTCCGCCGATCTTCGGCACTGGATAGACCTCGGGGTAAGCGGTGCGGTAGCCGACGATGCCGTGGCAGCCGACGCACATTGAGATCTTGTTCTTGGCGGCGTCGGCGTTGCCGGCGACGTTCTGCGCGAACGCCGCCGGCGCCAGGGCCGCGAGCCCAAGGCCGGCCGCGACGAGTGCGGCGGGAAGAAGATGGCGCATGCTGGGATCTGCCTCAGAAGTCGGAATGGGGAAAGCGGCAGATTCTAGCGGAACGACCTGCCTGCCTCAACCGCCCGCGCAGCGCCACTTGCGTCGCGACTTGCTTGGGTCATACTTATGCCTCGTTCCGCCGTAGCCGAGCAGGATGGGAAAGACGATGCGTCGTGTCGTCGTGAGCTTCGTCGCAGCACTGCTCGCCCAGATGGGCGCGCTCGCCTGGGCTGCGCCCGCCGACGAGCTGCGCAGCCTGGTGCAGAGGGGGCGCGCGGCCGAGGCCTACGCGGCCGGCAAGCGACACCCCGCCGAGCTGGGCGATCCGGACTTCGATTTCTACTTCGGCGCCGCCGCCATCGACAGCGGACACGCCGGCGAGGGGGTGATCGTCCTCCGGCGCTACCTGGCGCGCTTTCCGGCCGACGACCGCGCGCGCTTCAATCTGGCCCGAGGCTATTACGCGCTGGGGGAACTGCTGCGCGCGCGCGAGGAGTTCGAGACGGTGACGAAGCACCGGCCGCCGCCCGACCGGCAGGCGACCATCGAGCGCTTCCTCGATTCGATCCAGGCGCAGGCGTCCCGCCACGCGAGCGCCTCCAGCCTGTACTTCGACATCGGCGAGGTCGTCGACTCGAACGTCAGGCCCGGCATCGGCAGCATGGCGCAGAACGTGCGCCTGCTCGACAACCTGCTGTCGGCGCCTGGCGGCGGCAACGGCGGCAGGAAGGACGGTGACAGTTTCATGCTCGCCGGCGCCGGTGCCCGGTTCACTCGCCCCCTCGCCGACGCCCTGTCGCTGCAGGGCGGACTGACCTACGAGGGCAAGTACCGGATCGACGCCTTCGACCGGCAGCTCGACCAGGAAGCCCTCGGCGGCTACGGCGGGCTGACCCTGCTGCAGGGCCGCGACCTCTACCGCGCGAATTTCTCCTACTCGGCGCTGGCGGTGGATAGCGATCGGGACCGCAACGTCGCCGCGCTGGGCGGCGAATGGCAGCGCCAGATGGACGAGCTGAACACGCTGTCGCTTTTCGCGCAGTACGCGGCACTGGCCTATCCCGCAGAGCCGGTGCGCGACTCGGACGTCTATGCGCTCGGCGCCGGCTGGCGCCGGGCCTTCGTTCAGCGCTACCAGCCGGTGATGAAGCTGCAGGCCCTGTACGGCCGCGAGAAGAGCTCCGCCTCGCCGCTGCGCGACGAGCTGTCGCGCGACCTGTATTCGCTGCGCGCGGGAGTCAGCACCTCGCCCTGGCCCGGCTGGGGCCTGTCGGGCGGGCTGAGCTACACCACCAGCCGCTTCGTCGCCCCGGAACCGTTGCTCACCGTCACTCGCGGCGACGACTACTACGGGCTCGACGCCGGGCTGACGTACCGCTGGTCCAGCCAACTGACCCTGCGCGCGGACTACCTGCACGCGGACAACCGCTCGAACCTCGAGTCTTACAAGTACGGCCGCGATGTGCTGACCCTGCGCATGCGTTACGACCTGCGCTGACGGCCCGCCGGCAGCGTTTACAATCGGGGTTTTCCGGCCGAGGAAGTCCCGATGCGATTCGAAGGCAGCTCCGACTACGTCTCCACCGACGACCTGACGCTCGCGGTCAACGCGGCGATCGCCCTGCAGCGCCCGCTGCTGGTCAAGGGCGAGCCGGGCACCGGCAAGACCATGCTCGCGGTGCAGGTCGCCAAGGCGCTCGGCGTGCCGCTGCTCGAGTGGCACATCAAGTCCACCACCAAGGCGCAGCAGGGCCTGTACGAGTACGACGCGGTCAGCCGGCTGCGCGATTCGCAGCTGGGCGACGAGCGAGTGCACGACATCCACAACTACATCGTCAAGGGCATGCTGTGGCAGGCCTTCTCCACGGACGAGCCGGTGGTGCTGCTGATCGACGAGATCGACAAGGCCGACATCGAGTTCCCCAACGACCTGCTGCGCGAGCTCGACCGCATGGAGTTCTACGTCTACGAGACGCGCGAGCTGGTGAAGGCGAAGCAGCGCCCGATCGTGTTCATCACCTCGAACAACGAGAAGGAGCTGCCCGACGCCTTCCTGCGGCGCTGCTTCTTCCACTACATCCGCTTCCCGGACAAGGAAACGATGGAGAAGATCGTCGCGGTGCACTTCCCGGGGCTCAAGAAGTCGCTGCTGCGCGAGGCGATGGAGGTGTTCTTCGAGATGCGCGAGGTGCCCGGCCTGAAGAAGAAGCCCTCGACCTCCGAGCTGCTCGACTGGTTGAAGCTCTTGCTCGCCGAGGACATCTCGCCCGAGGCGCTGCATTCGAAGGACCGCAAGACCATCATCCCGCCGCTGCACGGCGCGCTGCTCAAGAACGAGCAGGACGTGCACCTTTTCGAGCGGCTGGTGTTCATGTCGCGCGCAAAGGCCTGAGCCATGCTGCAGCTCTACTTCTCCCCCGGCGCCTGCTCGTTCGTGCCCCACGTCGCGCTCGAGGCGATCAAGGCCGCGGGCGGCCCCGACTTCGAGCCCAAGCTCGTCAAGCTGCACAAGGGCGAGCAGAAGACCCCCGAGTACCTGGCGCTGAATCCGAACGGCCAGGTGCCGGTGCTGGTGGTCGACGGTAAGCCGCTCAACCAGATCGTCGCGATCTGCAATTATCTCGACCTCGGCTTTCCCGCCGCCGGCCTGCTGCCGAGCGAGCCCTGGGCGCGCGCGCAGGCGCTGTCGCAGCTCGCCTGGATGAACAACACCGCGCACCCCACCTTCACCCACTTTTTCCGCCCCGAGAACTTCGCCGAGGGCGACGAGGCGCGCAAAGACGTTCGCCGCCGGGCGGTGGACAGGTTCCGCGGCTGCCTGGAACGCATTCAGGGCTGGATCGCCGGCGCCTCGCCCTACTGGCTCGGCGCGCGCATCGCCCCGCACGACGCCTACGCCTTCACCCTGCTGCGCTGGGGCGGCTACGCCGGCATCGACCCGGCGTCGCTGCCCGCCTACCGCGCCTACGCCGAGCGCGTGATGTCCGCTCCGCCGTTGGCGGCGGCGATCGCGCGCGAGCGCATCGGGCTGGACACCTACAAGGCCGCCTAAGCCGCAGGATCGCCGCCGCCCGGGGCGGGTGTGCACTAATTCCGCATCCGACCCGCCGCGCGGGAGTATTCTCATGAGGTCATGGCCCGCGCCTATCGCAGGAGCATCCGCGCTGCCGGCTTCACCCTCGTCGAGCTGCTGGTGGCGATCACGATTCTCGCCGTGATCGTGGCGATCGCGGTGCCCTCGTATTCGAAGTACCGCGATCGCGCCCTGGTCGCGCAGGCCGTGACCGACGTCGCCGGCATGAATATCGCGCTGCGGCACTACATCACGGACAACCACGCACCCCCCGCCAGCCTGGCAGCGGTCGGCTCAGCCGGCAAGCTCGATCCATGGGGCAATCCCTACGTCTACGTCGACCTGGCCACCGCCGGGGTCGGAGGCGCGCGCAAGAACAAGAACCTGGTGCCGATCAACAGCGACTTCGACCTCTACAGCAAGGGCAAGGACGGCGCCAGCGCACCGCCCCTCACCGCGGCGAAGAGCCGCGACGACGTCATCCTGGCCGACGACGGGGCGTTCATCGGCCTGGCCTCGGACTACGAGTGAGCGAAGGGCTCGCGCCGAAGAGCTCGGTCAGGCGGCGCATCGTGGCGCTGTTCGTGCTGTGCGGGCTACTGCCCGTCGTCGCGGCCATTCTGGTCTCTTACGACCGCGTCGAAAAGGAGCTGCTCGCGCAGCGCGCTGCGCTGCTGCGCGGGGCGGCGTCCAACTTCGCCGCGGTACTGGTCGACCGGCTGAGCCTCGCCGAGCGGCTGGCTCACGTCGCTGCCGCTGGCTCGCCCGGAGCGATCGCCGGCCGGAAGGACACCCTGCGGCAATACTTCCGCGCCGCGGTGGCGGTCGATCGGGAAGGTTCCACGGTGCTGCTCGGAGACCCGCAGCGACCGCCGAGCGCCGCTCAACTGGCGGCAGTCGACCGTCCGCTGGTTCCCGGCGCCGCCAAGATGCTGGCGCTGCGCGACACGAAGGGCCGGTCCGACGTTTGGATCGCGGTCGGCGGCGGCCCGCCCGGAAGCGATTCGCGCACGATTGCATTCCAGCTCGACCCGGACTTTCTCTGGACGGCGCAGGACACGCTGCCCTACCTGACCGAGGCCTGCGTGCTCGATGCAGCCGGCCGGCCGCTCGACTGCGCCCGGCCGCCGCCGGCGCTCGCGCTGAAGGCCTTCCGCGCCACGCCGGCGGGCGCTCGGGGGGACGGCTTCTCGTGGGCGACGGGCAACGCCGAGTACCTGAGCGGCCTGCGGGAGCTCTTCCTGCGCGGGCGCTTCGGTTCGGGGTCCTGGCTGGTGATCGCGACCCAGCCCAGGGAACACGCGCTCGCTCCCGTGCGCGCGCTCGCGGCGGTGGTCATCCCGGTCGTCCTGCTCGCGCTGCTGCTGACCGCGCTGCTCGGGCTGGTGCACGTGCGGCGCACGCTGCAGCCGCTGAACGCGCTGGCGCAGGCGGCCGGGCGCGTCGCGGCGCGGGATTTCGACGTGCGCGTGGCCGCGGGCCGAAACGACGAGTTCGGTGTGCTTGCGCAATCGTTCAACGCCATGTCCGCCCATCTCGGGCGCCAGTTCAAGGCGTTGCAGGCGCAGGCCGAGATCGACGCGGTCATCCTGTCCAGCGCGGACCTCGAGCGGGTGGTCGCGATCGCGCTCCATCGCGTCACCGAGCTGGCGCGCGCCGACCATTATTTCCTGCTGCTGGCTGATCCCGCGGCGGAGGCGGAGTTCCGGCTCTATGCGGCCGAAGGCGAAGGTCGTGTAAGCGCCCGGCCGGCCGAAGTGTCGCACGAGGACTCGGATCGGCTGCGCGCGGCGATGCGTGGCCTGCGCGTGGCACGCGACGATCTGCCGCCATCGTCGGCGCTGGCCGCGATCCCGGGCGCCACGTTGTTCGCGCTCGGATTCTCGCTCGGGACGGAGCTCGTCGGCGCGTTCATCCTCGGCTACGACGGCGATCGAAGCCCCGACGGCGAGGAGGTTTCGCTGCTGAGGAGATTCGGCGACCGCGTCGCGGTCGCTCTCGCCACCGCGCGGCGCGACCACGAGCTGCACCGGCGCGCCTATTTCGATTCCCTGACGAACCTGCCGAACCGATCGCTCGGCATGGAGGAACTGACCCGCGCAGTCGCCGCCGCCGAACGCCACGGTCGCAGCTTGGCGGTGCTGTTCGTCGATCTGGACGACTTCTCGGCCGTCAACGACAGCCTCGGGCACGCGGCAGGTGACACGGTATTGCGTCAATCCGCCGCGCGGCTGCGCGCGTGCCTGCGAAAGTCCGACGTCGTCGCACGCCTCGGCGGCGACGAGTTCGCGGTGGTGCTGACCGAGCTGCGCGATGCGCCCGACGCCGCGGCCGTGGCGAACCATGCGATCAAGGCCCTGTCGGCGCCCTTCGAGCTGGCCCACGGCAGCGCCAACATCTCTGCAAGCGCGGGCATCGCGATCTTTCCGCAGGACGGCAGCACCGGCGAGGAGCTCCTCAAGCACGCCGACCTGGCGCTGTATCATGCCAAGCATTCCGGCGCGGGGCAAGTCGCCTACTTCGACAGCTCGATGAACGAGGAAGTCCGGCGACGGCTCGAAATGGAAAGAGAGTTGCGCGCCGCGCTGGAACAGGATCAGATGCAGCTCTACTACCAGCCGCAGCTCGACCTGAAGAGCGGACGCATCGTCGGCGGCGAGGCGCTGATTCGCTGGATCCACCCGGTCCGCGGGCTGGTGCCACCGACCCAGTTCATCGGCTTCGCCGAAAGCAGCGGAGTGATCGAGCAGATCGGACAGTGGGCGCTCAAGACGGCGTGCGCCCAGTTCGTCGCCTGGCACTCGGAGGGACTGCCGATCGACTACGTTTCGGTAAACGTCTCGCCGCGCCAGTTCCACACC
>DATFMS010000044.1:0-3214 GCA_035266805.1 Burkholderiales bacterium | reverse complement strand
CATAGATGAATCTTCAAAGGTTGATGGTTGTCGGTGTCGTGCCCGCTCACTTGTAGGCGGCGGGCAGGAGGAAGGTCGTGATGGCAGGCACGTAGGCGATCAGCAGCACCACCGCCAGCATCGAGAGCATGAAAGGGACTGCGCGCCTGGCGATCTTCAGGATCGATTCGCCGGTGAGGCCGGAGACGACGAAGAGGTTCAGGCCCAGCGGCGGCGTGATGAAGCCCACGCCGAGCGTCGTGATCATCATCACGCAGAACTGGATCTCGTTCATGCCGATCTGGTCGGCCAGCGGCTTGAGGATCGGCGCCAGGATCACGATGTTGGGCGTCGTTTCCATCACGCAGCCGGCGGCCACCAGGATGCCGATCATCAGCAGGACGATCACCTTCGGATCGCTCGAGATGCTCGTCACCGTCATCACGAAGCCCTGCGGCACGTTCATCGTCGCCAGCGCCTGGGCGAGCGGCAGCGAGAACGCGATGATCGGCAGGATGACGCCGTTCACCTTGGCCGAGCTCACCAGCATCGACGGGAAGTCGGCGAGCTTCAGCGTGCCGAGGACGAAACCGATGATCATGGTCGTGATCACCGCGGTGGCGCCCGCCTCGGTGGGCGTCAGGCGGCCGGAGAAGATGCCGTAGAAGATGATCGCGGGCACGATGAAGGCGTACCAGCCCCTCTTCAGCGCGCCGGCGATGTTGGCGAGCCACGCCCGCACCGAGATCGCCTCGTTGCGTTCGTAGGCGTGGCGCCGGTTGACCACGCTGTTGGTGATGAATATGCCCGCCAGAATCAGCAGGCCGGGAATCAGCGCGGCCTGGAAAAGGGTCGAGGCGGAGATGCCGAGAACCAGGCCGATGATGATGTAGGCAATCGACGGCGGAATCAGAATGCCGGTGCAGGCGCCGGCCGCCACCAGGGCGCAGGCATAGGGCCGCGGATAGCCCGCCTCGACCAGCCGCTCGATCGTCATCCGCCCGACCGCCGCCGCGCCGGCGGCGTCCGATCCCGAGATGGCGCTGAACATGCCGCACACCAGCACCGTGGCCGAGCCGAAGCCGCTGCGCGTCCAGCAGGTCAGGGCCTCGGCCACGTCGAGGAACTTGCGGCTCAGCCCGGTGCGCACCAGCACGTCGCCGGTCAGGATGAAAAGCGGCACGGCGGTCAGCGCGAAAGCGTCGATGCCGTCGAACAATGAGCTGCCCAGCAGCGTAAGCGGCAGCGTGTGGGACCACACCAGCAGCGCGATCGAGGTTGCTCCGATGACCGCCCAGATCGGCACCCCGAATACCGTCAGGGCGACGAACAGGATCATGGGCCCGTAGAAGCTCCAGCCCAGGGCGAGGGCTTCGGTGCCGGTTCCGGGATAGAGGGAATTCATGGTCAGTCGAAAAGACGCTCGCCGACGTACACCGGGCGGTTGTTGCGCAGGTCGGAGAGGTCGCGCCGAATCGACAGGACCAGCCGGTAAAGGAGCAGGCCGAAGCCGATCGGCACGGCGCTGCGGAACCACACCATCGGCACCCGCAGGCCGTGCGAGACGGCGCCGAACTTCGCGCTCACCATCAGGGTGTCCCACGACCAGTAAAGCGCGTAGCAGGCCACGACCAGCATGACCAGGTCGCCGAAGAGGTAGAGCAGCGCCTTAATCCGCATCGAGCACGCTTCGAAGATCACGTCGATGCGGATGTGCGCGCGCTCGCGCACCGCCGCGGCGGCCCCGATCCAGGCGAGGTAGATGAACGAGTAGCGCACGATCTCCTCGCCCCAGACCGAGGAATAAGAGAACACCTCCCGCCGCAGCACCTCGACCGCCATGGTGACCACCACCATGCTGTAGAAAATCAGGAGCGCCCAGCGCTCCAGGTTGCGGTCGAGGTAGGCCAGCGCCTCGCGTCGCCTGCTCATCGCTCTGTCCCTCCCGGGCCGCTCAGGCGTCGTTCACGAACAGGCGCGCGGGCGTGTTGGCGGCCTGCTCGAGCCTGTCGAACACCTGCTGCGATCCGGCCAGCTCGAGCCTGAAGTCGTTCCATTCCGGGCGCTGGTAGCCGCCCGCGGC
This sequence comes from Burkholderiales bacterium, assembly GCA_035266805.1. GTDB lineage: Bacteria > Pseudomonadota > Gammaproteobacteria > Burkholderiales > SG8-39 > DAHVFK01. Next base: position 1,152 of record DATFMS010000044.1, on the reverse strand, counting down.
CTTCCAGACATCGATCTGGGCGTCGCTCAGGTAGTGGAATTGCACCCCGGCCTTCTCCAGCTCGGCGATCGCGTAGTTGCGCGAGGCGGGCACCTGGGCCAGGTTCTGCTGGAAGGTGATCTGCGAGGCCTCGTCGATGCCGTCCTGGACGTCCTTCGGCAGCGAGTTGAACCACTGCAGATTGCACGAGTACACCTGGCTGTCCGGCACCGCCCGGGTGAAGGTGATGTGGCTCAGGATATCCTTGAAGCCGAACACGTACAGCGCGCCGGCCGACGGATCGAGCGCGTCCGCCACCCCCTGCTTGATCGCCGACGGCGTCTCGCCCCAGGCCACCGGAGTCGGATTCGCACCGACCAGCCGGTAGTACTGCTGCAGCATCTTCGAGCCCGGAACGCGGAATTTCATGCCTTTGACATCCTTCGGCAGGATCACCGCATGCTCGCCCTTGCGCACGGCGACCGTGCGCGGATCGATCACGACGTAGAAAAGGGGCTTGAATCCTCTCGCTTCCACTTTTGGATTCACTTCCTTCTGCCACGCGTCCGAGGTCACCAGGTTGACGAACCTCTGGTTCGCGCCGCAGAAGTACGGCAGGTTGATCATGTCGACCACCGACGCGAAGGGCGCGAAGTTCGACAGCGAGTGCTGCGCCGCCTGGATCGTGCCGTCCTGCACCTTCTTCACCAGGGCCCCGCCCGCGCCGAGCTGGCCGGCGGGCGCGAGCCGCACGTAGACCTTGCCGCGGGTGGCGTTCTGGATGTTTTCCTTGAACTGGCGCTGCAGGATCGGGTAGCTGCGCGAGGCGCCGAGAACGTAGGCGGTCGCGATCGTCATCTCGTACTTGGCCGCCCTCTGGCGCTGCGCCTCTTCGTTGCCGGTCTGGGCGACTGCGGATTCCGAGAACAGGGCTCCGCCCGTGCCGGCGAGCGCGGCGACGGTGAAGCCGCTGGTGCCGGCTACTTTCAGGAACCGGCGGCGCTCTTCCGACAGCTGCTGGGGTGACTTACGCATCTCTGTTTCCTCCTTTCTCTCTAGTGGGTGTTCTGGGTGGACGATCGATTTGCGCGGTTCCCCTGCCCGGCCCTGGCGCGATTCGCTTCGGCTTCGCGGCACAGGGTGCCGACGACGAAAAGGATCACGGCGACGTAC
>DATFMS010000043.1:0-2080 GCA_035266805.1 Burkholderiales bacterium | reverse complement strand
AGACGCAGCTGCGCGCGGTCGACGAGCGCCGTCTGCGACGGCGGCTCGGCGAGCGGTAGGGGTGTGGCTGCTGCGTTCGTCGCCATTTCCAACGACGTTATCAATCTGATTCTGGGCCGACGCTCGGGGAATACCCGATATCGGCCCAGATCAGGCAAGCAGTGGGAGCTGTCCGCTGCTCGCGTGCTAGCCCGGATGTTTCATAGCGCGGAGGTGGTCGCCGGGTAGGGGGTGAGGAAACGCAAGAGAAGCCCCACTGTCTGCGAGAATGCGCGTGCTTTAGCGAGCAACCACGCAGCAGAGGAGCTTCACCTTGCGGGTGCAACGTAGCACGAGCAGTTCGCGGTTCGCAGTCACGACGGACGGCCGCGGGGCCACCGGGCGCGCAGGTCTCGCCCTGCTGGCGGAGGCGGCGGATCGGCTGGGCCTCACCGCCGCACTGAGCGAGGCAGCGGGCGAGAGCCGCCGCTGGTCGCGACACGATCCCGGGGTCGTGCTGCGCGACGTGATCCTGATGCTGGTGGACGGCGGCGACGCGCTGCGCCACCTGTCCGTGCTCGCCGGCCAGCCGGCGCTGTTCGGCGTACCGGCGTCCCCGGCGACGACCTGCCGCACACTCCAGGCGGTGGCGGCGGACGCGGGCGCGATGGCCGCACTCGCGACGGCGCGCAGGACCACCCGCGCGCGAGTCTGGGCGCTGGGCGGCGCGCCACCCGAGGTGACCAGCGCATGGGCGCGTGCGCGGGGCGAGCGGTGCGACGAGACGCCCGAGCCGCTCGTGCTCGACCTCGACGCCACGCTCTGCATCGCGCACTCCGACGACAAGGACGGCGCGGCCGCCACGTACAAGCACACGTGGGGCTTCCATCCGCTGCTCGCCTATCTCGACCGCGGCGACGGTCGCGGCGAGGCGCTGGCGGGCCGGCTGCGCCCGGGCAACGCGGGCTCCAACGATGCCGGCGATCACATCGCCGTGTTCGAGGACGCCTGCGCCCAGCTCCCGGACCTGCCCGACACGCTCCCGCGGCTCGTGCGCTGCGACTCCGCAGGCGCGACCCACGACTTCCTCGCGCACGTGGTCGCGCAGGGCTGGCGCTTCTCGGTGGGCTTTCCCCTGTACGAGGCCGTGAAGGCCGCGATCCGTGCGTTGCCTGAGGAGCGCTGGACGGCGGCCACCGACCGCCAGGGCGAGCCGCGCACGAATGCCGCCGTGGCCGAGCTGACCGGCCTGAACCTCCTGGGCTGGCCCGCGGGCGCGCGGCTGCTGGTGCGTCGCGAGCCACTGCATCCCGGCGCGCAGCAGACCTTCGATGATGTCGGCGGCTGCCGCTTCACCTGCCTGCTCACCAATCAGCCGGGCGAGCAGCTGGCCCGGCTGGAGCAGCGCCACCGCGCCCGCGCGCGCGTCGAGGACTGGATCCGCGCCGCCAAGGAGATGGGGCTGCGCACGCTGCCGCTGGGCACCTTCGCGCGCAACGCGCTGTGGCTGCAGCTCGTGCTGGCGGCGCAGGACCTCATGTGGTTCACGCAGGTGCTCACGCTCTCGCAGGACGAGCTGCGTCTGGCCGAGCCACAGCAACTGCGCTACAAGCTGCTGCACCTGCCCGCCCGGCTCACGTACCACGCCCGGCGCTGGCGGCTGCGGTTGCAGCACAACTGGCCGTGGGCGGCCGCGCTGCACGCCGCGTTCCAACGCCTCCGCGCACTGCCCGCCGGCTGACCCCCCGCAACGCGCGAGCGCTCGCGCGCGGCGCCTCGCCGCCGGTTCGCCGTGCCCGCGCAGCGGCGCTGCCGCACCGATCGGGCACGGCATCGCTGCTTCGGCTGCTCCGGGACTGACACAGGCGCGCGCTCACGGCGCCGCGTCTCGTCACCACCACGTAACCGGCGCCGCGCCTGCTCCACGACGCCCTCATGAAACATCCGGGTTAGCCGCTCGCGGCCCGCGAGCGCTCGGCACGCTCGGCCCGACGCGCGATACGGCGCGTCATGCCACCGAAGATCGCGGCGTGGAGCGGCGTGAGCGAGTACCAGTACAGCAAGCCCAGCAGCCCGGCCGGCGCGAAGTGCGCAGTCGTTT
>DATFMS010000042.1:0-12286 GCA_035266805.1 Burkholderiales bacterium | reverse complement strand
AGGTGCTTTTCCTTGAACGTGCAAACGGTGCCGAGCGGGCTCATCTCGGTCATGCCCCAGGCGTGCAGCACGTTCACGCCGTAGTCCTCCTGGAAGTCGCGCAGCATGGCGGGCGGGCAGGCCGAGCCGCCGATGACCACGCCCCTGAGCGTCGAGAACTTGAGCTTGGACTCCTTCATGTAGTTCAGCAGCCCCAGCCAGACCGTCGGCACCCCCGCCGACATGGTCACGTGCTCGGTCTCGAACAGCTCGTGCAGGCTCTTGCCGTCGAGGTGCGGCCCCGGGAACACCAGCTTGGTGCCGGTCAGCGCGCAGGAATACGGCAGGCCCCAGGCGTTGACGTGGAACATCGGCACCACCGGCAGCACCACGTCGCGCGCCGAAAGGTTGAGCCCGTCGGGCAGCGCCGCGGCGTAGGCATGCAGGATCGTCGAGCGGTGCGCGTAGAGCACGCCCTTGGGATTGCCGGTGGTGCCCGAGGTGTAGCAAAGGCAGGCCGCGGTGCGCTCGTCGAAGCTCGGCCACTCGAACCTGTCGTCCTGCGCCTCGAGCAGCGTCTCGTAGCACATCAGGTTCGGGAGCGACGATTGCTTCGGCATGTGCGCGGCGTCAGTCATCAGCACGAAGCCCTTGACCGTCTTCAGCTGCGGCGCGAGCTTCTCCACCAGCGGCAGGAAGGTGAGGTCGAAGAAGACGTACTTGTCCTCGGCGTGGTTGGCGATGTAGACGATCTGGTCGGGAAACAGGCGCGGGTTGATGGTATGGATCACCGCGCCGCTGCCCGCCACGGCGTAGTAGACCTCGAAGTGGCGGTAGCCGTTCCAGGCCAGCGTGGCGACGCGGTCGCCCGGCTTTGCGCCGAGCGCGGCAAGCGCCTTGGCCAGGCGCCGCGAGCGGGTATGCGCCTCGCGGTAGGTGTAGCGGTGGATTCCCCCCTCCACCGTCTTGGAAACGATCTCGGTCGCACCGTGGTGGCGATCCGCGTGCCGGATCAGGTCGGTGATCAGCAGCGGCGCGTTCATCATCAGGCCTTGCATGGGCTCCTCCGGAATGCTCTTTCACAATGCGAGCACAGCCGGCGAAAGTACTCTCGCGCAGCGCGGCCGGTCAAGCAGCGGGCCGCAGTTACCGGTAAAATCGACTTCCCACCGCGCGGCCATCCAATCCGGAGAACATCGCATGAGCGACGCAGCGCCCTATTCCGTACGCGACGGCATCGCCGTCATCACCCTCAACAATCCTCCCGTCAACGGCCTGGGCAGCGTGCTGCGCCCGGCGATCATGGACGGGATCAAGAAGGCCGGCTCGGACCCGGCGGTCAAGGCCCTGGTCATGATCGGCTCGGAGAAGGCCTTCTCGGGCGGGGCCGACATCCGCGAATTCAACACCCCGAAGATGAGCGTGCCGCCTTCGCTGCCGGATATCAACGAGGCGCAGGACGCCTTCGGCAAGCCGATGATCGCCGCGATCGGCGGCTTCGCGCTCGGCGGCGGCCTCGAGCTCGCGCTCGGCTGCCATTACCGGGTGGCGCTGCCCAGGAGCCAGCTCGGCCTGCCCGAAGTGAAGCTCGGCCTGCTGCCCGGCTCGGGCGGCACCCAGCGCCTGCCGCGCGTGGTCGGCGCCGCGGAGGCGATCAGGATGATGACCACGGGCAGCCCGGTGCCGGCGGAAAAGGCGCTATCGCTCGGCCTGGTCGACGAGATCGTGCAAGGCGATCTGCTCGAGGGCGCGCTCGCCTACGCCAAGAAACTCCTCGCCGACGGCAAGGGCCCGCGCCGAATTCGCGATATGAAGGTAAAGGTCGACGGCGAGCCCAAGGCCTTCTTCGAGCAGGCGCGCGCCGATGTCGGCAAGGCTTCGCGCGGTTTTCCGGCGCCGCTCGAGATCGTCGCCTGCGTCGAAGCCGCGGCGAGCAAGGGATTCGACGAGGGCCGCGCCGAGGAGCGCAAGCGCTTCCAGTCCCTGGTCGAAGGCAACGAGTCGAAGGCGCTGCGGCACATGTTTTTCGCCGAGCGCCAGACCTCGAAGATCCCCGACGTGCCCGAGGACACGCCGACGCGCGAGATCAGGAAGGCGGCGATCATCGGCGCCGGCACCATGGGCGGCGGCATCGCGATGAGCTTCGTCAACGTCGGCATCCCGGTGACCCTGATCGAGATGAAGCAGGAAGCGCTCGACCGCGGCCTGGCGACGATCAAGAAGAACTACGCCAACACCGTATCCAAGGGGCGCCTGAAGCAGGAGGAGATGGACAAGCGGATGGCGCTCATCAGTCCCGCGCTCGACCTCGCCGCGGCGAAGGACGCCGACATCGTGATCGAGGCGGTGTTCGAGCGCATGGACGTCAAGCAGGAGATCTTCAACAAGCTCGACGCGACGGCGAAGCCCGGCGCGATCCTCGCCTCCAACACCTCGACGCTCGACGTGAACGAGATCGCCGCCGCCACCAAGCGCCCGCAGGAGGTGATCGGCACGCACTTCTTCTCGCCGGCCAACGTGATGCGGCTGCTGGAGGTGGTGCGCGGCGCGAAGACCGCCAAGGACGTGCTCGCCACCACCATGAAGCTCGGCAAGCGGCTGAAGAAGGTGCCGGTGGTCTCGGGCGTGTGCGACGGCTTCATCGGCAACCGCATGATCGAGAAGTACGGCCAGCAGAGCCTGTTCCTGCTCGACGAGGGCGCGAGCCCGCAACAGGTCGACGCCGCGGCGCAGAAGTGGGGCCTGGCGATGGGGCCGTTCACCATGGGCGACATGGCGGGCCTCGACATCGGCTGGGAGATCAGGAAGCGCCGCTACGCCGAGCGCCCCAACTTCGTCTACTCGAAGGTCGGCGACCGCATCTGCGAACAGGGGCGCTACGGGCAGAAGACCGCCAAGGGCTGGTACCGCTACGAGACCGGCAGCCGCAAGCCGATCCCGGATCCCGAGGTCGACAAGATCATTGCCCAATACAGAAGCGACAACAAGCTCGAACCGCGGCAGATTTCGAACGAGGAGATCATCGAGCGCCTGATCTACGCGCTGGTGAACGAGGGTGCCCATATCCTCGAGGAAGGCATCGCGCTGCGCGCCTCCGACATCGACATGGTCTACCTCACCGGCTACGGCTTCCCGGCGTACCGCGGCGGGCCGATGTTCTACGCCGACACCGTGGGCCTGCCCAAGGTGCTGGCGTCGATCGAGAAGTTCCAGAAGGGCTACCAGGGCGAGGTGTGGAAGCCCGCGCCGCTGCTCGTGAAACTCGCCAAGGAAGGCAAACGCTTTAACGGCTAGGAGAACTGAATATGACCGAAGCAGTCATCGTATCCACCGCAAGGACCCCGCTGTGCAAGAGCTGGCGCGGCGCGCTCAACATGACCCACGGCGCCACCATGGGCGGACATGTGGTAAAGCACGCGCTCGAGCGCGCCAAGCTCGAACCGGGCGAGGTCTACGACGTGATCATGGGTTGCGCCAACCCCGAGGGCGCGACCGGCGCCAACATCGCGCGCCAGATCGCGCTGCGCGCCGGCCTGCCGGTCACGGTCTCCGGCATGACCGTGAACCGCTTCTGCTCCTCGGGCCTGCAGACCGTGGCGCTCGCCAGCCAGCGCATCATGCAGGGCGAGGCCGAGATCATGATCGCCGGCGGCGTCGAGTCGATCTCGTGCGTGCAGAACGAGGCGAACAAGCACATGATCCAGGAAGAGTGGCTGATGAAGAACAAGCCCGAGGTCTACTGGCCCATGCTGCAGACCGCGGAGATGGTGGCCAAGCGCTACAAGATCTCGCGCGAGGCGCAGGACCGCTACGGCGTCGAGAGCCAGCTCAAAGCCGCGAAGTCGCGCGCCGAGGGCAAGTTCAAGGACGAGATCGTCCCCATCACCACCAGGATGAAGGTGATCGACAAGACGACCAGCGTCGAAACGCTCAAGGACGTCACCGCGACCGAGGACGAAGGCATCCGTCCCGACACGACCTACGAGGGCGTGTCGCAGATCAAGCCCGCGATCGAGGGCGGCGTGATCGCCGCCGGCAACGCGAGCCAGTTCTCCGACGGCGCCTCGGCCCAGGTCGTGATGAGCGACAAGATGGCGGCCAAGAAGGGCTTGAAGCCGATGGGCGTGTTCCGCGGCTTCGCGGTGGCGGGCTGCGAGCCCGACGAGATGGGCATCGGCCCGGTGTTCGCGATCCCGAAGCTGCTGGCGCAGACCGGCAAGAAGATGGAAGACATCGGCCTGTGGGAGCTGAACGAGGCTTTCGCGGTGCAGGTCATCTACTGCCGCGACAAGCTCGGCATCCCAAATGACCGCCTCAACGTCGACGGCGGCGCGATCGCCGTCGGGCATCCCTACGGCGTCACCGGCAGCCGCCTGATCGGCCACGCGCTGATCGAGGGCAAGCGCCGCGGCGTGAAGTACGTGGTGGTGACGATGTGCATCGGCGGCGGCATGGGCGCGGCGGGGCTGTTCGAAGTCCTGTGAAGATCGCCATCGTCGGCTGCGGCGCGATGGGCTCGGTGTACGCCGGGCTGTTCGCCGCCGCCGGCCACGAGGTGTGGGCGATCGACCGCTGGCGCGAGCACGTCGAGGCGATGCGCGCTCGCGGCCTGCGGCTCGAGGGCGCATCGGGCGACCGCACGGTCACGCTGAACGCCACCGGCGAGGCGCGCGACGCCGGCCCCTGCGACCTGGTGATCATCGCCACCAAGGCCATGCAGGTCACGCACGCCGCCGAGGCGGCGCGCGCGCTGTTCGGGCCCGACACGGTGGCGCTTTCGATCCAGAACGGTCTCGGCGGACCCGATGCCGCAGCATCCGTTCTGGGAAAGGAAAAAGTCATCGTGGGCGTCGTCGGCGGCTTCGGCGCCTCGATGAAGGCTCCCGGCCACGCCCACCATAACGGCATGGAGCTGGTGCGGCTGGGCGAATTCGACGGCCCCATCACGCCGCGCCTGCAGAAGATCGCCGAGCTGTGGCAGGGCGCGGGCTTTCGCGTCAAGTGCTTCGACGACATCGACCAGCTGGTGTGGGAGAAGCTGATCTGCAACTGCGCCTATTCCGGCCCCTGCGGCATCACCGATCTCACCGTGATCGAAGTGATGGAGGACCCCGACCTGGCGCTGGTCTCGGCGGCGTGCGCGCGCGAAGCCTACGAAGTCGCGTTGAAGAAGAAGATCAAACTGGGCTTCAGCGATCCGGTCGCCTACGTGCGCGACTTCGGCTCCAAGATCCCGCACGCCCGGCCCTCGGTGCTGCTCGATCTGATGGCGAAACGCAAGTCCGAGATCGACGTCATCAACGGCGCGATCCCGCGCGTCGGCAGGGAGGTCGGCGTTCACGCGCCGGTGAACGAGACCGTCACCGCGCTGGTGCGCGAGAAGGAGCGGCGGCTGGGCTGCCGCTAAGCCAGGAACTCGAGAAGCAGCCGAACAACTTGGTCCGGCTTTTCCTGCTGCACCCAGTGCCCGGCGCCCTCGAGCAGGTGGCAGCCGCGCATTCGGGGGCAGGCGCTTTGCTGCATCGCCTCGAGCGCGCCGGGCACCTGGTAGACGCCCCAGTCGCTCGCGCCGGCGATGAAGGCGGACGGCACGTCGATCGTGCGGCCGAAGGCGTCCAGATCCTTGTTGCGTCCCTCGGTGCGGCAGCGGTACCACTGCAGGCCGCCCTGGAAGCCGGTTCGCTCGTACTCGGCGCTGTAGACGGCGAGCTCGTTCTCCGGCAGCCAGTTCGCGGCGCTCGATGGCATCTCGGGCACGATGGTCTCGGCCATCGTCTGGTCGAGGTCCATGATGTAGTAGGTCGGCATCTTCGCCAGCTCTTCGGCGCTCCACGATGCGAGCCGGAAGGGATTGTTGCCCTTCCAGTCGGCGCTCTTGTAGTGGAAGTACGCGCGCAGGAAGGCGTGCACGCCCTGCGCGCAATGCCACATGTCGGCGTTCGCGGCTCGCGTCGAGTAGTACCACTGGTAGTGCTTGCGCGGGCGCGGCAGCGCCGCGAGCGCGGCGTCGATGTCGCGCGTGGGGGCGCCGCCGAACGGGGCGCTCATCAGCACCACCGAGCGGAATACGTCCGGCTGCACCAGCGCGCAATTCGCCGCCACCGCGGCGCCGAAATCGTGCCCGATGACCGCCGCGACCGCGCGCCAGCCGAGCGCCGAGACCAGCCCCTGCGCGTCGCGCACCAGGTTGAGCAGGCGAAACGAGTCGACGTCGCCGTCGTAGGCGGCATCCCAGCCGGTGGTGCGGCCGTAGCCGCGCTGATCGGGCGCGACGACGTGAAAGCCCGCCGCGGCGAGCGCCGGCATTACCTTGCGCCAGCTGTAGGCGAGCTCGGGAAAACCGTGCAGCAGAAGCACGCCGGGCCGCCCCGGCTCGCCCGCTTCGAGCACGTGCATCGAAAGTCCGTTGCCGTTGTCGACGATGCGGTTACGCAAAATTCGACTCTGACCCCGATTTCTCTCAGCCCCGAAGGGCGGTGACGCGGAACGCGGGCACGGGGTGGGCGAAGCCGCGCAGCTGCAGCGGCCCGATCTGGTCGGTCTGCGCCAGTTGCCCGAGATCGGCCTCGGCCTGGCCGTCAACGATGATTTCCCCGGCGCGCGCTTCGCCGCACAGGCGCGCGGCGAGGTTCGGCACGTTGCCGATCGCCGCGTATTCCCAGCGCTGCTCGAAGCCGATCACCCCGAGCGTGGCCTCGCCCTGGGCGATGCCGATGCCGAGGCCCACCTCCTGCCCGAGCCTGGCCCAGGCCTGCGCGATCGGGGCGAAGGCATGCTGCAGGGCGAGCGCCATGCGCACCGAGCGCTCGGCGGCGTGGTCGACCGGGAACGGATCGTTGAAGAAGATCATCACGCCGTCGCCGGCGAAGTGCTCCAGCGTGCCGCCGAACTCGGCCACGATCCGCCCCAGCGTGGCGTGGTAGGCGCGCAGCAGCTCGAGCACCTCCTCCGGATCGGCGCGGTCGGTGAAGGCGGTGAAGCCACGCAGGTCGAGGAACACCGCCGTGATCTCGCGCCGGTGCGGGCGCAGGATGTCTTCGCCGCCGGCGACGATGGCGTCGGCAACCTGCGGCGAGAAGAAGCGCTTCAGCCGCCCGAGGCGCTGGATCGCGGTCACCTGCTGCCCGACGCGCTCCTCGAGCTTGGCGTTCCACTCCCGCAGCGCCTCGGCCTGGCGCCGCACCTCATCCTGCAGCGCCTTGACGCGCAGCAGCGACCTCACGCGCGCGAAGAGCTCGGTCCAGTTGACCGGCTTGGACAGGAAGTCGTCCGCGCCGGCCTCGATCCCCTTGACGCGTTCCGCCTGCGGATCGAGCGAGGTCACCAGCACCACCGGCAGCAGCGCGGTCCCTACGTCGGCGCGCAGGCGGCGGCACAGCTCGTAGCCGTCGACGCCCGGCATCATGATGTCCGACACCACCAGGTCGAGCGGCTCGCTGCGCACGATCTCGAGCGCCTTCTCGCCGTCGAGCGCGGTGCGCACCTGGTATCCGCGCTGGCCCAGCAGATCGGCCATCAGCTCGGCGTTGGTGCGCTGGTCGTCGACGACCAGGATGCGCCCCGTCGTCGGTTCCGCCGCGCCCATTTCAGAACACGATCACGCCGCGGGCGTTCTTGCCGGATTCGAGATCTGCGAACGCCTGCGGCGCCTCGTCGATCGAATAGCGCCGGGTGATCAGCTCATCGAGCTTGAGCTTGCCCTGCATGTACAGCCCGAGCATGCGCGGAAAGTCGATGCGCGGCACGCACGAGCCGAAGTAGCTGCCGGTGAGCGTTTTTTCCTCGAACGGCAGCGTCATCGTGCGCACGGCGGTCGAATCGCCGGGCTTGGCCACCCCGACCACCACCGCGACGCCGCCGCGCCCGATAGCCTTGTAGGCCGCAGCGGCGAGCTCGCCGCTACCGACGCACTCGAAGGCGTAGTCCGCGCCGCCGCCGGTGAGCTTCTTGAGCGGCTTGGTCAGGTCCTCGCCCGGCTTGGCGAGCAGCACGTCGGTGGCGCCGAACTTGCGCGCCAGCTCGAGCTTCGATTCCATCGCGTCGATGGCGACGATGCGAACCGCGCCGGCGATCGCCGCGCCCTGGATCACGTTGAGCCCGACCCCGCCGCAGCCGAACACCACCACGCTCGCACCCGGGACGACGCGCGCGGTGTTGAACACCGCACCCACGCCGGTGGTCACCGCGCAACCGACCAGCGCCGCGCGGTCGAACGGGATCTTGGGATCGATCTTGACCACGTTGTCGACGTGCAGCGTCGCGTACTCGGCCATCACGCCGCAGCCGGAGAAAATGTTGAGCGGCCGGCCCTGCGCATCTTTGGTGCGCAGCGTGCCGTCGGGAAGCGTGGTCAGGGCCTTGCCCTGCTCGACGCACAGCACCGGCCTGCCCATCGAGCAGAAGCGGCACTTGCCGCACATATAGATGAACGACGACACTACGTGGTCGCCGACGGCGAGCCCGGAAACGCCTTCGCCCACCGCGACCACCTCGCCCGCGGCCTCGTGGCCGAGCACCAGCGGCGGCGGCAGCGGGATGGTGCCGTTGGTCGCGGAAAGATCCGAGTGGCAGACGCCGCAGGCGCCGAGCCTGAGCATCACTTCGCCGCGCTGCGGCGCATCGACCGTGATCGACTCGACCACCACCGGCTTGTTCAATTCCCGGCACACCACGGCCTTTGCGGATTGCGCCATGCGATATATCCCTTTGTCCGATCTTGCCGCGGAGTATAGCGCGGCCCCTCGGCTAAAATACGCCTCTCGACAAGGAGGTCCAGATGCTCGTGCGCGACAAGTTCTATATCGGCGGCCAGTGGGTCGCCCCTTCCGGCAAGGAAGCAATCGACGTCCACAACGCCGGCAGCGGCGAGGTCATGGGGTGGGTGCCGGCCGGCGGCGACAAGGACGCAGAGGCGGCGGTGAAAGCCGCCCGCGGCGCGCTCGAGGCATGGTCGCAGACGCCGGTCGAGAAGCGTGCCGAATACCTGGACAAGATCTCCGCCGGCCTCAAGGCGCGCGCCGAAGAGATCGCCCGCACCATCGCGCACGAGGTGGGCATGCCGCTCAAGCTCGCCAACCGCATCCAGGTCGGCCTGCCGATCGCGAACTACGCCAACTACGCCAAGCTGGTCAGGGGCTTCAAGTTCGAGGAGCGCGTCGGCAACTCGGTCGTGGTGCGCGAGCCCGTCGGCGTGGTGGTCGCAATCACGCCCTGGAACTACCCGCTGCACCAGATCGCGCTCAAGGTCGCGCCCGCGCTGGCTGCCGGCTGCACCGTGGTGCTCAAGCCCTCGGAGATCGCGCCGTTCAACGCCTTCGCCCTGGCCGAGGTGATCGAGGCGGCGGGCCTGCCCAAAGGCGTGTTCAACCTGGTGACGGGCTTCGGCCAGACGGTGGGCGAGGCGCTGGTGCGCCACCCCGACGTCGACATGATCTCGTTCACCGGCTCGACGCGCGCCGGCAAGCGCATCTCCGAGCTCGCCGCGCAGGGCGTCAAGCGCGTTGCGCTCGAGCTCGGCGGCAAGTCGGCCTCGGTGATCCTCGAGGACGCCGACCTCGCCATCGCGGTGAAGAGCACCGTCAACGGCTGCTACCTCAACTCGGGACAGACCTGCACCGCGCTGACGAGGATGCTGGTGCCCGAATCGAAGTACGAGGAGGCGAAGAAGATCGCCGCCGAGGTCGCCAACGGCTTCACCCTCGGCGACCCGCTCGCCGAGACGACCAAGCTGGGGCCGCTCGCTTCGGCAGCGCAGGTCGAGCGCGTGCGGGCCTACATCCGCAAGGGCGTCGAGGAAGGCGCCGAGCTGCTCGCGGGCGGGGCGGAAACCCCGGACAACGTGCCGGCGGGCTACTTCGTCAAGCCGACCGTGTTCGGCAAGGTCAAGCCCGGCTCGACCATCGAGCAGGAGGAAATCTTCGGCCCGGTGCTTTCGATCGTCACCTACAAGGACGAGGAAGACGCCGTGCGCATCGCGAACGACACGCCTTACGGCCTGGCGGGCGCGGTATGGGGCAAGGACGAGGCGCGCGCGCAGAAGGTCGCGCGCCGCATCCGCGCCGGCCAGGTCGACGTCAACGGCGGCGCTTTCAACATGAACGCCCCCTTCGGCGGCTTCGGCCAGTCCGGCCACGGCCGCGAGGCCGGCACCTACGGCCTGGAAGAGTTCCTCGAGTACAAGTCGCTGCAGCTGAAGCAGTAGGCTCCGGCCGCCGTTTGACCCCGGTCAAACGGCCCCGGCCGCGGCTCGCTAGCCTAGGGCCATGGAGCGGCCGCGCATCATTCGCAAGCGCGCCGGCGAGCAGGCCGTCGCGCCCAACCTCGCCGACTACGCCGCGGCCCGCGCCGGCTTCAGCTGGGACGCGGCGCGGCGCGAGCTCGAGGGCCTGCCGGGCGGCGGGCTGAACATCGCCCACGAGGCGGTCGAGCGTCACGCGCGCAGCGACAAGGTCGCGTTCCGCTTCCTCGCGACGCAGGGCGGGCAGCGCGACGTCTCCTTCGCCGAGCTCTCGCGCCTTACCAGCCGCTTCGCCAACCTGCTGCGCGGCCTCGGCGTCGGGCCGGGCGAGCGCGTGTTCGTCCTCTCGGGGCGGATTCCGGAGCTGTACATCGCGGTGCTCGGCGCGCTGAAGAACGGCAGCGTGGTGTCGCCGCTGTTCTCTGCCTTCGGCCCCGAGCCGATCGCGACCCGCGTCAGGCTCGGCGAAGGCAAGCTGCTGGTCACCACCAGCGAGCTGTACCGGCGCAAGGTGGCGAAGGTTCGCGCCGAGCTGCCGACGCTCGAGCACGTGCTCGAGGTCGACACGCCCGAGTTCGCGCGCCTGATGGACCAGGCCTCCGACAAATTCGAGACTGCGCGCACCGAAGCCGAGGACATGGCGCTGCTGCATTTCACCAGCGGCACCACCGGCAAGCCCAAGGGCGCGGTGCACGTGCACGGCGCGGTGCTGACGCACTACGTCACCGGGCGCTACGCGCTCGACCTGCATCCCCAGGACGTGTTCTGGTGCACCGCCGACCCGGGCTGGGTGACCGGTACCTCGTACGGCATCATCGCGCCGCTGCTGCACGGGATCACCAGCGTGGTGGACGAGGCCGAGTTCGACGCCGAGCGCTGGTACCGTATCCTCGAGGAGCAGCGGGTCTCGGTCTGGTACACCGCGCCGACCGCGGTCCGGATGCTGATGAAGACCGGTGCCGAGCTCGCGCACAAGCGCGCCTACCCCGCGCTCAGGTTCGTCGCCAGCGTCGGCGAGCCGCTCAACCCGGAAGCGGTGTGGTGGGGCGAGGAGACTCTGGGGCTGCCGATCCACGACAACTGGTGGCAAACCGAGACCGGCGGCATCATGATCTCCAACTTCGCCGCGCTCGACGTCAAGCCGGGCTCGATGGGACTTCCGGTTCCGGGAGTCGAGGCCTGCATTGTCGAGCATCAGGAATCGGCCGAGCAGGTAAAGATCCTCGACCAGCCCGACGTCGAAGGCGAGCTGGCGCTCAAGGCCGGCTGGCCGTCGATGTTCCGCGGCTACCTGCACGAGGACGAGCGCTACCGCAAGTGTTTCCGCGACGGCTGGTACCTCAGCGGCGACCTCGCGAAGCGGGACGCCGAGGGCTACTACTGGTTCGTCGGCCGCGCCGACGACGTGATCAAGTCGGCCGGCCACCTGATCGGCCCGTTCGAGGTCGAAAGCGTGCTGATGGAGCACCCCGCGGTGGCCGAAGCAGGGGTGATCGGCAAGCCCGAGCCGACGGTCGGCCAGATCGTGAAGGCCTTCGTCTCCCTCAAGAAAGGCTTCGAGCCCTCTGAAGCCCTCAAGCTCGAGATCCTCGGCCACGCGCGCAAGCGCCTCGGCGCGGCCGTGGCGCCCAAGGAGATAGAAATCAAACCCTCGTTGCCCAAGACGCGCAGCGGAAAAATCATGCGCCGCCTGCTCAAGGCGCGCGAGCTGGGCCTGCCCGAGGGCGATACCTCGACGCTGGAGTCCGAATGACGATTGCTCCGCCGCCCGCCGGCCCGGTGCCGTGGCAGCCCGAGCTCGCGCTCGCGATGGTGCGCGACATGCTGCGCATCCGGCGCATGGAAGAGCGCGCCGCCGAGCTCTACGGCGAGCAGAAGATCCGCGGCTTCCTGCACCTGTACATCGGCGAGGAGGCGGTGGCCACCGGCGCGATCCACGCGCTCAAGGCCGAGGACAACATCGTCGCCACCTACCGCGAGCACGGCCATGCGCTGCTGCGCGGCATGCCGATGCGCACCATCCTGGCCGAGATGTACGGCAAGCGCGAGGGCTGCTCGCGCGGGCGCGGC
>DATFMS010000041.1:0-3285 GCA_035266805.1 Burkholderiales bacterium | reverse complement strand
GGCGATCAGCGCCGGGACGAAGTAATTGCGCGTGTTGCGCGCGCCGACGATGACGCGTGCCAGCACCGCCGCGAGCACGAACGGAAAGGCCCCGTCCACCAGCGCGCCGAGCGAGCCCGGGCCGGTCAGCATCAGCACGCGCGCGGCGACCCAGTGCGCCGCCAGCAGCGCGAGCGGCGGTCCCGAGAGCGTGGGCCGCCCGGTCCAGACGCGGGCCGCGGTGAGCAGGAAGCCGGCGATCACCGCCAGGGCGAAGCCGAACACCATTTCGTGCTGGTGCCAGGCGAGCCCGTCGAGGTAGCCCGCGGGCCAGCCGTGGCCGGCGAGGTTGGCGACCCAGGCCGGCACCGCGATCGCCGCGAACAGCGCGGCCAGAAGATAGAAAGGCCGGAAGCCGAGGGCGAACAGCGCCGCGCGCACGCTCAGACGATCCGTCCCGGGCGCCCTTTGAGCACCCACTGCACGTAGCCCGAGACCGAGTAGGCCACGACCAGCAGGAACAGCACCACCGCCGGCTTGGTGGCGATCACCGTCAGGCCGGCGACGATGGCGAGCACGGCCCAGAACGGCACGCTCTTCTTCAGGTTGATGTCCTTGAAGCTGTAGAACGGCACGTTGGTCACCATCGTGATGCCGGCGAACATGGTCACGCACCAGGCCAGCCAGGCCAGCCAGGTTTCGCCGCCGAAGCCGAGGTCGTTCATGATCCACACCAGCCCGGCCACCAGCGCCGCCGCCATCGGACTGGGCAGGCCCTGGAACCAGCGCTTGTCGACCACGTCGATGTTGGTGTTGAAGCGCGCCAGGCGCAGCGCCGCGCCGGCGCAGTAGACGAACGCCGCCACCCAGCCCAGCTTGCCCAGGCCCTTGAGCGACCACTCGTAGATCACCAGCGCCGGCGCGGCGCCGAACGACACCATGTCGGACAGGCTGTCGTACTCGGCGCCGAACTCGCTCTGCGTGCGCGTGAGCCTCGCCACCCGGCCGTCGAGGCCGTCGAGCACCATGGCGATGTAGATCGCCACCGCGGCGATCTCGAAGCGCAGGTTCATCGCCTGCACGATGGCGTAGAAGCCGGCGAACAGCGCGGCGGTGGTGAACAGGTTCGGCAGCAGGTAGATGCCGCGCCGGCGCAGGGCGCCGACCGGGGGCCTGATGCTTTGCCTGTCGTCGGGGTATTCAGCCATTTTGCGCCAGCCTCGCGAGCACGCTCTCGGCAGCGTACACCTTGTCGCCGAGTCCGGCAGTGACCTCGGCGTCGAGCGGCAGGTACAGGTCCACGCGCGAGCCGAAGCGGATGAAGCCGTAGCGCTGGCCGCGCCCGAGCTCGCTGCCGGCGTCGACGTAGCACAGGATCCGGCGCGCGATCAGCCCCGCGATCTGCACGCAGGTGACGTCCTCGCCGCCGGGGGTGCGCAACCACAGCGCGCAGCGCTCGTTCTCGAGCGAGGCCTTGTCCAGCGCGGCGTTGAGGAAGCTGCCGGCGTGGACCCAGCGACGTTTCACGCTCGCCTCGACCGGCGAGCGGTTCGAGTGCACGTTGAACACGTTCATGAACACCGACACCTTGAGCGCGTCGCGCTCGAGCCAGGGGTCGCGCGCCTTTTCCACCGCGACCACGCGCCCGTCGGCGGCCGAAAGCACGGCGCGCGGGTCGTCCGGGATCTCGCGCGGCGGGTCGCGGAAGAACTGCAGCACGAACAGCGCGACGAGCCACAGCGGCGCTGCCCACCAGCCGCCCGCCAGCCAGGCGACCAGCGCGGCGGCGAGCACTGCCGCGGCGAGGAACGGCCAGCCCTCGCGCGCGATCAGCGGATGCGGGTAGCGCGCCGTCATCCGTCGAGCGCGGCGCTCACGGCTAGTTCTTCGACTGGTCGACGAGGCGGTTCTTGCGGATCCACGGCATCATGTCCCGCAGCTTGCCGCCGACGGTCTCGATCGGGTGCTCCGCGGTCATGCGCCTGCGGCTGAGCAGCACCGGCGCGCCGGCGCGGTTCTCGAGCACGAATTCCCTGGCGTACTCGCCTGACTGGATGCGCGCCAGCGCCTCGCGCATCGCGTCCTTGACGCGCGCGTCGATGATCTTCGGCCCGGTGGCATACTCGCCGTACTCGGCGTTGTTCGAGATCGAGTAGTTCATGGTGCCGATGCCGCCCTCGTACATCAGATCGACGATCAGCTTGAGCTCGTGCAGGCACTCGAAGTACGCCATCTCGGGCGCGTAGCCCGCCTCGGTGAGCACCTCGAAGCCGTTCTTCACCAGCTCGACGCAGCCGCCGCAGAGCACGGCCTGCTCGCCGAACAGGTCGGTTTCGGTCTCTTCCTTGAACGAGGTCTCGATCACCCCCGCCTTGCCCCCGCCGATCGCCGCGGCGTAGGAAAGCGCCATGTCGCGCGCCTTCTTCGAGGCGTTGCGGTGCACCGCGATCAGCATCGGCACGCCGCCGCCGCCGGCGTAGGTCGAGCGCACCGTATGCCCCGGCGCCTTGGGCGCCACCATCCAGACGTCGAGATCCGCGCGCGGCTGCACCTGGCCGTAGTGCACGTTGAAGCCGTGCGCGAAGGCGAGCGCGCCGCCCTTCTTGATGTTCGGCTCGACCTCCGCCTGGTACACCGCCGCGATGTGCTCGTCGGGCATCAGCATCATGACGATGTCGGCGCCCTTGACCGCGTCAGCGACCGCCGCCACCTTGAGCCCGGCCTTGCGGGCCTTGTCCCAGGATGCGCCGCCCTTGCGCAGCCCCACCGTGACCTTGATCCCGGAGTCGTGCAGGTTGAGCGCGTGCGCATGGCCCTGCGAGCCGTAGCCGAGAATGGTGACCTTCTTGCCCTTGATGAGCGAGAGATCGGCGTCCTTGTCGTAATACACCTTCATCGTGTTTCCCCTGGTATCTAGACTCTCAGAATGCGGTTGCCGCGGCCGATGCCCGAGGCGCCGGTGCGCACTGTCTCCAGGATCGCGCCCTGGTCGAGCGCCTGGATGAACGCATCGAGCTTCCTGCCGTCGCCGGTCAGCTCGATGGTGTAGGTATTGTCGGAGACGTCGATCACGCGCGCGCGGAAGATGTCGGCCATGCGCTTCATGTCCTCGCGTTCCTTGGCGCCGGCGCGAACCTTTATCAGCATCATTTCGCGCTCGATGTGCTCGGCCCCCGACAGGTCCACGACCTTGACCACCTCGACCAGCTTGTTGAGCTGCTTGGTGATCTGCTCGACCACGTCCTCGGAGCCCGTGGTGACGATGGTCATGCGCGACATCGACGGATCCTCGGTGGGCGCCACCGT
>DATFMS010000040.1:0-2344 GCA_035266805.1 Burkholderiales bacterium | reverse complement strand
ACGCTGCTCGGCGAGGAGCGCTTCCAGCAGGGCATGAAGCTCTACTTCGAGCGCCACGACGGCCAGGCGG
Source organism: Burkholderiales bacterium (assembly GCA_035266805.1). Taxonomy (GTDB): domain Bacteria; phylum Pseudomonadota; class Gammaproteobacteria; order Burkholderiales; family SG8-39; genus DAHVFK01. The sequence goes on along the minus strand of DATFMS010000040.1, from coordinate 2,274 downwards.
TCACCTGCGACGACTTCGTGCAGGCGATGCAGGACGCCAGCGGCGTCGACCTGGCGCAGTTCAGGCGCTGGTACGACGTCCCCGGCACGCCGGTGCTTGATTGCAAGGCAGACTACGCGAACGGGACCTTCACCCTGACGGTGAAGCAGTCGATGAACCCGCCCTTCCACATCCCGCTTGCGGTGAAGATCGGGCAGCAGGAAGAGGTTCTTTCCATTCGTTCCGAACAGGAAATATTCGAATTCAAGAATTTGAAAGCAAAACCGGTTCCGTCTCTCCTTCGCGGCTTCTCCGCGCCGGTGATCCTGAACTACCCCTACACCGAGGCCGAGCTGATCCACCTCATGGCGGAGGACGACGACGCGTTCAACCGCTGGGAGGCGGGGCAGCGGCTGATGGTGACGATCCTCCTCGAGCACGCCGGCGAGCCCTCGCCCGCCTTCCTCGACGCCTGCGCGCGGGTGCTCGAGCAAAGCGCCGACGACCCGGCCTTCGCCGCCGAGGCGCTGGCGCTGCCTGCGGAAGCCTTCCTCGCCGAGCAAATGGCGGTGGTCGACCCCGACGCGCTGCACGCGGCGCGCAACACGCTGCGCCGACGCATCGCCGAGGCGCTGCGCGCGCCGCTGCTCGCCGCCTACCGCGCCAACGAGACCAAAGGCCCCTACTCGCCCGACGCCGCCTCGGCCGGCCGCCGCGCGCTGAGGAACCTGTGCCTCGGCTTCCTGATGGAGCTCGCCGACGACGACGCGCGCGCGCTGTGCCTTGCGCAGTACGAGCGCTCCGACAACATGACCGAGTCGTTCGCCGCGCTCGGCCTGCTCGCCAACTGCAGCTGCCCCGAGCGCGAGCCCGCGCTCGAGCGCTTCTACGCCAAATGGCGCGACGAGTCGCTGGTGGTCGACAAGTGGCTCGCGGTGCAGGCCACCTCGCGCCTGCCGGGCACGCTCGCCAAGGTGCGCGAGCTGCTCGCGCACCCGGCGTTCGACATCCGGGTGCCGAACAAGGTCTACGCCCTGATCCGCGCCTTCGCCGCCAACCACGTGCGCTTCCACGCCGCCGACGGTGCCGGCTACGCTTTCCTCGCCGACCAGGTGCTGGCGCTCGACAAGCTCAACCCGCAGGTCGCGGCGCGCATGGCGCGCGGCTTCGACCGCTGGAAGCGCTTCGACCCGGCGCGCCAGGCGCTTGCCGGGGCGCAGCTCGCGCGCATCCGCGACGCCGACGGCCTGTCGCGCGACGTCGCCGAGATCGTCAGCAAGGCCCTGGCCTAGGGTCGTTCAGCGCCCCGCGCGGGCGGCGGCCCGCGAGCCGCCCCGCGGCGAGGTTCGCCGCCACCGCGGCCTCGTCCACCAGCGAGCCGCGCCCGACGTTGACCAGGTACGCGCCCGGCTTCATCGCGGCGAGCGCCGCGGCGCCGATCAGGTGATGCGTCCCGGGCGTCAGATGCGCCAGCGGCATGACGAAGTCGCTCGCCGCAAGCAGCTCCTCGAACGGGACCCGCCCGTACTCGACGGGCCCGGGGCGGGGGTCGGCGTACACCACCTTCATTCCCATCGCGGCCGCACGCGGCGCGAGCGCTCGCCCAACCGAGCCCATGCCGACGATGCCGAGCGTGCCGCCGGCGAGACCCGTGCCGTAGAGCTGCGGCCGCCAGCCGCGGAAGGCGCCGCTTCGCACGTGATCGTCCCCGGCGAGCAGCCTGCGCGTCAGCGCGAGCAAGAACGCCAGCGCGAGCTCCGCGGTCGGCGCGGCGAGCCGCTCCGGCACCAGCGCGAGCCACACCCCGCGCCGGGTGCAGGCCTCGAGATCGGAGTTGTCCGCGCCCTTCAACGCCGCCGCGATCACCCTCAGCTTCGGGCAGCCCGCGAGAAAAGCCGCGTCGACGCGATCGGGCATGAAGGCGATCAGCGCCTTCGGCTTGCCCATCGGTTATGCTCCCCGCCTCATGAACGCCAGCGTGGTCGCGATCTTCGCGACCGTCTACCTCGGGATGATAATCGGCGGGCTGCCGTTCCTGCAGCTCGACCGCACCGGCATCGCGCTGCTGGGCGCGATCGCGGTGGTCGGGCTGGGCGCGCTCACGCCCGAGCAGGCCGCGCGCGCGGTGCACCTGCCGACCCTGCTGCTGCTGTTCTCGTTCATGGTGATCGCGGCCCAGATGCGCCTGGGCGGCTTCTACACCTGGGTCACGCAGGGCATCGCGGCGCTGCCGCTCTCGCCGCCGGCGCTGCTCGGCGCGCTGATCGTGGTCGTCGCGGTGCTCTCGGCGGTGTT
>DATFMS010000039.1:0-6193 GCA_035266805.1 Burkholderiales bacterium | reverse complement strand
GTGTCGTAGCGCAGCCGCAGCATGATCAACGCGTCGCCCAGCCCGGTGAAGCCGAGCCCCACCCGCCGCTTGGCCATGGCTTCGTCGTGCTGCTGCGCGAGCGGCCAGGCAGTGACGTCGAGCACGTTGTCGAGCATGCGCACGGAGACCTCGACCACGCGGGCGAAGCGCTCGAAATCGAACCCCGCCTTCTCGCCGAAGGGCTGCCTGACGAAGCGCGTGAGGTCGATCGAGCCCAGGCAGCAGCAGCCATAGGGCGGCAGCGGCTGCTCGGCGCAGGGATTGGTGGCCTCGATCGTCTCGCAGTAGTTCAGGTTGTTGTCGCGGTTGATGCGGTCCAGGAACAGGATGCCCGGCTCGGCGTGGTCGTAGGTCGAGCGCATGATCTGCTCCCACAGCTCGCGCGCGGGCAGCTTGCGATATACCCACAGGCCGTCGTCGCGCTGGTAGCCGCCGTTCTCCGGCCACGGCTTGGCCTTGTGCACCAGCTCTACGTCCTGGTCCTTCTCAACCGCCAGCATGAACTCGTCGCTGACCCCGACCGAGATGTTGAAGTTCGTCAGCTCGCCCTGGTCCTTGGCGTGGATGAAGTCCTCGATGTCCGGGTGGTCGCAGCGCAGCACGCCCATCTGCGCCCCGCGGCGCGCGCCGGCCGACTCGACCGTCTCGCAGGAGCGGTCGAACACCCGCATGTACGATACCGGTCCGCTGGCCCGGGAGTGGGTGCCTTTCACCTCGGCGCCTTTGGGCCGGATCGAGGAGAAGTCGTAGCCCACGCCGCCGCCGCGGCGCATCGTCTCGGCCGCCTCCTGCAGCGCGGTGTAGATCCCCGGCTTGCCGTCGACGATTTCGGAGATCGAGTCGCCGACCGGCTGCACGAAGCAGTTGATCAGCGTCGCCTGCATCGCGACCCCGGCGGCCGAATTGATGCGGCCGGCCGGGATGAAGCCGTCTTCGAGCGCCTGCTGGAAGCGACGCTCCCAGTGCGCGCGCTTGTCCTCCGGCTCGGCCTGGGCGAGGGCGCGCGCTACCCGCCGGCGCACTTCGTCGATGGTCGTTTCCTTGCCCTTGGCGTACTTCTCGATCAGCGCGTCGCGCGAGATCTCCTGCGCCGCAAGTTCCTCGGCGGCGACGGACTGGGGGCCGGTTTGGTCGCTGTTCATTCTTGTTCTCTCCCGGTTCTATGTTTTGTGGAGGCGCACAGAATAACCATCTGCGAGCTTGTCTTGGGGATCATTTCCGGCGTTTGGTAATTCAGATCAAATGTTCCGCCTAATGCATTGAAAACACAACCTGTTCGATAGCATGGGTTCGGTTGCTACTAGATATAGTAGGTGGCCCGCGGGTCCCGGAAATGCCCCGCCGCCCGGCATCCGGTTGACGCAGCGGTCGATTCGGCCGCCTTCGCCCGCCCCGCGCGAGAGCCCTGCGCGGCTACCGCTCGTACTGTACAAGTGTACAGTATCGCGGCGGGGGGTTGGCAAGGGCAGGCGCAAGGTAAGATTCAAGCCGTATGTCGAAAGCTTTCCTCAAGGAAACCGACGCGCCGGAGGAGGACCCCGCGGCCGAGCCCGCGGCGCTGCCCGCCGGGGCGAAAAACTACATCTCGCCCGCGGGTTACGCGCGGCTCGACGCCGAGCGCCGCCAGCTGCTGCAGGTGGAGCGCCCGGCGGTGGTGCAGGTGGTGTCGTGGGCGGCCTCCAACGGCGACCGCTCCGAGAACGGCGACTATATCTACGGCAAGCGCAGGCTGCGCGAGATCGACCGCCGCGTGCGCTTTCTGATCAAGCGGCTGGAGAACGCCGAGATCGTCGCTTCCGCCGGGCGCGAATCCGACCAGGTGTTCTTCGGCGCCAGCGTGGTGCTTCGCTCTGCGGCGGGCGCCGAGCGCGAGGTCACGATCGTCGGCATGGACGAGGTCGACCCCGCGCGCGGCCGGGTGTCGTGGGTTTCGCCCATCGCGCGCGCGCTGCTCAAGGCGCGGGTGGGGGAAGTGGTGACGCTGGCGACCCCGGCCGGCAGCGAGAAGCTCGAAGTTCTGGACGTCAGGTACGGAACGATCGAATAACAGGGAGAGCGCGCATGGGCATGCTGACGGAGTTCAGGCAGTTCGCGGTCAAGGGCAACGTAGTCGACCTCGCCGTCGCGGTCATCATCGGCGCGGCGTTCGGCAAGATCGTTTCGTCGTTCGTCGCCGACATCGTCATGCCGCCGCTGGGGCTGCTGATCGGCGGCGTCAGCTTCACCGACCTGGCGCTGACGCTCAAGCCGGCCAGCGGCGCGGCGCCGGCGGTGGTCTGGGCCTACGGCAAGTTCGTCCAGACAGTGTTCGACTTCACGCTCGTCGCCTTCGTCATCTTCGTCGCGGTGCGGGGCATCAACCGGCTCAAGCGCGAGGAGCAGGCCGCGCCCGCCGCGCCGCCGCCGCCGCCGCGGCAGGAGGTCCTGCTGGAGGAGATCCGCGACCTGCTGCGCAAGTAGGCCGCGCCTACTTGAAGTCGCCTGCGCTCATCACCGACAGCCGCGCGGGGTCGAGGTGGCGCCGCAGGGCCGCGTTGACCTCGCCCGCGCCCAGGGCGGCGATGCGCTGCTCGAGCTGCGCGTCCCAGGCAAAGCTGCGCTGCTTGTAAAGGTAGTCCGCCAGGCGGGCGGCGAGCGCGCGGTCGCTGCGGCGCGCCAGGCGCCGCGCCTCGATCAGCGCCTTGGCGCCGCCCTCGACCTCGGCCGCGCTGAAGCCGTCGCGCAGCGCGCGCGCGAGCTCCTCGCGGATCGCCAGTTCGACCCGGGTCTTGTTGCCGGGAGCGAAGATCGCCGACACCCTGAACGCGGCGACCGGGTAGAACGCGCTGGCGCGGAACGAGGTATGCACGCTGTACGACAGGCCTTCGGTTTCGCGCACGCGCTGCGGGATGCGGGCCGACAGCGAACCGCCGAGCAGGTAGTTCGCCAGCACCATGGCCGGGAAATCGGGGTCGTCGTCGCGCAGCGGCATGTTGAGGCCGCCGCGCAGCACGGCGTTGGCCTTGTCGGGGGTCCGGAACTCGCGCTCGAGCGGCGCGTTGTCGAAGTAGCGTGCGGGAACGCGCGCGAACGGCCGCGGGTTCTTCCAGCCGCCGAACAGCGTCTCCAGCAGCCCGGCGAGCTCGTCGGGGTCGAATTCGCCCACCGCCGCGAAATCGGCGCCGGTGGCGCCCAGCAGCTGGCGATAGCAGGATTCGGCGTCGGCCACGGTCGCCGCCTGCAGCTGCTCGACGTCCTCGTCGATGGTCTCGGTGTAGTACGGGTGGCCCTTCGGGTAGGGATTGAGATGGCGCGACAGCTGCAGGCCCGCGATCGCCGTCGGCTCGCTGCGCTGTTCTTCGGCGTCGGTGAGCAGGGCGCGCTTCAGCTCCTTGAATTCGTCGCCCGGGAAGGCGGGCTCCCGGTATGCCTCGGCGACCAGCCGCAGCGTGTCGGCGAGCTGGGCGGCGGGGACCTCGAGCCGCGCGCCTTCCCCGTTCACGGCCACCGAGGCATTGAGCCGCTCGAAGGCGTCGCTCAGCTCGGCGCGGCTGTGCCGGCGCGTGCCGCGCGCCAGCATCTCGCCCGCGAGCGAGCAGGCGGTGACGCGTCCGCTGATGCTCGGCTCGTCGCCCCAGTGCAGCAGCAGGCGCGCGACGACGACCTGGCCGCGCGTTTTCTTGGGCAGCAGGGCGACGCGAATGCCGTTGGCCAGCGTCCTGCGTATCACGCGCGCCTCGATGTTGGCCGGCGTCGGGTCGAAGGCCTCGCCCGCGGCGGGCGCCTCGCCTCCCCGGTAGCCCGCCAGCGCCTGCTCCAGGTCGGGCGGCGGAGGGATCGCCGCGCGGTCCGGATGACGCGTCGGCAGGAACACGCCGAGGACGCGGTTGGCAGGCTTGAAGTAGGCCCCGGCGACGCGCTGCACGTCGGCGACGCTCACCGCGCGCAGCCGGTCGCGGTAGAGGAAGAACAGGCGCCAGTCGCCGATCGCCGCGAACTCGGACAGCGCCCGCACCAGCGAGCGGGTGTTGCGCTGCGCCTTGTCGAAGTCGTTCAGCAGCTCGGTCTTGGCGCGCCGCACCTCCTCGGCGCGCACCGGATGCCTGCCGATTCCCTCCAGCGCGCCGAGCAGCGCGTCGCGCGCCGCGTCGACCGAGGCGCCCTTCGGCAGGCCGGCGCCGAACGAGGCGAAACCCGGGTCGTGCAGCGCGCGCTCCGCGCCCCAGCTGTAGCTGGCGAGGCCCTTCTGCACCAGCGCGCGATGCAGCCGGCCCGAGGGCGTGTTGCCCAGCACGCTCACCAGCACGTCGAGCGCGGGATAGTCGGGATCGCCGCCGGCGGGGACGCGGTACAGCGCGGTGACAAGCGGCGCCTCGCCGCTGCGGCGCAGGGTCACCGCGCGCGCGCCGTCCTGCGCCGGCTCCCGGGTGTAGAGCGCGGGCAGCGCGCGCGGCGGGCGCGGGATCGCGCCGAAATATTTCTGCACCAGCTCGAGCGCGCGCGCCTGATCGAAGCGCCCGGCGACGATCAGCAGCGCGTTGTCGGGCTGGTACCAGGTGCGGTAGAAGGCCTGCAGGCGCGCGATCGGCACTTTCTCGATGTCCGAGCGCGCGCCGATGATGGGGTGGCCGTAGTTGTGCCAGGCGTACGCCAGCTGCAGGGTGCGCTGGAACAGCACCGCGCCGGGGTCGTTCTCGCCCATCTCGAATTCGTTGCGCACCACCGTCATCTCGCTCTCGAGATCGGCCCTGGCGATGAACGAGTTGACCATCCGGTCGGCTTCCATGCCGAGCGCCCAGTCCAGGTTGGCCTCGCTTGCCGGCATGGTCTCGAAGTAGTTGGTGCGGTCGTAGGCGGTGGTGCCGTTCCAGCGCGCGCCGCGGGCGGCGAACTCGCGCTTGAGGTCGGGATGACGCGCCGAGCCCTTGAACAGCATGTGCTCGAGCAGATGCGCCATGCCTCTCTCGCCGTAGCCCTCGTGGCGCGAGCCGACCAGGTAGGTGATGTGCACCGTCACCGTATCGGCGCCCGGGTCCGGAACGGTGAGCACGCGCAGGCCGTTGTCGAGCCGGAACTCGGTGACCCCCTCGATCGCGACCACTTTGCGCGGCGCCTCGGCGGCCGCCGCGTTGCCGGCCATGAGCAGGTGCAGCACGAGCATCCCCACGCCGATCGTGAGGTAGGTCAGGCGGAAGCGCCACGCCGCCACCACCGCCACCGCCCCGGCCAGCAGGCGCTCGTTGCCGAGCGTGAGCTGCAGCGCGCCGTCGCGCAGCAGCAGCTCCGGGGCCCAGATCGCGGTCAGCACCGCGGCCGGCACGTAGCGCAGGGCGCGGCGCGCGAGCGAGGGCAGCTGCGCGTTCTCGGGCAGCAGCAGAAACGAGGCGCGCAGCGCGTAGGTCAGCACCGCCATCCCGATGAGCGCGAGCCAGAGCGTCACGCCGTCCTCCGCTCGAGCGCGAGGCCCGCCGCGATGCCCGCCAGCGCCGCGAGCAGCAGCCCGAGGCGCAGCGGCAGGCTGTGCGCGAGCACCACCGTGACGCCGGCGGCGAGCGCCGCGGCGATCATGCCGCGGTCGCGCAGCAGCGGCACCGACATGGCGATGAACGCGAGCGGCGCGGCGAACTCGAGCTGCCAGGAGGCCGGCAGGCCGGCGCCCAGCACCGCGCCGGCGAGCACCGCGAGCTGCCAGGCGAGCCATACCGGGAGCCCGACCCCGAGGAAGTACCACAGCTTGCCGCGCATCTCGGGATGCTCGGTGAAGCGCGCGATGCTGACCGCGTAGGGGTTGTCCGCGACCAGGCCCGCCGCCAGCAGGCGCCAGCGCAGCGGCAGCCCGGCCAGGTGCTGGCGCATGGAGGCGCTGTACATCATGAAGCGCAGGTTGACGAACAGCACCGCGAGCAGCACCAGCGCGAGCGGGGCGCCGCCGGCGAGCAGCTGGGTCGCGGCCAGCATCGACGCGCCAGCGAACACCGCGAGCGACATGGCGATCGCGGCCAGCGGCGAGATGCCGCTCGCCACCATCGCCACGCCGGTGATCAGGCCGAACGGCACTACGCCGAACAGCAGCGGCACCGCGGCGCGCGAGCCGGCGGCGAAGACCGGGCGATCGAAACTCAGCCGAGCTGGCCGAGCATCGTCTCGGCGCTCGAGGCCTCGAACTTGCCCGGCTCCTCGACGTTGACCTGCT
>DATFMS010000038.1:0-13530 GCA_035266805.1 Burkholderiales bacterium | reverse complement strand
GGTGTGTGGCGGACGCCTGCGAGCCAGCTCCCGGCGCGGCCGCGCCGCGCTGCGCCTGTTCGAGCTGCCGCGCATGCTCGTTGTCATGGCAGTACAGGCACAGCAGCTCCCAGTTGCTGCCGTCGCGCGGGTTGTTGTCGTGGTCGTGGTCACGGTGGTGGACTGTCAGCATGCGAAGGTTCGCGCCCGAGAACTCGCGCCCGCAGCGGCCGCAGATCCACGGGTAGATCTTGAGCGCCTGCTCGCGGTAGCCGCGCTCGCGTTGCTCGCGCTCGCGCTTCGCATCGGCGACGACGCGCTGCAGCTTGTCCGAATCAGGTCGCGTAGCTTTCGGTGGCATGCGTGGTTTCCGCTGGTGGCGCACCTAGCGCGCGTTCAAGCGCTCCAGGTCCTCGATCCAGCGCGCGGTGACAAGCCTAATCCAGCCGAGGTCCTCAGCCGACTCGTAGCTGCTGTAGACGGCAAGGCTGAGCGCCTTGCCGCGCAGGTTCAGCAGCGTGGTGGTCGAGAGAAGGTACTCGGGCTTGGCGCCGAATCCTGCGCGGTCGGGCAGGCGGGTGCCCTGCAGCACCGAGACGACCGTCGTGTCGCGCCGCAGCTCGCCGAGCAGCGCCGCTTTGCCGCGCGGCTGCGCGTCCAGGTACTTCAGCATGTCGCCCTGCGGCGGAGGGGCACCGAAGCCGCGCAGCGCGTCGCCGACGAAGGCGTCGAACTGGCGCGTGGTCACATTCTGGTCCTCCAGCGCCCGCGGCGTGACGGCGATCATGAAGCGGCGCAGCTCGGGGCGGTCGCCTTGCATGAAGCTGCGCAGGTCGCCGTCGCTGACGGCGAACAGCAGAATGCGATTCGAAGCCGAGGTGAGTGATTCGGCGATCTCCCGCAGGCGCGGCGAGCCGGTGAATCCGGTGTCGGCGAACCCGGCTGGCGCTTCCAGGCCAATGCGCGCCTTGCCCACGGGCACCGCGAACGGCGCCGCCCAGGCCGGCGCGGCGGCCAACAGCAGGGCGGCGAGCCAGGCGCGCATCGTCAGCGGCGCTTCCGGCGCAGGTTGGCTGCGATACGCAGGCGCAGCGCGTTGAGACGGATGAAGCCGGCGGCGTCGGCCTGATCGTAAGCCCCACGGTCGTCCTCGAAAGTGGCGATCGACGGATCGAACAGCGAGTCCGACTTGGAGCTGCGCCCGGTGACCACGACGGTTCCCTTGTACAGCTTGAGCCGCACGCTGCCGTTGGCGCTCGCCTGCGAGGCGTCGATCAGTCCCTGCAGCAGCTCCCTCTCCGGGCTGAACCAGTAGCCGTTGTAGATCAGGCGCGCGTAACGCGGCATCAGGTCGTCCTTGAGCGCCAGCACCTCACGATCGAGCGTGATCGACTCGATCGCGCGGTGCGCCTTGAGCATGATCGTGCCGCCCGGGGTCTCGTAGCAGCCGCGGCTCTTCATGCCGACGTAGCGGTTCTCGACCATGTCGAGCCGGCCGACGCCGTGCCGGCCGCCGATCGTGTTGAGCGTCGCCAGGACCCGGGCCGGCGTCATCTTCCTGCCGTTGACCGCGACGATGTCGCCATTGCGGTACTCGAGCTCGATGTGCTGCGGGCGGCTGGGCGCCCTCTCGGGCGATACAGTAATGCGCCACATCGATTCCTCCGGCTCGAAGGCCGGATCCTCGAGCACGCCGCCCTCGTAGGAGATGTGCAGCAGGTTGGCGTCCATCGAGTAAGGCGCGCCGCCCTTGCGCTTCTTGAAATCGACCGGGATGCCGTGCTTGTCCGCGTAGGCGAGCAGCTTCTCGCGTGACAGCAGATCCCATTCGCGCCAAGGGGCGATGACCTTGACGTTCGGCATCAGCGCGTATGCGCCGAGCTCGAAACGCACCTGGTCGTTGCCCTTGCCTGTCGCGCCGTGCGAGATGGCGTCGGCGCCGGTCTTGCGCGCGATTTCGACCATGCGCTTGGCGATTAGGGGCCGCGCGATCGAGGTACCGAGCAGGTATTCGCCCTCGTACACTGCGTTGGCGCGGAACATCGGGAACACGAAGTCGCGCACGAATTCCTCGCGCAGATCCTCGATGAAGATCTGCTTGACGCCGAACATCTTCGCCTTCCTGCGCGCGGGCGCAACTTTCTCGCCCTGGCCGATGTCGGCGGTGAAGGTGATCACCTCGCAACCGTACTCGTCCTGCAGCCACTTCAGGATTACTGAAGTGTCGAGGCCGCCCGAATAGGCGAGCACGACCTTTTTGACGCTCTGCTTCTTCTTTGCCATCAAAGTTCCACTTTGCCCAGTAACAGGAATTCCAGCAGTGCCTTCTGCGCATGAAGCCGGTTCTCGGCTTCGTCCCAGACCACGCTTTGCGGCCCGTCGATCACCTCGGCGGCGACCTCCTCGCCGCGGTGCGCCGGCAGGCAATGCATGAACAGTGCGTCCGCTTTCGCCACCCGCATCATTTCGCCGTCCACCTGCCAGTCCTGGAAGTCGCGCTTGCGCGCGGCGTCCTCGGATTCCATTCCCATGCTGGTCCAGACGTCGGTCGTCACCAGGTCGGCGCCTTTAGCCGCCTGCATCGGGTCGCGGAACTCTTCGTAGTGGTCGGTGCCGTACAGACCGGCGCGCTCGGGCTCGACCTCGTAGCCCGGGGGGGTCGAGACGTGGACGTTGAAGCCGAACACTTCGGCCGCCTGCAGCCAGGAATTGCAGACGTTGTTCGAGTCGCCGATCCAAGCCACGGTCTTGCCGCGGATCGAGCCGCGATGTTCAATGAACGTGTAGAGATCGGCCAAAATCTGGCAAGGGTGGTATTCGTTGGTCAGGCCATTGATCACCGGCACGCGCGACTGCCCCGCAAATCGCTCCAGGGTGACCTGCTCGAAAGTGCGGATCATCACCACGTCGCACATGCGCGAGATGACCTGCGCGGCGTCTTCGACCGGCTCGCCGCGGCCGAGCTGAGAGTCGCGCGTGGAAAGGAAGATTGCCGCGCCGCCGAGCTGGTGCATCCCGGCCTCGAACGACAGTCGGGTGCGGGTCGACTGCTTCTCGAAGATCATCGCCAGCGTGCGATCTTCGAGCGGCCAGTAGCGTTCGTAGCGCTTGAAGCGCTCCTTGATCCAGCGCGTGCGCGCGAACAGATGCTCGTACTCGACGAGCGTGAGATCCTTGAACTGGAGATAGTGCCGCAGGTCCATCGCCGCGCCTTGTTCAGCGGGCCGCGGCCGCCTGCGGTGGCGACGGCTCGCGCGCCAGCAGCGCCTTCACCAGCGGGGCCAGCCGCTCGACCGCGATGCTGCCCTCGGCCTCGCTCATGATCAGCGGCGGCAGCATGCGAACCACGCTGTCGGCGGTGACGTTGATGATCAGCCCGGCATCGAGCGCGGCCTTCACCAGCTCGCCGCAGGGACGGTCGAGCTGCGCCCCGAGCATCAGCCCCATGCCGCGGATTTCGGTCACTCCCGCAACCCCTGCGAGTTCGGCGCCAAGGCCGTCTTGGATCACTTTGCCGACGCGGGTGGCGTTGTCGAGCAGGCCCTGCTCGCGAATCGCGTCGATGGTGGCGACCACTGCCGTGCAGGCGAGCGGATTGCCGCCGAAGGTCGAGCCGTGATTGCCGGGCTTGAGCACGCCCGCCGCGCGTCCGCCGACGACGCAGGCGCCGACCGGAACGCCCGAGCCGAGCCCCTTGGCGAGCGGCACCACGTCGGGCACGATCCCGGCGTGCTGATAGACGAACCATTTTCCGCTGCGGCCCAGGCCGCATTGCACTTCGTCCAGCATCAGCAACCATTCATTGCGGTCGCAGATCTCGCGCAGGCCGCGCAGGTACTCCGGGCCGCCGACGACTATTCCGCCCTCGCCCTGAATCGGCTCGACCAGCACTGCGACCACGTTGCGGTTGATCTCGGCGATCTTCTGCACCGCGGCGAGGTCGCCGTAGGGAACGCGCACGAAACCGGACACCAGCGGCTCGAATCCCGCCTGCACCTTGCGGCTGCCGGTGGCCGAGAGCGTTGCCAGGGTGCGGCCGTGAAACGAATTCTCCATCACCACGATCGCAGGCTCCTGGACGCCGCGGTCATGCCCGTACTTGCGCGCGACCTTGATCGCGGCCTCGTTCGCCTCGCAGCCGGAGTTGCAGAAGAACACCTCCTCCAGGCCGGTGATCTCCGCGATCCGGTCCGCGGCCGCCTCCTGCGCCGGGATGCGGAACAGGTTGGACGTATGCAGCACGCGTCCGGCCTGCTCCGCCAGCGCGCGGGTGAGCTCCGGGTGCGCGTAACCGAGCGTGCTGACCGCGATGCCGGCGAGGGCGTCGAGGTACTTCTTGCCGGCTTCATCCCAAAGCCATACACCCTCGCCGCGCACGAAGGCGACCGGCTGGCGGGCGTAGGTATTCATGACGTGGGACATGGCGCCACCTCCCAAATGCAAAACGGCGGCCCCGGCCGCCGTTTTTTTGAATGCTAGCACAGCGCCCAGACGCCGGTCACCCGGCGCAGCGCCGTGCTGTTTCAGCAGGCCGCCGGGGCGGTCGCTATAATCGCAACAACCTCGCGCTGCGCCGTCTGCGCGCTTTCCCAGCTATCACAAAATGTCCCCAGCAACGGTCGCCGCTTTCGCGTTTTGCGCAAACCCCCGGAGCGACGGGGCCGCGGCGAGTCGCGGCTTACGACAGCGCTTTGATGGCGCGCGAGAGGCGGCTCTTGCTTCGGTTGGCGGCGTTACGGTGCAGCACGCGCTTGGACGCGATGCGATCGATGACGCCCTGAGACTGCTGCAGCGCGCGCTCGGCCGCGGATTTGTCGCCCGCGGCGATAGCCTTCTTGACGTTCTTGATCGCGCTGCGCACCGTGGTGCGCAGGCTCATGTTGTGGGTGCGGCGCTTTTCCGCCTGGCGGGCGCGCTTGCGCGCAGAAGCGATGTTGGCCATGAGGGTGGGACCGGGCTGAAAAAGGGGCGCATTGTATCGGCTAACTCCCCGTCGCGCAAGGAAAATTGCGCCCCTTGCGGGCCGCCGCGGCGATGAACCTGCTGCGCGCCCTGGCGACCATCAGCAGCATGACGCTGCTGTCGCGGGTGCTCGGGCTGGTGCGCGACTTCTTCATCGCGCGGGTATTCGGCGCCGGGCTCGCTACTGACGCCTTCTTCGTCGCCTTCCGCATCCCCAACCTGCTGCGCCGGTTGTTCGCCGAAGGGGCCTTCTCGCAGGCCTTCGTGCCGATCCTGGGCGAGTACCGCAACCGGCAGACCCCCGAGGAGACCCGCGCCCTAGTGGATTGCGTCGCGAGCGTGCTGTTCATTGCGCTCGTGGTCGCCGCCGCGCTCGGGGTCGCCGCCGCGCCGCTGATCGTCTACGTCACGGCGCCCGGATTTGCCGCCGATCCGGGCAAGTTCGCCCTCACCGTGGCGATGCTGCGAATTACCTTCCCGTACATTCTGTTCATATCGCTGGTGGCGCTCGCCGCCGGAATTCTCAATACTTGGAACCGGTTCGCCATTCCGGCGTTTACGCCGGTGCTGCTGAACGTGAGCTTCATTGTCGCGGCCGCGTTCTTCGCCGATCGTTTCCAGCCGCCGGTGCTGGTGCTCGCCTGGGCGGTGTTCGGCGGCGGCGTGCTGCAGCTCGCGCTGCAACTGCCCGCCCTCGGCAAGCTCGGCATGCGTCCGCGCTGGCGCTTCAATCCCCGCCACCCGGGGGTGAGCAGAATCCTCAAGCTGATGGGGCCGGCGGTGTTCGGGGTCTCGATCAGCCAGATTTCGCTCCTGATCAACACCATCTTCGCCTCGTTTCTCACTGCGGGCAGCGTGTCGTGGCTGTACTACGCCGACCGCCTGATGGAGTTCCCGGCGGGCATGCTGGGCGTCGCGCTCGGCACCATCCTGCTGCCGAGCCTGTCGAAATATCACGCCGCCGCCAACGGCGACGAGTACGCCAGGCTGCTCGACTGGGGCTTGCGAGTGACACTGCTGCTCGCGGTGCCGGCCGCAGTGGCGCTCGGCGTCATCGCGCTGCCCCTGATTGCGACATTGTTCCACTATGGCCGCTTCGGCGCCGAGGACGTCTGGATGACCCGGCAGGCGCTGATCGCCTACAGCGCCGGGCTGGTGGGCATGATCCTGGTCAAAATCCTCGCGCCGGGCTTCTACGCGCGACAGAACGTGGTCACGCCGGTGAAGATCGGCGTGCTGACGCTGGTGGCGACGCAGGCGATGAATCTCGCCTTCATCGTCCCGCTCAGGCACGCGGGACTCGCGCTTGCGATCGGGCTCGGCGCCTGCCTGAACGCCGGCCTGCTTTACCGCTATCTGCGGCGGCATGGCATCTACCGGCCGCAGCCGGGGTGGGCCGCGTTCGCCGCCAAGATTCTGTTCGCCGCCGCGTTGATGGCGGCGGCGCTGCACTTCGCCGCCGGCGGCACGGACTGGTGGCTAAGCGCGGGCTGGCGCAGCAAGGTGCCCGCGCTCGCCGGCCTGGTGCTCGGCGGCGCCGCGGTGTACGGCGCGTGCCTGCTGGCGCTTGGATTCCGCGTGCGCGATTTCTCGCGCCGGGGTGCCGAGTGAACGGCGCACTGGAAACCTTCGCCGCGCTCGTCGCCGGCGACGATTCCAAGATCGACCTTGCGCGCGCCTGCCTGCTGATCGCCGAAGACGCCTATCCGGGTCTGGACGTGGAGCACTACCTGGGCGAGATCGAGCGCCTCGCGATGCGCCTGCGCGGCCGCCTGCCGCGAACCTTCGGTGTGGAAGAGCGTGTGATGGCGCTGAACCAGTTCCTGTTCGAGGACCTCGGCTACTGGGGCAACACCGACGAGTACTACGATCCGCGCAACAGCTATCTGAACGACGTGATCGAACGCAAGACCGGTATTCCGATCACGCTCGCCATCCTGTACATGGAGATCGGGCGCCGAGTCGGCCTGCCGCTCGAGGGCATATCCTTTCCCGGCCATTTCCTGGTGCGCCTTAGGCTGCGCGGCGGCATGCTGGTGCTCGACCCTTTCGGCGGCGGCGCGCCACAATCGGAAGACGAGCTGCGCGAGCGGCTGCAGCGCGTCATTCCCGAGGGCGCGGCGGGCGGCGTTCCAATTGCCGAGCTGCCGCTCGACCAGTTTCTCGAGCCGGCGACCAAGCGGCAGATCCTGGCGCGGGTGCTGCGCAATCTGAAAGGAATCTACCGCGAGTCCGACAAGCCCGAACGCCTGCTCGAGGTGCTGAACCGGATCCTGGCGGTGACGCCCGAGGCGCACGCCGATTTGCGCGACCGCGGTCTGGTCTATCAGCGGCTCGAGGCATTCCGGGCGGCTCTCAAGGATCTCACGGAGTACCTCGAACGCGAGCCCGAAGCGGAAGACTTCGAGGAGATTCGCGCCAGAGTGATGGAGCTGAGCGCGACCTGCTCAAGGTTGAACTGAAAAGAGCTTGCACCAGGCTGACGCCGTGGAATAGGCACGCGCTGCATCTGCGCTTACAATCCAGCCACCGTACCGAGCGCATTGCCACTCATGCTGGGCCATTTCGCGCGGTACCCGGTCGTCTCGTTCAATTACCCTGGAGGAGAATCATGCAGCGTCGTTCGTTTCTCAAGAAAGCGGCTGTAGGGGTTGCCGCCGGCACCGTTGCCGCGCCCGCAATCGCGAAGTCGAATCCTAAAATCAGCTGGCGCCTGGCGGCGAGCTGGCCCAAGAGCCTCGACACCATTTTCGGTGGCGCGGACGAAATCGCCAGGACGGTCAGCGCAATGACCGATGGCAACTTCACCATCCGCACTTTCGCGGGAGGCGAAATCGTTCCCGGACTGCAGGTTCTGGACGCGGTGCAGAACGGCACCGTCGAGCTTGGCCACACTGCGCCGTACTATTACATCGGCAAGGACCTGGGCTTCGCCTTCGGCACCTGCGTGCCATTCGGCATGACCGACCGTCAAGCCAACGCCTGGTGGCAGTTCGGCGGCGGCAAGGAGATCATGGAGCCGCTGTTCAGCGAGTACGGCGTCAAGGCGATCCTGTCGGGCAACACCGGCACCCAGATGGGCGGCTGGTTCCGCAAGGAAGTCAAGACGGTCGATGACATGAAAGGGCTGCGGTTCCGCATCGGCGGCCTCGGCGGGCGCGTGATCGCGAAGATCGGCGTGGTGCCGACCATGGTCGCGGTCGCGGACATCTACCCGTCGCTGGAGAAGGGCACGATCGACGGCTGCGAGTGGATCGGTCCCTACGACGACGAGAAGCTCGGCTTTCAGAAGGTTGCCAAGTACTACTACGCCCCGGGCTGGTGGGAAGGCGGGCCGAAGCTGATGACGCTCGTCAACCAGCAGAAATGGCACGATCTGCCCAAGCACTACCAGTCGATACTCGAGACCGCGTGCCACGCCGCCAACGAGTGGATGATGGCGAAGTACGACAACGTGAACCCGGCCGCGCTGCGCCGCCTGATCGCCGGAGGCACCCAGCTGCGCTATTTCTCGAGGGAGATCATGGAGGCGTCCGAGAAGGGTGCGTACGAGCTGTACAAGGAGAACATGAGCAAGAGCAAGCACTGGGCGCGCATCTACCCGCAGTGGCTCGCCTACCGCAACCAGGCGATCGAGTGGCACCGCTTCAACGACTCGACCTACACGAACTACCTGTTCTTCTCGAAGATCAAGGCCAGGACCTGATCCGGAGTCCGGACCAAACGAAAAACCCCGCCTCGGCGGGGTTTTTTTGGAGGCCTAGTTCTGGCCGGGGTAGGTGGGCGGCGTGGGCGGGCTGAGGCCGTCGTCCGTGGCGCCGGGCGCACTTCGGTCGTGCTGCCCGTAGTCCGGCTGCGGCACCATGATGTGGATCTTCGAGGTGTCCATCTTGACTTCCTGTATGTTTCCAGTCACGAGCTGGGGAAACGCCAGCACGATCGCGACCCCGATGATCTGGATGATCACGAACGGCACCGCGCCCCAGTAGATCTGCCCGGTCGTGATCGGCGCCGTGAGCTTGCCGGTGACCTTGTCCACGTATTCCTTCGCCGGCGCGACGCTGCGCAGGTAGAACAGCGCGTAGCCGAACGGCGGGTGCATGAACGAGGTCTGCATGTTGATCCCGAGCAGGATGCCGAACCAGATCAGGTCGATGCCGAGCTTGTCCGCCACCGGCCCGAGCAGCGGCACGATGATGAACGCCAGCTCGAAGAAATCGAGGAAGAACGCCAGGATGAACGTCAAGAGATTGACGAAGATGAGAAAGCCGATGTGTCCGCCCGGCAGGCTGGTGAGCATGTTCTCGATCCACAGATCGCCATTGACGCCGCGGAAGGTGAGCGTGAAAACGGTCGAGCCCATCAGGATGAAGATGACGAACGAGGACAGCTTCGCGGTCGAGTTCATCGCCTGATTGAGCACTCTCCAGCTCAGGCGCCGGTTGATCAGCGCCAGCACCAGAGCCCCGGTGGCGCCCATGGCGCCGCCTTCGGTCGGCGTCGCGACGCCGAGGAAGATCGTGCCGAGCACCAGGAAGATCAGCGCGAGCGGCGGGACGAGCACGAACAGCACCCGGCCGAACAGCTTCCAGCCGCGCAGCGTGCGCGCCTCGGGCGGCAGCGCGGGCGCCCGCGTCGGGGCGAAGATCGTCACCCCAATGATGTAGGCCGCGTACATGCCGGTGAGAACCAGGCCGGGGAAGATGGCGCCTTCGTACATGTCTCCCACCGAGCGCCCGAGCTGGTCGGACAGCACGATCAGTACGAGCGACGGCGGAATGATCTGCGCCAGCGTGCCGGAGGCGGCGATGATCCCGGTCGCCAGGCGCCGGTCGTAGCCGTAGCGCAGCATGATCGGCAGCGAGATCAGGCCCATCGAGATGACCGAGGCCGCCACCACGCCGGTGGTCGCGGCCAGCAGGGCGCCGACGAACACCACCGCGTAGGCGAGGCCCCCGCGCACCGGCCCGAACAGCTGGCCGATGGTGTCGAGCAGGTCCTCGGCCATGCCGCTGCGCTCCAGGATCAACCCCATGAAGGTGAAGAACGGCACCGCCAGCAGCGTCTCGTTGTGCATGATGCCGAAGATGCGCTCGGGCAGCGCCTGGAACAGGGCCGGGGTGAGTAGGCCGAGCTGGATGCCGAGGTAGCCGAACGACAGGCCGATGGCGCCGAGCGAGAAGGTGACCGGGTAGCCGATCATCAGGAAAATGGCCAGCGCCGCGAACATCAATGGCCCGACGTGGCCGGTTATGTATTCGATCATTTCGCGCCTTCCTCGACTTCGTCTTTAACCATTTCCAGCGCCGCCTCGACATGCTTCTCGAGGGGGTCCGGAACCAGGCCCATCAGGAAGGCAATGCGCTTGATCAGCTCCGACACGCCCTGCAGCGAGAGAAGGAAGAAGCCTACTGGCACCAGCAGCTTCACCGGCCAGCGCACCAGCCCGCCGGGGTCGGCCGAGACTTCATGGACCAGATAGGCGTCCTTGAACATGTACCAGCCCAGAAACATGATGAATGTGGTCATCGGCAGCATGAAGAAGATGGTGCCGAAGATGTCGACCCAGATCTGCGTCCTGCGCGAGAAGCGCTGCGACACGACGTCGATGCGGATATGCTCGTTGTGCAGCAGGGTGTAGCCGGCGCACAGCAGGAAGATGGCGGCGAACAGGTACCACTGCATCTCGAGCCAGCCGTTGGAGGTCTTGTTAAACAGATAACGCGACGTCGCGTTGGCTGAGCTGATCAGCACTGCGGCAAGCACGAGCCAGTAGACCAGGCGTCCGATCCGCTCGTTGAGCCAGTCGACCGCGCGCGACAGCCTGAGCAACAATTTCATCATCGCAATTCCTTAGCGGAATAAGGAGTTGGAGCAGACCCCCTTTCGGCCTCTCCGGGTGGGTATTTGCCGCGGCGATAAGCCCGTCGGCCAAAAACCTAGGGGCGGATTGTCACCGATTGGCGACGTGCTGGCAAAAAACGGACACGGCGGATCGACCGTACCCGGCATGTCAGGACCACGCAAGCATTCGCGCCGGACTCGCGCGATACGGTAAGCTGCCTCTCCATGAGGGAGACCGGCCGGGCACGCGGCGCGTTCGCCGTGGCGCTGATCGTCGTCGCGGAATTGCTCGGCGGGTCGCTTTGGTTCAGCGCCAACGCGGCGGCGGCGGACCTCGCGCGCGCCTGGGGCCTCGACCTGGCCCAGCTGGGCGCGTTGACCAGCGCGGTGCAGCTCGGGTTCATCGCCGGCACGCTGTTCTTCTCCCTTTCCGGACTGGCCGACCGCTTCGCCGCGAGCCACATCTTCGCCGCCTGCGCCGCGCTCGGCGCCCTCGCCAACGCGGGGTTCGCGCTTGCAGCCCACGGTATCGTGGACGGTAGCTTGTACCGCTTCGTGACCGGCTTCGCGCTCGCGGGCATCTATCCGCTCGGCATGAAGCTGGTGGTGAGCTGGGCCCCGGCGCGAGCCGGGGAGACGCTCGGCTGGCTGGTCGGCATGCTGACCTTGGGCACCGCTTTGCCGCACGCGATCCGCGCCGCGGGAAGCAGTGCGCCCTGGCAGTCCGCGGTGCTCGCCGCTTCCGCCTGCGCGGTGCTCGGGGGCCTGATGGTCCTGGTGCTGGGCGACGGCCCGCACCTGAAGCGCGGCACGGCGTCGCGCCGCCCGGGCTGGGGCGGCGTATTGCGCGCGTTCAGGGTGCCGGCGTTCCGCGCCTCGGCGCTCGGATATTTCGGCCATATGTGGGAGCTCTACGCGCTGTGGACGATCACGCCCGCGCTCGCCGCCGCGGCGCTCGCGCGCGAGGGTGCGGCCAACGCCGTCTCCATATCGGCGTGGTCGTTCGCGATTATTGCCGTCGGCAGCGCGGGTTGCGTGCTCGGTGGCGCACTCAGCCGGCGTTACGGCAGCGCGCGCGTCGCCGCGGCCGCGCTCGGCGTGTCGGGAACGCTGTGCCTGGTCTATCCGCTGGCGGGAGCAGCGTCCGCGACGGGCGCGCTTGCGCTGCTGCTGGTGTGGGGCGTCGCGGTGGTCACCGACTCGCCGCAATTCTCGGCGCTGTCCGCGCGCGCCTGTCCGCCGGAGCTCCTGGGCAGCGCGCTCGCGTTGCAGAACAGCGTCGGCTTTCTCATCACCGTGTTTTCGATCAGTCTCGTCACCGCGCTGCTGCCCGCGCTGGGTGACCGGGTGGCGTGGCTGCTGCTGCCGGGGCCGCTGCTCGGTTTGCTGGCTTTTGCGCCGATGGTACGCGGGCGCCTCGGCATCAAGTGAGCACGCTCGCTGCGCTGCGGAAGAGCCGCTATAATTCACCATTTTAAGCGCGCCAGATGGTCGTCACGCACGGCTCCGTATTGCCCGTCCGAGGCGCGCACGCGCTGACCATCGGCAACTTCGACGGCGTGCACCTCGGCCACCAGGCGATGCTCGAGCGCGTCGTGGCCCAGGCGCGCGCCCGCGGCGTGCGCTCCTGCGCCCTGACCTTCGAGCCGCACCCGCGCGAGTTCTTCGCCCCAGAGGCCGCACCCGCGCGCCTGAGCCGGCTGCGCGAGAAGCTCGAGTTGATCGCCGCAACCGGCATCGACCACGTGCACGTCGCGCGATTCGACGCGCGCTTCGCATCGGTCGACCCGGGGCGCTTCGTCGACAGCGTGCTGGTGCGCGGTCTGCGGGTGGTGTGGCTGCTGGTGGGGCGTGACTTCCGTTACGGCGCGCGCCGAGCGGGCGATTTCGCCGCGCTCGAAAGTGCCGCGCGGCAGCACGGCTTCGCGCTCGAGGCGATGCCGGAGGTGAAGCTCGGCGGCGAGCGCATTTCCAGCTCGGCGGTGCGCGAAGCGCTGCTGGCGGCGGATTTCCCGCGCGCCGAGCGGCTCCTCGGGCGCCCCTACGTGCTCTCGGGGCGCGTCGCGCACGGCGCCAAGCTCGGTCGCAAGCTCGGGTTTGCGACCGCGAACCTGAGGCTGCCCCGGCGCGCTCCGCTGGCGGGCGTCTACGTCGTCGAAGCCTGCGGCGCCGACGCCAGTGACGGCGGGCGATGGCTGCCGGGCGTCGCCAGCGTCGGGCGGCGCCCGACCGTGAACGAAGTGGCAGTACCGCTGCTCGAAGTGCATTTGTTCGATTTCGCCGAGGAGCTTTACGGTCGGCACCTGCGAGTCAGGTTCATCGAAAGACTGCGCGACGAGGCGAAGTACCCGGATCTGGGCACGTTGCGCGCTGCGATCGCGCACGACGTGGCGCAAGCAAAGGAGTTTTTTGCCAAGCATGGCTGATTACAAGAACACGCTCAATCTTCCCGAAACGCCGTTTCCGATGCGGGGCGACCTCGCCAAGCGGGAGCCCGGCTGGGTGCGCGAATGGCAGCAACGCGGCGTCTACAGGCGCCTGCGCACGATCGCCAAGGGCCGTCCGCGCTTCGTGCTGCACGACGGCCCGCCGTACGCGAACGGCGACATCCACATCGGCCACGCGGTGAACAAGATCCTGAAGGACGTCATCGTGAAGTCGCGCACTTTGGCGGGCTTCGATGCGCCCTACGTCCCGGGCTGGGACTGCCACGGCATGCCGATCGAGGTACAGATCGAAAAGAAG
>DATFMS010000037.1:0-3846 GCA_035266805.1 Burkholderiales bacterium | reverse complement strand
CCTCCGGCGGAGTCTCGGCATTCTTGTCCATGCGCAGAGTGCCGCCTCTGGCAAAGTCGCTCGCTCGCATCTGGCTCGTGCTGCCGCCGATGTCGAAATCCAGTGCCGCCGACGCTGCCGGCGCCACCGGCTCCGTATGCTCCGTCTCGCCCACATCCAAGGGGATATCCGGACCGGACGCAGGGGCGGATGCCGCATCCAGATCAAAATCCAGATTCGGCACCGGCGCAGGCGAGGGCTCGGCTGCCGCCCCCGAAACGGCAAACGCGCCTGCGCCTGCCGCTTCTGCGGTGCCGCCGTACAGCGGGTTCTGCGGGTCCATGCTGCGGCCGAGTGTCGCGGCTTTCTCCCATTCCGGACCCGAACCGCCGGTGAGCGACTGCAGATTGCGCGCGGCCTGTTCGAACGATGCCGCGTCGCGGCGCCCGGCATAGATCTCCATCAGCTTGGCGTGGATCGCCGGGCGCTTCGCGTCCTTCTGCAGCGCCTCCTTGAGGATCTCCTCGGCCTGCGCGTCGCGGCCGTAGGCCATGTAGACGTCGGCCTCCGCGATCGGGTCTACTTCGTCGGCTTCCATGCCGCCGACACTCGACTGGCTCAAGGACGGGCCGGCGCCTATGGACGGCGCCCCGGCGGCGCTGAATTCCGATGCTGCGCCGCCCGCACCGACCGAAGCGCCGAACGAACCTTCCTGATCGGCCTGCGCAGCCTTTTTCTTGCGCCACCACGTCCAGCCGCCGTAGCCGAGGAGCAGTGCCAGCACCGCACCCAGCCCGCCCAGCGCGAGCGGGTTGTCGAGGACATCGTCAAGAAGGCTCGGCGGCGGTGGCGGCGCCTTGGGCCTCGGCATTGGCTTGGGCATTGGCTTCGGCGCCGGCTTGGGCGCCTCGGCCGCCTTGGCAGGCTCGGTCGCGGACTTTTGCGCCGCAGGCGCGGCAGGCACTGGCGGGGCGGGGGCGGTCGGGGCAGAAGCAGCCGGCCCCGCAGCGGCCTTTTGCTGCAACTCCGCGAGCGCCTTGTTCTTCAGTTCCACCAGCTTCTGCAGATCGCTGACGTTCTTCTCCAGTTCGGTGACCCGTGATTGTGCCTCCTGCAGTGCTCGCTCGCGTGCAGCCCGATCATCCTCGCTCGCCGCGCGCGACATCGCTCCCGACGCCTTGTCGGCGTCCGCCTTCGAAAGCTTCAATTGGTCCTTTTGCACCGGCGGTGCCGCTTCTTCGGGCTTCTCGCCGATACGACCGCTTACCGCGCGCTCTCCCGCGGCAGCGCTGGTCGCGGGCGCGGCGGCTGCGAGCTTGCGGCGATACGCCGCGAAGTCGGCCATTTGCGACCGCACGAGTCGCGTGGCGTCATCCGGATCGATGGCCGAAACGGCCTCCTCGTCCGGGATATCGAGAATTCGGCCGGCGCGCACGAGATTGATGTTGTCGCGGATGAACGCTTCCCGGTTTGCGCGGTAAAGCGCGATCAGCATCTGGTTGTAAGTGACGCCGTGCGGTATGTTCGCGCGCGCAATTGCGCCCAGGGTGTCGCCTTTCTTGACCTCGTGGGTCACCGGCGCCTTTGGCTGCGGGATAAACGGGGGAGGCGGCGGAGCCGCTTCAACCGGAGCCGCTTCAAGCGGCCTCTCCTCAAGCGGCTTCGCTTCAACCGGTGCTGCGGCAGCCGCTGCTTGCGACGGCTTCTCCATCGGCATCGGCGACGGTACCGGGCTTACAGTCTGGGTCTGCGGCACCTTGTATTCCGGCGGGTCGAGCAGGAATGTGTACTCGCGCACAAGCCGCCCGCTCGACCACTGCAGTTCCACCAAAACATCGAGGAACGGCTCGTTGACCGGCTGCGTGGTGGTGAGCTTGAGCACCGACTTGCCGTCGCGCTGCTCGACATTGAACTTCATCCCGAGCAGCACCGGGTTGAACTCGATGCCCGCCTGGCGGAAGGCGTCTTGTGACGCGAGCTGCGCGGTCACCGAGGCCATCTCGCCAGCCTGCTCGGAGACGATCTGGATCTCGGCATTCAGGGGCTGCCCGAGCGCCGACAGGACACGCAAATTTCCCAACCCCACTGCGTGGGCAAGCAACGGCACGGCCAGAAGCGCCGCGGCGAAAATTCTCATTGCGATGGATTTGCCCACGGTCCCACCCTGACTCAATTTGCGGTCCCCAAGTAAAATAACATCATGATGTTAGGCTTGCAAGCTGAGAGATTTTCTCGATTGTTTCACCTTTGCAGCGGAACTTCCTATGAAATTTTGCCGCTTCGGTGCCCATGGTCAAGCCCGCCGCCCTCAGCGCCCGACACCCGATTCGAGCAGGATACGCAGCATACGACGCAACGGTTCGGCGGCGCCCCACAGCAGTTGGTCCCCCACCGTGAAGGCCGCCAAGTGATCGCCGCCCATCGGCAGCTTGCGCAGACGCCCGATCGGCACCGAGAGTTTGCCGCTAACCGCCGCCGGCGTGAGCTCAGCGAGCGACTCTTCGCGCCGGTTCGGAACGACCTTCACCCACTCGTTGGCCTCGGCGATCATTCCCTCGAGCTCGCCCAACGGGACGTCCCGGCGCAACTTGATCGTGAGCGCCTGGCTGTGGCAGCGCATTGCGCCGATTCGCACACAAATGCCGTCAATCGGCACCGGCCTCTCGGCGCGGCCAAGAATCTTGTTGCTCTCGGCCTGCCCCTTCCACTCTTCGCGACTCTGACCGTTGCCGAGGTCCTTGTCGATCCACGGCAGCAGGCTGGCCGCAAGCGGGTGACCGAAGCTCGCCTTTGGCAGTCCCGGCGCGCGAATCGCTTCGGTCACCGCGCGATCGATATCGAGCGCGCTTGTCGCGGGATCGGCCAGAAGCTTCTTCGCGCTGTCGCCGACCCGCGCCATTTGCTGCGCGAGCTCGCGCATGTTCGCGGCTCCGGCGCCGGATGCCGCCTGATAGGTCATGCTCGTCATCCACTCCACCAAGTCGTGCTGGAACAGGCCGGCAACACCCATCAGCATTAGGCTCACGGTGCAGTTGCCGCCGATGAAGTTCTTTCCGCCTTTGGCGAGGGAATCCTTCACCAGCGGCATGTTGACCGGATCGAGGACGATTACCGAATCGTCGTTCATCCGCAACGCGCTCGCAGCATCGATCCAGTAGCCGCCCCACCCGGCCCGACGCAGCCGCGGATACACGTCGTTGGTGTAGTCGCCCCCCTGGCAGGAAACGATCACCGGTAGCGACCTGAGGGCCTCGAGGTCCTTGGCGTTCTGCACCGGGCCGCTGTCCCTGCCGATTCTCGGACCCTCGCCGCCCGCCTGCGAGGTCGAGAAGAACACCGGCTCGAAGTGGTCGAAGTCGCGTTCCTCGCGCATGCGCTGCACGAGCACTGAACCCACCATACCGCGCCAACCGACGATTCCGACTCTCAACATGGTTCTTCTCTATAGGGCGGCGACCACTGCATCGCCCATTTCCTGCGTGCCCACCCTCCGGGTGCCCGCGGTGTGGATATCGGCGGTGCGGTAGCCCTGGCGCAGCACCTGCTGCACAGCGCGCTCAATACGGCTTGCCGCCTCCTCGTTGCCCAACGAATAGCGCAGCATCATCGCCGTCGACAGGATCGTCGCCAGCGGGTTGGCCAGGCCCTTGCCGGCGATGTCGGGCGCCGAGCCGTGGATCGGCTCGTACAGCCCTTTGTTGTTCGCATCGAGCGACGCCGACGGCAGCATGCCGATCGACCCGGTTAGCATCGATGCTTCGTCAGACAAGATATCGCCGAATAGGTTGCCGGTCACAATGACGTCGAATTGCTTCGGATTGCGCACCAGCTGCATCGCGCAATTGTCGACGTACATGTGAGACAGAT
>DATFMS010000036.1:0-28136 GCA_035266805.1 Burkholderiales bacterium | reverse complement strand
TTTCTCCCTGCGGGTCGCGGCCAGCGTGGACCTCGTGCGCCTTGTCCTTCGCCAACTTGCGCGCCTGATCCGCAGTCAGGTTCTTGGAGTGCTTGCCGATGGTCAGGCGCTTGGTTCTCCCCTCCGGCGTCCGATATTGATAGACGAACGTCTTGGTGCCGGACGGAAAAACCTTGAGCCCGAAGCCCTTCAACTCAACGTCCCAGATGAGCCTCTGATCGTCGCCTGGTTGCTCGGCGTCTACGGTCGATTTCGTCAGCCTCGTCACAGTCCAGTCCTCCCACGGTAAGCACACGGTAAGCAGGAGGCGGTAAAAAAGGGTATCAAACGCGCCTCACTACTGGACTGAGAGTAAGGCTAAAGCGCAAGTATTACAAGGGGAAAGTTAGACTTATCTGTTTACGGTAAGCATGGGAAAGGGGACATCGGCTGGATTGTGATTCCAGTTGTTGTGGGTTCGAGTCCCATCGGCCACCCCAGATTCTTGCGCTCCGGGCCTTAGAGCAGGCACGCGAAACGGCCTCGTCAGGCGACTCCGCTTAGTGCGACGAGCGCTGCCCGTTCAAGCGCGAAAACGTGCCCCGGGCCGATGCTGGTTTCCGGCCAGGCGAACGGAACAGATGGATATGCGCGCTCGAGTTCCCGTCGGTTGTGTCCGATCTCGCACACCAGTGAGCCCCCTGGCCGCAGATGACCAGCGGACTGGGCGAGAATTTGCCTCACCAAGCTAAGGCCGTCGGCGCCGCCGGCAAGCGCCAGCACGGGCTCGTGGCGGTGCTCGGGCGGCAGCGCGCGCATCGAAGCCGCCTTCACGTAAGGGGGGTTGCACACGATCAGATCGTAGCGTCGACCTTTCAGCGCGGAGAACAGGTCCGAGCGGACGAGGCGGATGCGGCGCCCAAGACGGTAGCGGGCCACGTTGCGGCGCGCGACTGCGAGCGCTCCGGGCGAGACGTCAGCAGCGTCCACCTTCGCCTGGGGGAAGGTCTTTGCAAGCAGAACCGCGAGGCAGCCCGAGCCGGTGCAAAGGTCCAGCGCGCCTCGAACCTTGCGCCGGATCCAGGGCTGGAATCGCTCGCGAGCCAGCTCGGCGATGAATGAACGCGGAATGATGACCCGCTGATCGACGTAGAACCTGTAGTCGCCCAGCCAGGCTTCGTGCGTGAGGTACGCAACCGGGATCTTCTCGCGGATGCGCCGCTCGATGAGCGCTGAAATATGCCGCTGCTCGAGCGGCGTCACGATTCGCTTCAGGTGGGGACGTAAATCGTCCAGAGGCAGATCCAGCGTATGCAGGATCAGGTAGGCCGCGTC
This sequence comes from Burkholderiales bacterium, assembly GCA_035266805.1. Classification (GTDB taxonomy): domain Bacteria; phylum Pseudomonadota; class Gammaproteobacteria; order Burkholderiales; family SG8-39; genus DAHVFK01. Next base: position 26,822 of record DATFMS010000036.1, on the reverse strand, counting down.
ATCGCGCGCGTTGTGGGTGCCGTGACCGTAGTGCAGCGCCGAATGTTCGAGGCGGCGGACCGCATCGCGGAACAACCCGCCCACCGTTACGGGTTCCGGCGGCGGCATCTCAGGGCTATGGGAGGAGGGCCCTGAGAACGTCGAGGTAGATCCGGGGCAATTGCTCCAGCGCCGCGAGCTCGATGTTCTCGTTCAACTTGTGAATAGTCGCGTTGACCGGCCCCAGCTCGACGATCTGCGGGCAGATTTGCGCGATGAAGCGGCCGTCGGACGTGCCGCCCGCGGTGGAAAGCTTGGGCGTGCGCCCCGTGTGCGCGAAGACGGCTCGCTTCACTGCGTCTACCAGTTCCCCGCTGCGCGTGACGAACGGCTTCCCCGAGAGATTCCATTCCAATTCGTAGTCCAGCGCGTGCCTGCGCAGTACGTCTTCCAGGCGTTGCTTCAGCGATTGCTCGCTGCTCTTGGTGCAGAAGCGGAAATTGAAATCGATTTCGATCGAACCCGGAATGATGTTATTCGCGCCCGTGCCGGCATGAATATTGGAAACCTGCCATGCGGTTGGAGGGAAATGCTCATCTCCCTCATCCCAGTGCGTCGCAACGAGTTCCGCCAGGGCCGGAGCGAAGAGATGGATCGGATTGCGGGCCAGATGCGGGTAGGCGATGTGCCCCTGGGTGCCGCGAACCGTAAGGCGACCCGAAAGCGAGCCACGCCGGCCGTTCTTGATCGAATCTCCCAGGGCCTCGACCGAGGAAGGTTCGCCCACAATGCAGTAGTCGATCGATTCGCCGCGCTGCCTGAGCCGATCGACAACGCGCGCCGTGCCGTCGACCGAAGGGCCTTCTTCGTCTGAAGTGATAAGGAGGGCGATCGATCCAGAATGTTCCGGGCGCTCCTGCACAAACGCCTCCGTGGCGGTCACGAACGAAGCAATCGACGACTTCATGTCGGCCGCGCCGCGCCCGTACAGCCTGCCGTCGCGGAGGGTCGGCACGAAGGGGGCCGAAAGCCATTGCGCTAGAGGACCCGGCGGTACGACGTCGGTGTGCCCGGCAAAGCACAAGAGGGGACGGCCGCTGCCTCGCCGCGCCCAGAGATTGCTCACCTCGCCGCAACAGAGGTCCTCGCACGAGAACCCGGCGGCCGCGAGTCGCTCGGCGATCAACGCCTGGCAACCGGAATCGTCCGGTGTCACCGAGGGACGCGCGATCAGTTCCTTCGCAAGTTCGAGGGTTTCGTCCACTATTGCCGCAGTCACGACATGTCGATCTTGATGTCCCTGAATGCGGCAATGTCGGCCGTACGGGAGAAGGGGTCCTCGTCTGGATTCTGCTCGTCGGCGGGAGGCGGCTCGCTCTCGGGCGCCTCGGGTGACGGCTCCGCCCCGACCTCCCCGGCCGTGGCCTGATTAATCAACCACAGCATATTGGTAGCGGAGTCCGCGTTCGACATCGCCTCGTCCTGGGTGATTTGACCGTCCATGAACAGCCGGAAAAGCGCCTGCTCGAAGGTCTGCGAACCGGGGGCCATGCTCTTTTCCAGCGCCTCCTTGATGTCGTTGATCGCTCCCTTTTCGATCAACTCCTGGATATGTCGCGTATTCAGCAGCACTTCCACGGCAGCGGCGCGTCTACCGCTCTTGGTGCGCACGAGGCGCTGTGAAATGACGGCCTGCAGCGTAGCGCCGAGATCCAGCAGAAGACTCGGGCGATTTTCGAGCGGATAGAAGTTGATTATCCGATTCATCGCGTGATAGCTGTTGTTGGCGTGCAGCGTCGCGAGGCAAAGATGGCCCGACTGGGCGTAGGCCAGCGCCATCGCCATCGTTTCCTTGTCACGAATCTCGCCGATCAGAATGCAATCGGGGGCCTGTCGCAGCGCGTTTCTCAGTGCCACCCAGAAAGCCTTGGTATCAGTGCCGATCTCACGCTGATTAACGATCGATTTCTTGTTGTGGAATATGTACTCGACCGGATCCTCGAGCGTCAGGATATGGCCCGACTGCAGGGAGTTTCGATAATCCAGCATGGCGGCGAGCGACGTGGATTTGCCGGAGCCGGTGGCGCCGACCATGAGCATAAGGCCGCGCTTTTGCATGATCACTTCCTTGAGCACCGGAGGAAGGCCGAGGCTGTCCAGGGGCGGAATGGCTCCCGGAATGTAGCGCACCACGACGGCCGGGGTCTGCTTCTGGCGAAAAGCGCTGATGCGAAAGCTGCCTACGCCTTCGAAGGTATAGCCGGTGTTCAGCTCCATTTCCTCTTCGTACTCGCGGATCTGCCTTTCCGTGAGGATTTCGTAAAGGAGCTGTTTGACGGTCTCCGCCGTCATGATCGTCTGGTTTACGGGCATGGCGACGCCGTTTATCTTGATATTGATCGGCGCGCCGACCGACAGGAAGATATCCGAGGCGTTCTTCTCCGCCATCAACTGAAACAAACGCTTAATTGCCGACATGACTACCCCCCATCCAATGTCAGGGCAAGAGTCCAGTGTCTAATCGCCACGCAGCAGCTCGTTCAGGCTTGTCTTCGCACGGGTCTTGGCGTCGACTTTCTTGACGATAACCGCGCAATACAGGGCGCAACTGCGATCACCCGAAGGCAACGTGCCCGGCACGACCACCGAGCCCGCTGGCACGCGCCCGTAGATGATCTCGCCGCTTTCCCGGTCGAAGATCCTGGTGCTCTGGCCAATGAACACGCCCATGGAAATCACGCTGTTCTCCTCGATGATCACACCTTCAACGACTTCCGAACGGGCTCCGATGAAGCAGTTGTCCTCGATGATGACAGGGTTCGCTTGCAAAGGCTCAAGTACTCCTCCGATGCCGACCCCGCCCGAGAGATGAACGTTCTTGCCGATCTGGGCACAAGAGCCCACGGTGGCCCAGGTATCGACCATCGTGCCTTCGTCGACGTAAGCGCCTATGTTGACGTAGGAAGGCATCAGCACCACATTCCTTGCCACAAAGGCACCGCGGCGCGCCATGGCCGGCGGAACGACGCGAAACCCGCCTGCGGCGAACGCGGCGGCGTCGTAGCTGGCGAACTTGGAAGGGACCTTGTCGAAGTAGCGGCTCGCGCCGCCCTCCATCAGGCGATTGTCCTCGAGGCGGAACGACAGCAGCACAGCCTTCTTGATCCACTGGTGCGTGACCCAGGTGCCGGCCTCTTTCGCGCACACGCGCAGACGTCCTGTGTCGAGCTCGGCAATCACAAATTCGACGGCATCGCGCAAAGGCTTCAGCGCGGACGACGGGTTGATCGTCGTGCGGTTCTCCCAGGCCTCGTCGATTGTCTTTCGTGCAGTTTGCATGATTTCTCAGAGAGTACGGGTGAATCGGTTGATGCGTTCCGCAGCCTCGACGCAATCGGCCAGCGGCGCCACGAGTGCGACGCGCACCCGGTTGCGACCCGGATTCCCGCCCTGCGCGTCCCGCGCAAGGTAACTGCCCGGCAGAACCAGGACATTATATTCGTGCTGCAAGCGGCGCGCGAACTCGCAGTCGTCGATCGGCGTGCGGATCCACAGGTAGAAGCCGCCCTCCGGCATGGATACCTGGAGCGGTGCGCCGCCGACCAGAGGCAGCACTGCGTGGAATTTTTCCGCATATAGGCACCGGTTCTCGCGCACGTGCTCTTCGTCGCCCCATGCCGCGATGGACGCATGCTGCACAGTCAGGCTCATCGCCGAGCCGTGGTAGGTCCGATAGAGAAGAAAGTCTCGCAGCAGCTTGGGGTCACCCGCAACGAAGCCGGAGCGCATGCCCGGGACATTGGATCGTTTGGACAGGCTGGAGAACACGACCAGCCCGGGGTAGCCCCTGCGACCGAGGCGATGGGCGGCCTGAAGCGCGCCCAGCGGGGGAGCCGCTTCGTCGAAATACAGCTCCGAGTAGCACTCGTCCGACGCAATTGCGAAACCGTGGCGATCGGAAAGCTCGAACAAGAGCTTCCAGTCTTCCAGCCGCATGACGGACCCGCTGGGGTTGGCCGGCGAGCAGGCGTAGACCAGCTGCACGCCTTGCCATTCGGACGCCGGGAGCGCGTCGTAGCGTACCCGGAAGCCGGATTGCTCGTCCGCGTTCAGATACACGGGCTTGGCTCCTGCCAGGATCGCGGCACCCTCGTATATCTGGTAGAACGGGTTCGGACAGACGACTTTGGCGCCGCGGTCCAGGGGGTCGATTACGGACTGGGCGAAAGCGAACAGAGCTTCGCGCGAACCGTTGACCGGCAACACCTCGGTGGTCGGATCGAGCGCCGGCAGCCCATAGCGACGCGCAAGCCAGGCGGCGATCGATTCGCGCAGAGCGGGCGTTCCGGCGGTCGCCGGGTAGACGGCAAGCCCATCCAGCGCTCCGGCCAATGCATCGCGAATCAGGGCCGGCGTCGGATGCTTGGGCTCGCCGATCGAAAGATTGATCGGCCGCAAGTCCGGATTCGGTGTGACGCCATGGAGCAGCGCCCGCAGCTTCTCGAAAGCATACGGCTGCAGTGCAGCGAGATGCGGGTTCATCGCCGCGGCTCGGCGCCCGGCAATGCTTCGAGCTGCACGGGTACCGGCGGGCGCCAGCCGCGCTTGCGGTGCTCGGTGACGACCGTGGTGAAAAGCCCGCCGCGCACGTTGAAGCAGGCGGTCAGGCGCATGTAGCGCGGGCGGGTGGCGCGTACAAGGTCATCCAGCATTCGGTTGGTTACCGCCTCGTGGAACGCTCCCTGGTCGCGGAACGACCAGATATAAAGCTTGAGCGATTTCAGCTCCACACACATGCGGTCAGGGACGTAGTCGAGCACCAGCACGGCGAAGTCAGGCTGTCCGGTGATCGGGCAGAGGCACGTGAATTCCGGCATTTCGACGTGGATGCGAAAGTCGCGCCCCGGGGTCGGATTGGGGAAAGTCTGTAGAGCCTTGCGAGTCGGGCGCGATGCCATTTTTTGCCAGCAGGGAAGGGGCGAAAGCGTGCGCGAAAATGGTATCATGCCGGACGTTTTTTCTGGCGGCGTTTCCCCGGCGCCGCACCTTAATTTTTCTCGAGCTCGAATACGATCCGTGCGCCTTACGCAGATCAAGCTTTCCGGTTTCAAGTCTTTCGTCGACCCCACTTCCATCCACGTGCCGGGACAACTGGTCGGTATCGTGGGGCCGAACGGTTGCGGCAAGTCCAACGTGATCGACGCAGTGCGCTGGGTGCTGGGCGAGTCGCGCGCATCGGCGCTGCGCGGCGATTCGATGCAGGACGTCATTTTCAACGGTTCGGTCAACCGCAACCCGCTGGCGCGAGCGAGCGTCGAATTGCTGTTCGACAATTCGCAAGGGCGTGCCGCAGGGCAATGGTCTCAATACGCCGAAATATCGGTGAAACGCGTGCTCCAGCGTGACGGCGAATCGTCCTATCACATCAACAACACGCACGTCCGGCGGCGCGACATCACGGACATGTTTCTCGGCACCGGCCTCGGGCCGCGCGCGTATGCAATCATCGAGCAGGGCATGATCTCGCGCGTGATCGAGGCGAAGCCGGAAGAGCTGCGAGTGTTCCTGGAGGAAGCGGCTGGGATCTCGAAGTACAAGGAACGCCGGCGCGAGACCGAGAATCGCCTGTCGGATACGAAAGAAAATCTCGCACGCGTAACGGATATCCGGATCGAGCTCGGGTCCCAGATCGAGAAGCTCGAAGCGCAGGCGGAAGTGGCGACCCGCTACAAGGAATTCCAGGCCGAGCTGCAGCTGAAGCAGCAGCTGCTGTGGTACGTGCGACGTCGCGACGCTGCGAGCGAACGCGAGCGTCACGCAAAGGAAATCGCCAAGACCGGCAACGAGCTCGAGGCCGAGACCACGAAGCTGCGCGAAATCGAGTCGCAGCTGGAGGCGGCCCGTGCGGCGCACTACAAGGCGGGCGATTCGATGAACGCGGCTCAGGCGGCGCTGTATGGGGCCAATGCGGAAGTCGCGCGTCACGAGTCCGAGCTGCGTCACGTAGAGGAAACGCGACAACGGCTCGAGAATCAGCACACCGAGCGGCGCATTCAGCTCAGCTCCTGGCGCGAGCAGCGCTCTCAGCTGACCCAGGCGCTGCACATGTGGGCCGCGCGGGCCGAGACCGCGAAGCAGCGGGTTGCGGAGACGCAGACGCGGCTCGCCGACGAGAGCGCCAGGCTGCCGCAAGCCGAGCAGTCATTCCGCTCCTCGCAGGAGCGTCTGAGCGAGGCGCGCAGCCGTCTGATGCAGGCGGAAAGCGGATTGCGGCTCGAACAATCGAATCTGGCGCATCTGGAGCAAAACATTCAGTCGCTCGAACAGCGCCGGGAGCGCCTGCAGGCGGAGCTGTCGACGCTGCTCAAGCCCGACGCGGCGGAGCTGACGGCACTCGATGAGCAGATCCGTGGCATCGATGGTTCGATCATTGAGGCGGAACAGGGTATAGAGAGCTTGCAGTCGGACTGTGCGCGCCTCGAGGAGCAGCAGTCGGAGGCGATGGATCGCGTCGCACAGGCTTCACGGGAGGCCACTGCAGCGGAAGCGCAGCTCGGAACCCTGCGCCAGATTCAGGCCGCGGCCGAAGACAACGTGCCGCTGCACGACTGGCTCGAGACGCACGGCCTTTCCGCGCTGCCGCGGTTGTGGCAGAAGCTGCGCATCGAGGCAGGTTGGGAGACTGCGGTCGAGGCGGTCCTGCGCGAGCGGTTGCATGCTCTGGAGCTTGCCGATCCCGCGCGCCTCGGGGTGCTTGCGTCGGATCAGCCTCCGGTCAAAGCCAGCCTGTTTATCCATGGCATGGGCGCTGCGCCGGAACAGCTGTCCGGCTACACCTCCCTCGCATCCAAGGTGCACGCGACCGATGCGGCCGTGTCGGGCGCTCTGGTGGAGTGGTTCTCGGGCATTTACGCGGTAGAGGACATCCCGGACGCGAGCGCGCGCGAGGAACTGCCGGCAGGAGCGGTGCTGGTGAATCGGGCCGGACACCAGTTCACGCGCCACACCTTGAGTTTTCACGCCCCGGATCCGTCCGACGCCGGGCTGCTCGCGCGACAAGGCGAGATCGAGGCGCTCGAAGCCCGCTCCGGGGAGCTCGAGTCCCGGCTCAATGATGCGCGGGTTGCGCTGCAGCGAGTCGAAGCCGAGCTGACCCAGCGGCAGGGCGCGTTGGACAGCGCGCGCGACGCCCTTTCGGCGCGCCAGTCCGAGCGGCACGACAGGCAAATCGAGCTTCTCAAGCTGAACCAGGCGCAGGAGCGCTACAGCGAGCGCAGTGCGCAGATCGGCGGGGAGATGAACGAGATCGCGCGCGATGTGAGCCAAGGCAGCGAGCGCTTGATCGAATGCCAGGCGGCGGTTGGGCGTATCGGCGACGAGATCGGCGTTTCGCGCGAAGATCTGGAAGTGATCAAAGCCGATCACCTTGCGGCGGAGGTCCGACTGGCCGACCAGCGGCGCGCGATCCAGCAGGCCGAACGTGGATCGCAGGACGCGGTGTTCGGCGAGCGTGAATGCGCATCCAAGATCAGCGAAATCGACAACTCGGTGCGCGTCATCGACCAGCAGATCGGCAGCGCCGAGGTCGAAATCGCCAAGCTGACCGAAGAGCTGGCGGAAGATCCGATTCCCGCGGTTCGCGAGGCGCTGGAGGCGGCGGTCGAAGCGCGTATCGCCTGCGAAAGGACGCTGGCCGAAGCGCGCAACGCGGTCGAGGCTGCGGCGGGCGTATTGCGCGGATTCGAGGAAGAGCGGCTGCAGATCGAAGGGCGAATTGGTCCCCTGCGCGACCGGGTAGGCGAGTTGCGCCTCAAGGAGCAGGCTGCGCAAATCAACCACGATCAGTTCGAGCTGCAACTGCGCGAAGCGAACGCCGACCAGGCAAGTCTGGAGGCCGAAGCGGAGCGGGCGCCGCGTCCCTCGGCGCTTCAGGCGGAGCTCACCCGTCTGACGCAGTCAATCAACGAACTCGGGGCGGTCAATCTGGCGGCGCTGGAGGAGTTGCAGAGCAGTCGCGAGCGCAAGACCTACCTCGACTCGCAGGCCGCCGACCTGGAGGAAGCCCTCAATACGCTCGAGGACGCCATCCGCCGCATCGACAGGGAAACGCGCGAGTTGCTGCGGGAGACGTTCGATAGTGTAAACCGCCATTTCGGTTCTCTGTTTCCCGCCTTGTTCGGCGGCGGCGAGGCGCGTCTGACCATTACCGGGGAGGAGATCCTCGATGCGGGGGTTCAGGTCATGGCGCAGCCTCCAGGCAAACGCAACAGCACCATCCACCTGCTTTCGGGCGGTGAAAAGGCGCTTACCGCGATTGCGTTGGTGTTCGCGATGTTTCAGCTCAATCCCGCGCCGTTTTGCCTCCTGGACGAGGTTGACGCGCCGCTCGACGACAGCAACACGGTACGTTTCTGCGACCTGGTGCGCAAAATGTCGAACCAGACCCAGTTTTTGTTCATCAGTCACAACAAGCTCACGATGGAGATTGCCGCTCAGCTGGTCGGCGTTACGATGCCCGAGTCCGGCGTGTCCCGGGTTGTTGCGGTTGATATCGACGAGGCTCTGCGTCTGCGAGAGGAGCTAGCGGCCTGACGGCGACCAGGGCCCGTCCGCGTCCCGCGCCCTGATTCCATGACAGAGTTCCAGCTCGGGCTTCTGCTAATCGGTGCGCTGGCGATCATCGGAGTGATCGTCTTCAACCGGGTGCAGGAGCGCATCGCCACCAAGCGAGCCGAGCGTGCCTTCGGTTCGCAGCATGCCGACGTCTTGCTGGGAGAGTCTTCGCAGCGCCGTGAACCTACCCTCGAGCCCGCAATCCGCAAGATGGAACGCGAACCGGGTGGGGCGACGGTGGCACTTCCGGACGAGGCGCTGGACTACGTGATTGCGTTGTCGTTTCCGCGGCCGCTGTCGGCTACCGCGTTCCTGGAGTACTGGGGACCGCTCGAGCACCGTTTCGCCAAACGTGTTCTGGCCGCCGGCCGCGAAGACGGAAGCAGCTGGAAGCGCATCGCACACGGCGATCCGACCGTCTACAGTGCGTTTCAGGCGGCACTGCAACTCGTTTCAAGGGCGGGCGTCGTCAACGAGGGCGAGCTGATCGAGTTCCGCTCCGAAGTCGAAAATCTGGCGGCGAGCCTGGGAGCGTCGGTGACCGCGCCGGAGATGAAACAAGCCATGGATCGCGCACGTGAACTGGACCAGTTCTGCGCCGATGCCGACATCCAGATCGTTCTCAATCTGGTCGCGACGGCCGGCAGCGCTTTTCCCGCGGCGAAGCTGGAGTCTGCGATCGCGGCTGCGGGGTTCGGGCGCGAACCCGATGGACAATACGCGCTGCGCGACGCAGATGGTCGCGCCCTTTACGCTGTGTTCGCAGTGCAGGGCGAAAGCGAGGGCGAAATCGCAAAACTGGGATTTTCTCTCGATGTGCCTCGCGTACCTGAGGTGCGCAAGACATACGAATCAATGGTGCGCTTCGCGCGCCAGCTCGCTGCCGGCCTCGGTGGAGCGCTGATCGACGACAACGGCCGTGCACTCGACGAGCAGTCACTGACGGCCATCGGCGCCGAGCTCGATGCAGTGCGTCGGGCGCTCGAGAGCCGGGGACTGCCTCCGGGAGAGCCTTTGGCGCTGCGCCTGTTTTCGTGAGCGGTGGTCGGATGAGCGTCGCCAAGTCGGCGCGAAATCGTGTCGAATGGCTGCGGCGGGAGATCGAGCGGCACAATCGGCTGTACTACACACTGGATCAACCGGAGATCACGGACGCCGAGTATGACCGGCTGTTTCGCGAGCTAATCGAGCTCGAGCAACAGCACAAGTCATTGGCCAGCCCGGATTCGCCGACGCAGCGCATCGGCGCCGAGCCGCTAGCGGAGTTCGCCGAGGCGAAGCACCGTACGCCGATGCTTTCCCTCAACAACGCGTTCGGCGAGGAAGAAGTTCGCGCCTTCGATCGTCGTGTGTGTGAGGTGCTTGGTCAGGACGTCGTGGACTATGCGGTCGAACCGAAATTTGACGGTCTGGCGATCAGCCTGTCGTACCGCAAGGGTTTGTTCGTTCAAGGCGCAACCAGAGGAGACGGCAGTACCGGCGAGGACGTCACCGCCAATCTGCGCACCGTGAAATCCCTTCCCCTGCGCCTGCCGGCGGCCGCCGACACGCACGATCTGGAGGTGCGCGGCGAAGTGGTAATGTTTCTGCGCGATTTCGAATTGCTCAACCAGCGGCAGCGCGCTGCCGGAGCGAAGGAATTTGCCAACCCACGCAACGCCGCGGCCGGCAGCCTGCGGCAGCTCGATTCTCGCATTACTGCGAGTCGCCCGTTGAATTTCATGGCCTACGCCGTCGGCTTCACAGCGAACGCGCGCTGGAAGACACATGCCGAGACGCTTGATCGGCTTGAGGCGCTCGGATTCCGCGTCAGCGCCGAGCGCGACGTAGTCAGCGGCGCGGAGGGAGTGCTGCGGTACTTCGAGAAGATGGGGCGCAAGCGCGACCGCCTTCCCTACGCGATCGATGGCGTCGTCTACAAGGTAAATCGCCTGGACTGGCAGCAGAGCCTGGGATTCGTCTCGCGTGCACCACGCTACGCGCTCGCGCACAAGTACCCGGCCGAAGAGCAGGCCACTCGAGTTGTCGCGATCGACGTGCAGGTCGGCCGCACCGGCGCCTTGACGCCCGTCGCCCGCCTCGAGCCCGTGCTCGTGGGAGGTGTTACGGTCACCAATGCCACCTTGCACAACGAAGACGAGTTGCGCCGCAAGGACGTGCGAGTCGGCGACACCGTCGTAGTGCGGCGCGCCGGCGACGTGATACCGGAAGTGGTCTCGGTGCAACTGGAGCGGCGCCCGCACGGCAGCCACCAGTTTCACATGCCCAAGAAATGTCCGGTGTGCGGATCGGCGGTGGTGAGGGCCGAAGACGAGGCGATTGCGCGCTGCTCCGGGGGCCTTTTCTGCCCGGCCCAGCGCAAGCAGGCGCTACGGCATTTCGCCAGCCGCCGGGCGATGGATATCGAAGGGCTGGGCGAGCGGCTCGTCGACCAGTTGGTCGATTCGGGCCTGGTCGAGACGCCGGCGGATGCGTACTCGCTGACGGTCGCGCAGCTCGCGGGGCTTGAGCGAATGGGCGAGAAATCGGCGGCCAACCTGGTCGAGGCGCTGGAGAAGTCGAAGCGCACCACGCTCGAGCGCTTCATCTACGCGCTCGGAATCCGCAACGTAGGCGAGAGCACCGCGCGCGACCTCGGGCGACACTTCGGCAGCCTGGATCGCCTGCTGGCGGCTGACACGGAAACGCTGGAACGGGTGCCCGAGGTCGGCCCGGTCGTTGCCCGTTCGATCCGGCAGTTCTTCGACGAACAGCATAACCGTGCCGTGATCCGAAAGCTGCGCGACTCGGGGTTGACCTGGAAGGAGGGTGCCGGCATTCCCTCGATGCCAACCGGCGATGTGAAAACCTTCGTTTTGACTGGTACCCTGCCGAATATGACGCGCGACGAAGCACGCACACGCATCGAAGCCAAAGGCCACAAGGTCACCGGCTCTGTATCGAAGAAGACCGATTACGTCGTCGCCGGCGGCGACGCCGGGAGCAAGCTTGAAAAGGCGCAGACGCTGGGTGTCGCGATCCTGGACGAGGATGCGTTTCTCGACCTGCTGAAGAGGATATGAACCACATGCAGCCGACGCTTCGAAAGGCAGTCTTCCCGGTCGCGGGTCTGGGCAGCCGCTTCCTGCCGGTCACCAAAGCAAGCCCGAAGGAAATGCTCCCGATCGTCGACAAGCCGCTTATCCAGTATGCGGTCGAAGAAGCGGCGGCGGCGGGCATTACCGATTTGATCTTCATCACCGGGCGCAACAAGCGGGCCATCGAAGACCATTTCGACAAGGCCTACGAACTGGAAACGGAGCTCGAGCTCAAGGGCAAGCAGGGGCTGCTCGACATGGTTCAGACCGTGCTCCCGGACAACTGCCGCTGCATCTACATCCGTCAGGCCGAGCCGCTGGGGCTGGGGCACGCAGTGCTCTGCGCCAGGCCGATCGTCGGCAACGAGCCGTTTGCCGTTCTCCTGGCCGACGAGCTGATGGACGCGAACCCTCCGGTAACCGCGCAGATGGCCGCGCGCTTCGAGACCGAGCGTTGCTCGCTGATCGGTGTCTTGCCGGTGCCGCGGGAGCAGACCGGAAGCTACGGCATCGTCAGCGTGGATGATCCCGAGGCGGAGCTGTCGCCCATCCGGGCGATCGTCGAGAAACCGGTGCCTGCGAAAGCGCCTTCGACACTCGCAGTGGTGGGGCGCTACGTCCTCACACCGAGAATCTTCGATATGCTGGCACAGTCGAAACCGGGCAGCGGGGGCGAGATCCAGTTGACCGACGGAATCGCCGCCCTGCTTGGCGAAGAACGGATACTTGCGATGCGAATACCCGGTAAGCGATACGATTGCGGCTCGAAACTCGGCTACCTCAAGGCGAGCGTGGAATTCGGCCTGCGGCACCCTGAGATTGGCGCCGAGTTCGCGCGCTACCTGCAGGAGCGCGGGAAGTAACGTTAGTGGCTTCGGCTATACTCGATTGTTTTAGCATTCGCTAATATACGTGCATGAGGAGGGAGAGATGGCCGACAAGCTTATGATCGTCATGGTGAATACCGACCCGCGAGACCCCGCCGAGCTCGGCGCGCCGTTCTTTCAGGCGACGGTGGCCGCGGCAATGGAGTACGAGGTCGAAGTCGTTCTTACAGGGCGCGCGGGCGAGCTCGCCATCAAGGGCGTCGCGGAGAAGCTGCATGTCAAGGAAGGCTCACCCAAGAGCGTCTATGATTTCATGAAGGATGCGCATGAAGCCGGCGTCAAGTTCAAGGTCTGCACTCCGACGCTGGAACTGTGGGGCGAGGATCTGATTCCCGAGATCGAAGAAACGGTCGGCGGCGCGTACGTAATCTCCCAGGCGATGGACGACGACGTGGTGACCTTTACCTACTGAGCATGCAGGATCCTGCGCAGGCTTGGGCATTCCTCGAGGACTCCGACCGGATATCGAGCGCCGATGAAGTGCAGGCGGCAATCCGCCGCGTCGCCGGAGAGATCAACGGCAGGCTCGCGGACGCTTATCCGCTGGTACTGGTGGTGATGGCGGGGGCCGTGGTCTTCGCGGGACAGCTCCTGCCGTTGCTGCATTTCCCGCTCGATCTGGATTACGTGCACGCCTCGCGCTACGGGAACAAGACCGCGGGCGGCGCCCTCGAGTGGCGCGTGGCGCCACCGGAGGGTGTTGTGCGGGGCCGTGCAGTGCTGTTGCTTGACGACATCCTCGACGGCGGCACCACGCTGCTTGCAATCCGCGAGCGGATGCTCCAGCAAGGCGCGACGCGGGTGTTCAGCGCCGTTTTGGTGGAAAAGGTGCTGGCTCGGGGCAAGCCGGCGGGCGCCGACTTTGTCGGCCTCAGAATTCCGGATCGCTTCGTATTCGGTTGCGGGATGGACGCAAAAGGCTACTGGCGCAATCTTCCCGAGCTCCGCGCCATGAAGAGAACCTGATGCTGGCGATCATCGGCGGCAGCGGCCTGTCACAACTGGGGAATCTCGAGATCAAGTTGCGCAAGGTGGCGCGTACGCCGTATGGCGAGCCTTCGGGTCCGCTGACGTTCGGCCGCGTTGGCGGTTGCGAGGTGGTCTTTCTGGCGCGCCACGGCTACGGGCATACCGTCGCGCCTCACGAAGTGAATTACCGTGCGAACCTGTGGGCATTGAAGGAGGAAGGGGTCACGGGTGTCGTATCGGTGGCATCGGTGGGCGGCATCCGCAAGGATCTGGAGCCCGGCACGTTGCTGCTTCCCGACCAGATAATCGACTATACCTGGGGGCGTGGATCGACGTTCTTCGAAGGTGCCGACGCGCCGGTGACGCACATCGACTTCACTGAACCGTACTCGCCCGCCCTGAGGCATCGGATCCGCGAGGCTGCTCGCCTTTGCGGGGAGCGCTTGGGCGAGGGCGGCGTCTACGCCGCGACGCAGGGGCCGCGGCTGGAGACGGCGGCGGAGATAAATCGCATGGAGCGCGATGGTGCGGACATGGTGGGTATGACCGGCATGCCCGAAGCGGTGCTCGCGCGCGAACTCGGTCTGGAATACGCGGCGATCGCCGTGGTCGCGAACTACGCGGCAGGACGCGGGGATAGCGCGCGAGGAATTTCCCTGGAGCGAATCGCCGCCGTGCTCGACGAGGCAATGGGCCGGGTGCGCAAGATCATTGAGAAATTGGCCAGCGAATGATCCGCGACGTCCTCAAGATGGGAGACCCGTTACTGCTGGCGATTGCGGCGCCGGTCGAACGCTTTGCCACTCCCGAGCTGGATGCACTGCTGAGCGACATGCGAGACACGATGGCGCACCTCAATGGTGCCGGGCTGGCGGCGCCGCAGATTGGCGTCGGCCTGCGTGTGGTGATCTTCGGCGTGACGAGCAGTCCGCGTTATCCTGGTGTGGAGGAGGTGCCCGAGACCGTCCTGATCAACCCGGTCATCGAGCCGATGTCCGCCGATATCGAGGAAGGCTGGGAAGGATGCCTTTCGGTGCCGGGCATGCGCGGCCTAGTACCCCGTTACGCCAAACTGCGCTACTCCGGGCGCGACGAGCGGGGCAATCCCTTCCAGCGCGTGGTTGAAGGGTTTCATGCGCGCGTGGTCCAGCACGAATGCGATCATCTGGACGGCATTCTCTATCCGATGCGAATGCCGGATCTGAGAAAGCTCGGGTACATCGACGCGTTGTTCCCCGGAGAAGAGCTGCCCCCCGAGGAGTGAGCGCGAGTCACACCTGCAGCTCCCTGGCCAGCTCCTGCTCCAGACGCAGCACGGTCTTGGAGTCAGCGAGCGCCTCGCCCGAAATCAGAAACACGTCCTCGGCGCGATCGCCGAGCGTATTGATCTTTGCCGTATGCAGATCGATTCGATAGCGGGCAAGCGTGCGCGCCACGCCATACAGCAGGCCCGGATGGTCACTGGCGATGAGCGACAGCACCTGGTAGGTCCCGCGTTCGTCAGGACGCACGTCGACCACGGGTGATATCGGGAAGTGCCGCACGCGGCGCGAGAGGCGACCGCCTCGTGGTGGGCCGAGCGGAGCTTCGGATTCGAGCTCTTGCGCGAGCTCGCTCTCGATCAGATTGATCATGTCGCGGTAATGCACGCCGTTTCCCTCGCCCATCACGAGGAAGGTGTCCAGCGCGTATCCGTTGCGGGTGGTGTGGATCTTGGCCTCGACGATGTTGAAGTTGACTTTGTCGAAGAAACCGCATATTCGTGCGAACAGGGCCGGACGGTCGTGGGTATAGATCATCACTTGCAAGCCGTCGTCGAACGGGGCCAGCCGGGCCCGCACCACCGGCTTTTTAGCGTCTACCCTGTAGTGCAGATTGCGCGTCTGCCAGGCAATTTCCTGGGCGTCGTGGCGCAGGAAATAGGTGGTGTCGAGTTGCGCCCACAGACGGTCCTTGACGCTGTCCGACAGCGCATAGAGCCGGAGCAGGCGCGTCGCTTCCGCTTGCTTCTCCGTGAGCGCGGCGTCGAGGGGAAGCGTTTCGCCCGTGAGAACGAGTCGGGTGGCGCGAAACAGATCTTCGAGCAGCTTCGCCTTCCAGGCATTCCAGACCTTCGGGCTGGTGCCGCGGACGTCCGCCACCGTCAGCAGATACAGCGCAACCAGGCGTCGTTCGCTGTCGACGCGGTCGGCGAAAGCGCGAATGATCTCGGGATCGTGGACGTCCTGCTTCTGCGCCACCATCGACATCGCCAGGTGATTGGTAACCAGAAATACCACCAGATCCTCATCTTCGGCGGCGAGTCCGTGTCGACGACAGAATATCCGCGCGTCGTGCGCGCCGAGCTCGGAATGGTCGCCACCGCGGCCCTTCGCCACATCGTGATAGAGAGCGGCGATATAAAGCAGCCAGCCGCGCGCGAAGCCGCTCATCAGCCGGCTGCACAAGGGGAATTCGTGTCCCAGCTCCGGCATCGTGAATCGGCGAAGATTTCGCAACACCATCAGGATATGCTGGTCGACGGTGTAGACGTGAAACAGGTCGTGCTGCATCTGCCCGACCACGTGCCCGAATTCCGGCAGGTAGCGTCCGAGGATTCCGTACTGATTCATGCGTCGGAACTCGTGCACGATGCCGCGCGGCTGCTGCAGGATCTGCAGGAACATCAGCCTGGCGACCGGATCGCGCCGGAACTGGGTGTCAATCCGACGGCGTCCGCGCCATAGCGCCCGCAGCGTGGGGGCGGTCATACCCTGAAGCTCGTGATGCTGCTGCATCAGCAGGAAGCTTTCGAGCACGGCAAGCGGCTCGCGTTCGAACAGACCCTCGTCGCAGGCTTCGAGCAACTCGCCGCGAGCGCGGAAGCGCTCGTTCAGCGGTTGCAAATCGGCCTCCGCCTTGGGGAACAGGCGAGCGCCCAGGTTCTGCATCAGAATCGTGTTCAGCTGGGTAATCGTCTTCGCCGTGCGGTAATAGCGCTGCATCATCGCTTCGCTTGCGCGGCGCGTGGGCGTTTCCGCATAGCCGAGCTGGTCTGCGAGCGCGCCCTGCAGATCGAATACCAGTCGATCTTCCCTCCGTCCTGCGAGGTAGTGCAGTCGAATGCGCAAATTCTGAAGCTCGGATTCGCTTCGCGACAGCTGGCGCATCTCGTCGTGCTGGATAAGACCGTGGGTCTCGAGGTCGCGCC
Organism: Burkholderiales bacterium; assembly: GCA_035266805.1. GTDB lineage: Bacteria > Pseudomonadota > Gammaproteobacteria > Burkholderiales > SG8-39 > DAHVFK01. The sequence continues at coordinate 10,107 of DATFMS010000036.1, read as the reverse complement.
AGTTTCGCCCGATCCCCGCCGCCCTGGCGATCCACTGGATCACGTGCAGGTCCCTTAGGCCGCCGGGCGCTTCCTTCAGGTTCGGCTCCAGAGAATAGGGAGTGTCCTGGTGCTTGGCATGGCGTTGCTCCTGCTCCAGCTTCTTCGCCTTGTAAAACGACGCCGGATCGAACGCCTGGTGCAGGGCCGCCTCGAGCTTCTGGTACAGCGCACGACTGCCGGCGAGGAAGCGCGCTTCGAGCAGGCTGGTACGTACCGTGATGTCGGCCTCGGCGGCCTCGAGGCAGGTCGCGATCGTCCGTACGCTGTGGCCGGCCTCGAGCCCGACGTCCCATAACAGCCCGACAAGCGCCTCGAGCCGGGTACGCTCGTCGGCCGAAGGCTCCCTCGCCAACAGAACCAGAATATCGATATCCGAGAACGGGAACAGTTCGCCGCGACCATACCCGCCGGTGGCGAGGAGGCAGGCGCCTGCCGCCGGCTGCAGCTCGCGCCACAGAGACTTGATGGTGCGATCGATCAGGTTCGAGTGGCCACGCAGCAAGGCGCGCGGCCGCGGTCGCCGCAAGTAGGCCTCGCGCAGAGCGCTGCGGGCGTCCTGTAGCGCCGCGCGAGTCTGCGAAACGGGCGTGCCGGGTTTGGGCTGCGCCGCAGCCATCGTCTACGCCGCGAATGCGGGCGGCGGCGGTGAGTTCGAGGACACCGTCAGCACCTGATAGCCGGACTCGGTGACGAGTACGGTGTGCTCCCACTGCGCGGAAAGACTGTGGTCCTTGGTGACGATGGTCCAGCCGTCGGCCAGCTCGCGAATTGCAGCCTTGCCAGCGTTGATCATCGGCTCGACGGTAAAGGTCATCCCCGGCTCGAGAACCAATCCGGTGCCCGGCTTGCCGTAGTGCAAGACTTGAGGCTCCTCGTGGAAATTGCGTCCGATCCCGTGTCCGCAAAACTCGCGCACCACGGAGAAGCCGTGCTTTTCGGCACTTGTCTGGATCGCGGCACCGATGTCGCCCAGGTGCCCGCCCGCGCGCACCTGCATGATGCCGAGCCACATGCATTCGTAGGTGATCTCGACCAGCCGCCGCGCCTGCACGCCGGGCTCACCGACGAAGAACATCCGGCTCGAGTCGCCGTGGAAGCCTTCCTTTATGACCGTTACGTCGATGTTCAGGATGTCGCCGTTCTTTAGCACGCGATCGCCCGGGATACCGTGGCAGACCTGATGATTGACCGAGGTGCAGATCGACTTGGGATAGGGCTTGTATCCGGGCGGCGCGTAGTTGAGCGGGGCGGGAACGGTGTCCTGCACCTTGACCATGTAATCGTGGCACAGAGCATCGAGCTTGCCGGTGGACACGCCCGGGCGCACGTGGGGGCCGATGAAATCCAGCACTTCCGCCGCGAGACGGCCGGCCACCCGCATCTTGGCGACCTCGTCGGGTGTCTTACGCGTAACGGCCATGGGATGGCAAAGGCGTCGAGGATACGAGAATAGCTCTCGAGAGGCAATTCTATTGAGTCTTGGTACCTGATTATGCTAGAATTTTCGGCTGGTCGGGTTGCGTCTAGACGGCGTGCCCAGGCCAAATTTCCTGCCCGGCTGGTTAGGGTGCCCGGCATTTGTCGGGTCGACGGTTCGGCCGTGCGGCAGACTCAACCCTAAAAGAGGAGCGATTGTGTCGGTAACCATGCGTCAAATGCTTGAGGCGGGCGTCCATTTCGGGCACCAGACCCGCTACTGGAATCCGAAGATGGCGCCGTTCATCTTCGGTCATCGCAACAAGATCCACATCATCAATCTTGAGACGACCCTGGCGATGTACCAGGACGCGCTGAAGTACATCCGGCGCCTGGCAGCCAACAAGGGCAACTTGCTGTTTGTCGGCACCAAGCGGCAGGCACGCGAGATCATCAGGGAAGAAGCCATGCGTTGCAGCATGCCATTCGTCGATCACCGCTGGCTCGGCGGCATGCTGACAAACTTCAAGACCGTCAAGCAATCCATCAAGCGGCTCAGGGAGATGGAGCAAATGGCGCAGGACGGTACCTTCGAGCGGATGTCCAAGAAGGAGGCGCTGGGACTGCAGCGGGAGCTGGAGAAGCTCAACCGCTCCCTCGGCGGTATCAAGGAACTGGCGAGCCTGCCCGACGCAATGTTCGTGATCGATGTCGGCTATCAGAAAGGCGCAATTGCGGAGGCGGTGAAGCTCGGCATTCCGGTCGTCGGTGTGGTGGACACCAACCACTCGCCGGAAGGGATTGATTACGTCATTCCGGGCAACGACGACTCCAGCCGCGCGATCCGGCTGTATGCGCGCGGAGTGGCCGATGCCGTCATCGAAGGACGCTCGCAGTCCGTGGAGGAGATCGTCGAGGCGTCGCGCGACGAGTTCGTCGAAGTGAACGACGAGGCGGGCGAAGATTGATGCTGGCGCAACTTGGCGCGTAAAAAGGGGGCCGAAGGCCCCTTTTTTGCAATCTGGAACGGGATTTGGACCAAACGGGGCCGCATGGCCCACGGGTAAGGAGTAGTCGGCAATGGCAGAGATCACCGCTGGCCTGGTGAAAGAACTCCGGGAAATGACCGGGCTTGGAATGATGGAATGCAAGAAGGCGCTTAGCGAGACCGCGGGCGACTTGCGGAAAGCTGAGGAACTTCTTCGCATCAAGAGCGGCGCCAAAGCGAGCAAGGCGGCAGGGCGGATTGCCGCGGAAGGCGCTATTGGCGCGTATCTTTCTCCAGACGCCCGCTTGGGCGCTCTGGTCGAGGTCAACTGCGAGACGGACTTTGTGGCAAGGAATGAAGATTTTCTCTCCTTCGCGAATGGGCTCGCCGAGTTGGTCGCGCACTCCAATCCGGAAGATATCAATGCATTGGGCTCCCTTGCGCTCGATGGCGTCAAAGTGGAAGACCGAAGAAAGAGCCTGGTGCAGAAGATCGGTGAAAACATATCAATTAGCCGTTTCGAGCGGGTACAGGCCGTGTCCCGCCTCGCGCTATATCTGCATGGGACAAAAGTCGGCGTTCTCGTGGACTACGACGGACCCGAGCAGGTCGGCAAGGACCTTGCAATGCATATTGCGTTCGCCAAGCCTCAATTCCTCTCGAAAAGCGACGTCCCTGCGGATGTGGTGGCGCGTGAGCGAGATATCCTCGCGGCACGGGCGAAGGAATCAGGCAAGCCGGATGAGATCGTCGTCCGGATGGTCGAAGGCGGCCTGAACAAGTTCCTCGGTGAAGCCGCTCTGCTTGGGCAGCCGTTCGTGAAGGACGACAAGCTAAGCATCGAAAAGATGCTCGCGGCGCAAAAATCAAAGGTGCACGGGTATAAGTTCGTGGCTAGGCGGGCGTAGGCGCGCGCTGGAGAGACTGAGCCTTGACACCCAAATACAAGCGCATCCTGCTCAAGCTTTCCGGCGAGGCGCTGATGGGAAGCGATCCCTACGGGATCAATCGCCAGACGATCGAGGGCATCGTCGCGGAGATTGCGCAGGTGGCAGGCATGGGTGTCGAAATCGGCGTGGTGATCGGCGGCGGCAACATCTTTCGCGGTGTGGCGCCCGGCGCCTCGGGCATGGATCGCGCGACCGCAGATTATATGGGCATGCTCGCGACCGTCATGAACGCGCTGGCATTGCAGGACGCCATGCGTCATGCCGGACTTGCGAGCCGAGTGCAGTCGGCGTTGAACGTGGAGCAGATCGTTGAACCTTATATCCGTGGCAAGGCGATCCGCTACCTCGAAGAAGGCAAAATCGTGATCTTCGCGGCTGGCACGGGCAACCCGTTCTTCACCACCGACACGGCGGCCGCCCTGCGCGGCAGCGAGATGGGAGCGGAAATCGTAATCAAGGCGACCAAGGTCGACGGCGTATACACGGCCGACCCGAAAAAGGATGTTGCCGCGCAGCGCTATGGCCGTATCAGCTTCGATGAGGCCATAGCCCGCAACCTGAGGGTTATGGACGCGACGGCCCTCACGCTCTGTCGTGATCAGAAACTTCCTATCAACGTGTTCAGCATCTTCAAGAAAGGGGCGTTGAAACGCGTCGTTCTCGGCGAGGACGAGGGCACGCTGGTTCACGTCTGAATCTGCAAAGGAGGCCGACATGATTCCGGAACTCAAGAAGAGCACCGAGCAGAAGATGGGCAAGACCATTGACGCGTTCAAAGGTGACCTGTCGAAGGTGAGGACAGGGCGTGCACACACCGGAATCCTCGATCACGTCATGATCGACTACTACGGTACGCCAACGCCCTTGAACCAACTGGCGAAAATCACGTTGCTCGACGCGCGCACGATCGGGGTGTCGCCGTTCGAGAAGAAAATGGTGCAGGCGATGGAAAAGGCGATTCGCGATTCCGACCTCGGTCTCAACCCTGCCGCTATGGGCGAGACGATCCGCGTTCCGATGCCCGCGCTCACCGAGGAGCGACGCAAGGAACTGATCAAGGTGGTACGCCATGAGGCGGAGAACGCCCGGGTCGCGGTTCGCAACCTGCGGCGCGACGCGAATCACGCACTCAAGGAGGCGCTCAAAAGGAAGGAAGTGTCGGAAAACGACGAGAGACGCGCTCAGGAGGAGGTGCAGAAGCTTACCGATCGCCATGTAGGGGAGATCGACACTCTTCTGCAACAGAAGGAAAACGAATTGATGGCGGTCTGAGGCCCCAATGAGCAAGCACGCGAGTTCGACCCGCGAAATTCCGCTCCACGGTGCTTTGCCGCGGCACATCGCCATCATCATGGACGGCAACGGTCGCTGGGCCAAGCAACGGCATCTGCCGCGGTTCGCGGGACATAAGCGCGGCGTGGAGTCCGTGCGCGCGGTGGTCAAGGCCTGCGCGCAGCTCGGGGTCGAGTACCTCACTCTGTTTGCCTTCAGCTCCGAGAACTGGCGTCGGCCCCCGGACGAGGTCGCGCTGCTGATGCAGCTTTTCCGTGGTGCGTTGAGCAACGAGGTGGAGAAGCTGCACCGCAACGGCATCCGCCTGAAACTGGTCGGTGATACGCAGCGGTTCGACCCCAAGATACGGGGGCTAATTGAGCGCGGCGAAGCACTAACGGCGAATAATATGGGACTGACGCTGACCATCGCGGCGAATTACGGCGGGCGGTGGGACATCCTGCAGGCTCTATCGAAGCTGCTGCGCGAGCGCCCCGAGGCTGCGGCGGGCCCGATACAGGAGGAGGCGGTCGGACCGTATCTGGCGATGAGCTATGCACCGGAGCCCGACCTGTTCATCCGAACGGGCGGGGAACAGAGAGTAAGCAACTTCCTTCTGTGGCAGCTGGCGTATACCGAGCTCTACTTCACCGATACGTTGTGGCCGGACTTCGATGCGCGTGCGTTGGAGACTGCAATCGAATCGTATCGCCAGCGCGAGCGGCGCTACGGCCGCACCAGCGAGCAGGTGGGAGCGGCGACCGATCCGGCGGCACCGGTAACCGCAGCGTCTGGTTCGGAGCCGGCCACGGGCACGGTGGCCTGAGCGGCTTGCTCACCCGGATCCTGACCTCAGTCGTACTCCTGGCCGCTTTTGGCTCGGCGCTCATGCTGTTCGGGCGCATCCAGTTCGCGGTCGTGGTGGCCGTGCTGGTGATCCTGGGCGCCTACGAGTGGGGAAAACTGTCGCATTTTTCGTTGCGCGCAGCGGCCGTCTATGCCGGGTCGATCACGCTCGCCTTCGGCGCCATATTGTGGCTGCTCCATCCAATAGAGATCCGGAAAACTGTTCTGGAAGCGATTTTTGGCGGCGCGCTGCTGTTGTGGCTGGTAGCGCTGCCGGTTTGGCTGCGCACCGGCGTGAGCAATCGCCCCCAGTGGTTGCTGCCGATTACCGGCCTCGCAGTGCTTTTGCCTGCGGCGCTGGCCATGGTTGTCATGCAACGCACGCAACTCCTTCTGGCGCTGGGCCTGGTATGGGTTTCGGACACCGCTGCGTATTTCACCGGGCGGGCACTCGGCCGGCACAAGCTCGCGCCGGAGATCAGCCCCGGCAAGACCTGGGAAGGGGTCGCCGGGGCCGCCTTGGCGACCGCGGGCTACGCTATCATTTGCGCGGCGCTGGCCCCGCAGCTCGCCGAGCGTGTGCAGGGTGCAGCCTGGCTGGTGTACCTGGCAGGCGCCGAACTGCTCCTGCTTGCAAGCATACTCGGCGACCTGTTCGAATCGGCGCTTAAACGGCAGGCGTCTGTTAAGGATAGCGGCTCACTGCTTCCCGGTCACGGGGGCGTGCTGGATCGGATCGATAGCGCAACCGCAGTACTTCCGATCGCCGCGTTGCTACTGCATTGGATGGCCAAGACGTGAGTGGAACCGCATCTCGAACGGAGCGCGACAGGCATACCCTGGGCCTCACCGTCCTGGGGGCTACTGGCTCTGTCGGTGCGAGTACGCTCGACGTCGTCGCGCGGCATCCCGACCGGTACTCGATCTTTGCTTTGAGCGCGCACCGCTCCGCAGAGGGGCTGCGCGAGATCTGCGTGCGGCACCAACCAAGATACGCGGTCCTTTCGGGGCTGGACGAGAATCCGCTGGTGCGCAAGCGCTTTGCCGAGGCGGGTTGCCGCTCCGAGCTCTTATTCGGTGCCAAGGCACTTGAGGAAGTCGCAGCCAGCTCCGGCTCGGATGTAGTGATGGCGGCAATCGTCGGCGCGGCCGGCCTGGCGCCGACGCTCGCCGCGGCGGCGGCGGGTAAGCGGGTGCTGCTCGCCAACAAGGAAGCGCTGGTGATGGCCGGCCCACTGTTCATGCGCGCGGTGCGGGACGCCAGTGCGGAATTGCTGCCGATCGACAGCGAGCACAACGCGGTTTTCCAGTGTCTGCCGCACGGCGCGCATGCAAGGCCTCTGTTGACAGCAGTGCGGAGAATCCTCCTTACGGCTTCGGGTGGACCGTTTCGCTCGCTTCCGCTCGACCGGCTGGCCGGGGTGACGCCGGACGAGGCTTGCGCTCATCCCAACTGGGTGATGGGGCGCAAGATTTCGGTCGACTCCGCGACCATGATGAACAAGGGGCTGGAAGTCATCGAGGCACGCTGGCTGTTCGACATGGAGCCCGATCGGATCGAAGTGCTGATCCATCCCCAGAGCATCGTGCATTCGCTGGTCGAATACGTGGATGGCTCGATGATCGCCCAGCTGTCAAACCCGGACATGCGGGTACCGATCGCTCACGCGCTTGGATTCCCGGACAGGATCGATTCGGGGGCGAGCCCGCTCGACCTGGGGGCGATCGGCCAGTTGTCGTTCGAGCGGCCCGACCTCGGAAGATTTCCATGCCTGGCGCTTGCCTACTCGGCGCTGCGCGCGGACGGCGGCGCAGCAGCGGTACTGAACGCGGCCAACGAAGTCGCCGTCGAGTCGTTTCTTGCCGGGCGGTTGCGCTTTACCGGAATTCCGGGCGTTATTGAAGGTGCGCTTGAATCGGTGTCCGCGGGCTCCGCTGGCGACCTCGCCAGCGTTCTTGACGCCGACGCGCGAGCGCGCAGAGCGGCGGCTACGGCCGTCGTTCGGATCATGGGACGGGCCGCATGAGCTTGTTGCATACCATCGTCGCCTTCGTCGTGGCGCTCGGGGTGTTGATCGTCGTGCACGAGTACGGGCACTACCTGGCGGCGCGCCTGTGCAACATCAAGGTTCTCCGCTTCTCGGTCGGCTTCGGCAAGCCGATCGCGACCTGGCGTCGCGGCCGCGACGGCACGGAGTGGACCATTGCCGCGGTGCCGTTCGGCGGATACGTGAAGATGCTGGACGAGCGCGAAGGCTTTGTTTCAGCCGAGGACCTACCGCGGGCGTTCAACCGTCAGAGCGTATGGAAGCGCTTCGCAGTGGTGGTCGCGGGGCCGGTGTTCAATTTCGTCTTTGCGGTGCTCGTCTACGCCATGTTGTTCATGCACGGCTTGCCCGAAGTACGTCCGATCATCGCGCAGCCGGCGGTGGGTACGCCTGCCGCGCAGGCGGGGTTCCGCGCAGGAGAGACGCTGCGGGCGATAGACGGCAAGCCCGTCCGGACCTGGGGGGAAGTCAGGTGGCGCGTGCTCGAAGCGGCGTTGCAGCACGAAGTGCTGTCGATCGAAGCGATCGACCAGCGCCAGCAGATATCGGTGCTGACGCTCGATCTGAGCCACGTTACTGACAAGGAGGTGGAGAGCGACCTTCTCGCGCACCTCGGTCTGCAGCTTTACCGCCCGACGCTCGAGCCGGTGCTCGGAAGACTGGTGGCGGGCAGCCCCGCGGAGCGTGCGGGGCTGGCGCCGGGAGATCGCATCGCCCGGGTCGACGGCGCGCCGGTCGAGACATGGGAAGGTTTGGTGCGCGCGATTCGTGCCCATCCGGAGCAGACGTTGAGGCTCGCGGTCGTGCGCAACGGGACGACGCTCTCCCTCGAAGTGCGTCCGGAGGCGGTCGAGGCGAACGGTGAAAGGTTTGGGCGCATCGGGGCAGCGCCCCGGATTCCCCCTTCGCATGCGGATCGCATGCTGGTGCGCGTTCACTACGGCCCGATCGAGAGCTTGCTCAAGGCGGCGGGCAAGACCTATGACATCGCCGTCTTCAGCTTGAGAATGATCGGCAAGATGTTGCTCGGCGAGGTGTCCTGGCGGCACTTGTCAGGGCCGGTGACGATCGCCGACTTCGCGGGCCAATCTGCGCAAATGGGATGGATTCCATACGTCAACTTTCTTGCGCTGATCAGCATCAGTCTTGGTGTTCTCAATCTGCTGCCGATCCCGCTGCTCGATGGCGGACACTTGATGTACTATACGGTCGAGATAATAAAGGGCAGCCCAGTCTCGGATCGCGCGATGGAACTCGGTCAGCGCGTTGGGCTGACGCTACTGCTGGTCATGATGGCCTTTGCGTTCTACAACGACCTGAACCGCCTGCTCTCCGGCTGAACGATGCGCAAAGGAATACTCCGCGCGCTCGGCTGCGGCCTGCTTGCGCTTGCGATGAGCGCTGCGGCGCAAACGTTCAAGCCATTCGTAATTAAGGATATCCGCCTCGAGGGAGTGCAACGCACCGAGCCCGGGACGGTGTTCAGCTATCTTCCAGTCAAGGTCGGCGAGACCATGACCGAAGCGAAGGCGCAGAAGGCATTGCGCGCGCTGTTCGCCACCGGATTCTTCAAGGACGTGCGACTGGAAGTGGACAAGGACGTCCTGGTGGTCGTCGTCGACGAGCGCCCCGCAATCGCACAGGTCGACATTTCCGGAGCCAAGGAATTCAGCGCCGACAAGTTGAAGGAGGTGCTGCGGGAACAGGGCCTCGCCGAGGGACGCATTTTCGACCGCGCAGTGCTGGACAAAGCCGAGTTGGAACTCAAGCGCGAGTATCTGGCAAGAGGCCTCTACGGTGCGCAAATCCAAGCTACGGTAACGCCGCTGGAGCGCAATCGCGTCGCGATAAACATCGCCGTGACCGAGGGTGAGGTTGCCACGATCCACTCGATCAATATCGTGGGCGCGCACGCATTTCCGGAGAAAGATCTGCTCGGACTGTTCGTGCTGCGGACTTCCGGCTGGCTCACCTGGTACACAAAACACGATCAGTATTCCCGCCAGCGCCTGGCCGGAGATCTGGAAACCTTGCGTTCCTATTACCTCAATCGAGGTTACCTGGATTTCCGGATCGACTCTACGCAGGTGTCCATCACGCCCGATAAACGCGACATCTACATTACGGTGAATGTCACGGAAGGAGAGAAGTACACCGTCTCCGACGTAAAGCTGGCCGGACAGATGCTTGTGCCGGAGGCGGAGCTGCGCAAGCTCATCAAGATCAAGCCAGGCGACGTGTTTTCGCGCGAAGTACTCAGCGAGACCACCAAGGCAATCACCGAGCGACTGGGCAACGACGGATACGCTTTCGCGAACGCGAATGCGGTGCCTGAGATCGACAAAGCGAAGCGGACGGTGTCATTTACGATTTTGATCGACCCTGGTCGGCGCGTATATGTGCGCAGGATTCTGGTGAGCGGCAACACCAGGACGCGTGACGAGGTCGTGCGTCGCGAAATGCGGCAGCTGGAAGGCGCGTACTACGACGCCTCGAAGATCCAACTTTCACGCCGACGCATCGATCGCACCGGGTATTTCTCGGA